>JBKHYE010000121.1:0-11911 GCA_046565705.1 Actinomycetes bacterium
CTGTGGAGAGCACGACGTCGCGCCGAGCACCTGGGCGTCGAGGCCGAGGGCACGGCACTGGTCGGCGGCTCGCACCGCGACCTCGTGCGAACCAGCCTGCAACCCGTGGTCGACGACGAGCGCGCACGAGCCCGGCCGCTCGAACGCCAGCGCGGCAGCCAGGGCGAGGGAGTCCGGCCCACCGGAGACGGCAGCGGCGACGACGGCGTCGGCCGGCACGTCGGCCAGGCACCGCCGGACGGCGACCCGCACCGCAGCGGTCGCCGCCGGTGGCCCCGTCACCGCGCCGCCCCCTCTCCCGCGCTGCGCTCAGGCGGTGATCTCGGCCGGGCCGCTGCCGTGCACGCGCTCGACCCACTGCTGCGGCCGGCGGATCTCCTCGCGCGTCGGCAGCGTCTGCGGCGAGTCCCAGACCTTGTTGAACGACGCCATGCCGACGGCCTGCACGCAGTGGTCGACGAACGCCTTGCCCTCGGCGTACTGGAGCGCCTTGAGGTCGAGCCCGAGCACCCGCCGGAGCACCTTGTCGAGCAGGCCACCGGTCTCCCGGCGACGCTGCTGGAACCGGTCCCGGATGTGACGCACCGACGGCACGACCGACGGGCCGACGCCGTCCATGACGTGCTCCGCGTGGCCCTCGAGCAGGCTCATGAAGGCGGTGACCCGGTCCAGGACGACCTTCTGCTCCGGCGTCTGCAGGACGTCGATGAGCGAGCCGCCCCGCGGCAGCTCGGTGACGATGCCCTTGAGCCGGTCGAGCAGGGCCTGCGGGTCGTCGAGCTTCGTGGCCTCGAGCAGCGTGCCGACCTCGGTGCGGACGTGGTCGTGCAGCCACGGCACCGCCGTGAACTGCGTGCGGTGCGTGACCTCGTGCAGGGTCACCCACAGCCGGAAGTCCTGCGGATCGACGCCCAGCCGTCGCTCGGTCTCGACGATGTTCGGCGCCACGACGACCAGCCGGCCGTCGGTGCCCTCGGGCAGGAGCGCCTCGTACTGACCGAGCACCTTGCCCGACAGCCAGGCGAGGATCGTGCCCATCTGGACGCCCGCGACCTTGGCCGTCACGGCCGTCGCCACCTTGCTCTGCTGCTTCTCGCGCAGCTTCTCCGTCAGCGGCTCGAGCACCGTGCGGAACGAGCGGACGTTGACCTCGGCCCAGCCCGGCCGGTCGACGACGACGGCCTCCTCCGGCTCCAACGGCGGCACGAGACCGGTCACCTGCCGCACGTGCTCCTCCGCCCGGACGGCCAGGCCGCGCAGCTCGGTGACGACGGCGGTCGCCTCCGCCCATGAGATCTGCGGCGGGGCCGGCGCCAGCCGGCGAGCGGTCGCGACGGCGAGGTCGTAGTCGACGGGGCTGCTGGGAGGACCGGACACCTCCGGCACGCTACGCCTCGCCGTGGAGGCGCTGGTGCGGTTGCCGGACCGCCGGGAACCGTCGCGAGGGCTCCGGGCGCGACCGGTGGAGGCGCTGGTGCGGTTGCCGGACCGCCGGAAACCGTCGGGAGGGCTCCGGGCGGGGACGGGCGCGTCAGCGGCAGCCGCACCGGGCGAAGGCGGCGGCCAGCCGGTCGAGGACCGCCTCGGCCGCGAGGGTGCGCCCCCCCTGCACGGCGTCCGCGGTGAGGTCGAACGCGAGCAGCCGCCCGTCGGCGGTGCGCACCACCCCGGCGAGCGCGCTCACACCGCGCAGCGTCCCCGTCTTCGCGCGGACGACGCCGGCGCCGGCGACCTGCGGTCCCTCGCGGTAGCGGTCGGCGAGGGTGCCGTCGAAGCCGGCGACCGGCAGGCCGGTCAGCACCGGCGACAGCGCGCCCGGGTCGCCGCCGAGCACGCCGGTCAGCAGTCGGGTGAGCGCTCCGGGCGCGAGCCGGTTGTCACGGGACAGCCCGCTGCCGTCGGCCAGCTGCACCGCCTCGGCGCGCACGCCGAGCGGCTCGAGCACCCGGCCGGACGCCGTCCGCAGCCCCGCCGCGGCGCCGCTGAAGCTCGCCGGCTGGCCCTCCGCCAGAGCCACCTGCCGGGCCAGCGCCTCGGCGAGGTCGTTGTCGCTCGCCGACAGCATCCGCTCGACCAGCGTGCTGACCGGCGCGCTCTCGACGGCGGCGAGCTCCCGCGCGTCGTCGGGTGCACGACCGCGCACGACCTCCGGTGCGGGTCCGCCGTTCGTGAGCCGCGCGGCCAGCTGCTGCCCGGCCGCCAGCGCGGGGTCGGCGGAGCGCGCCCGCCGGTCGGGGCGCACCCGACCGCCGTCGACCATCAGCGCCATGACCGGCGCGACGTTCCCGCCCCCGACGTAGGACGGCGACCACCCCGGGCCTGTGGTCGGGCCGCTGTACAGCGTGTCGTCGACGACGACCCGTCGCACCGGCTGGCCCCCCAGCGCCTCGAGCGCCTGCGCGGCGAGCACGTCCAGGCGCGCGTCCTGCGGCGTGCGCTGCGCCTGCGCCGACGACGCGAGCGTCGGGTCTCCGCCGCCGACGACCACGACCTCGCCGGGCGCGCTGCCGGCGACCACTCGGGTGGTGAGACGGGCGTCGTCGTCGAGCGAGGTCAGCGCGGTGACCGCCGTGACGATCTTCGCCGTCGACGCCGGGATGAGCATCGCGTCGGCGTCGCGCTCGTACAGGACCTCGAGCGAGCCGACGTCGACGACCGACACCGCCAGCTGGCCGCCGAGCACCGGATCGGTGAGCGCCTGCTCGACGAGCGCCTGCAGCGCGGCGCGGGTCGGCTCCTGGCCGTCGTCCTCGGTGCCGGCGGCCTCGAGCAGCGGGGTGCGCTCGGGGACCGGCTCCGGCGGCGGCAGCGGCTCCCGGGTCGGCGCGGCCTCGGGGCGCTCGTCTGCGGACTGCAGCACGACCGCGGTGGCGCCGCCGGCGACGAGGGTCAGCGCGGTCAGCCCGCCGAGCAGCGCCTTGGCGCTCGCACGCACCGCCCCGCCTCCTGTCCGCCGGCCGCACCCCCTGCGCGACACTAGGCCGCGCCGCCCCCCGCCCGAGAGGACCGCCGTGGAGTTCGACGTCACCATCGAGATCCCGAAGGGGCAGCGCAACAAGTACGAGATGGACCACCACACCGGCCGGATCCGGCTGGACCGCCGGCTGTTCACGAGCACCAGCTACCCGGCCGACTACGGCTTCGTCGAGCACACCCTCGGCGGTGACGGCGACCCGCTCGACGCGCTGGTGCTGCTCGAGGAGCCGACCTTCCCCGGGTGCCTCATCCGCTGCCGTGCGCTCGGCATGTTCCGGATGCGCGACGAGGCGGGCCCGGACGAGAAGGTGCTGTGCATCCCGGCGCACGACCCGCGGGCCACGCACCTGCAGGACATCGAGGACATCAGCGAGTTCGACAAGCTGGAGATCCAGCACTTCTTCGAGGTCTACAAGGACCTCGAGCCCGGCAAGTCGGTCGAGGGCGCGGAGTGGGTCGGTCGGGCGGAGGCCGAGCAGGAGGTCCTCGCGTCCTACGAGCGGTACAAGGCCGATCCGCACGCCGTCGCCCACGTGGGCGACCCGGATGTCGAGCGGCACGCGGACGGCTGAGCGCCGCGAGAGGACCGGCTAGAGCACGACGTCGCCGTACATCTCGCCGAGCGGGTCCTTGATGAGCTCGAGTCGCTCACCGTCGGGGCCGGAGAAGTAGAGCGACGTGCCGCTGTGGTGCGCGTACTGGACGCCGGCGTCGTCGAGCTTGCGCCGCAGGTGCTCCCAGCGCTCCGGCTCGACGGAGATGGCGATGTGGTGCAGCCCGCCGAGGACCTCGGCGTACGGGGGGCTGCCGAGACCCGGGAAGTCGAAGAACGCCAGCAGGTTCTCGTGCCCGATGTCGAAGAAGAAGTGCGTCGAACCGGGGTAGTCGCGGTTCTCGATCATCTCCGTCAGCGGGAACTCGAGCAGCTCCTGGTAGAAGCGCACGGTCCGCTCGACGTCGCCCGACACGAGGGCGGTGTGGTGCAGCCCGCGGGCCGACGACGGCGGCCGCGCACCTGCCGGCCGCAGGTACGCGGCGCGCAGCCGCTCGCGGTCGGCGGCGAGCTGCTCGGGTGAGGCGGCAGTGCCCATGCGCGCACCGTACGGAAGGCTGAGCGGCCGCACCAGGGGAGGACCGGGAGGGTCGTGGACGTCGCGCTGTCGGACGTCGTCGTCCTGTGCCTGTTCGCGATGCTGGCGGGCGCGGTCGACGCCGTCGTCGGCGGTGGCGGGCTGGTGCAGCTGCCGGCGCTGCTCGTCGTGCTTCCGCAGGCGCCCGTGGTGTCGCTGCTCGGGACGAACAAGCTGTCGTCGATCGTCGGCACGTCGTCGGCGGCCGTCACCTACCTGCGCCGCACGAAGGTCGACGTGCCGACCGCCCTCACGATGGCGGCCGCGGCCTTCGTCGGCTCGGGCGGTGGCGCGCTGCTCGCGACCGTCGTCGACGGCGACGTCCTCGAGCCTCTGGTGCTCGTCGCGCTGGTCGGCGTCTTCGTCTACACGCTGCGCCGGCCCGCCCTCGGCGAGGTCGAGGCGCTGCGGCTGCGCCCGGGCGCCCAGCGAGCCGTCGCCCTGGCCGGCGGCGCCGTGATCGGCTTCTACGACGGCGTCGCGGGGCCCGGCACCGGCAGCTTCCTGGTGTTCCTGCTGGTCGGCGCGCTCGGGCTGTCGTTCCTGCACGCGAGCGCGACGGCGAAGGTCGTCAACACGTCGACGAACGCCGCGGCGCTGCTGCTGTTCGCCCTCGGCGGCCACGTGCTGTGGGCGGTGGGCGCCGCGATGGCGGTGTCGAACCTGGTCGGCGCGCAGCTCGGCGTGCGGCTCGCGATCCGCTACGGCAGCGTGCTGGTGCGCCGGGTGTTCCTCGTCGTCGTCAGCGTGCTCATCGCCCGGCTGGCGTGGGACGTGCTGAGCCGGTACGTCTGACGCCGCGCAGCCACCCATTCCTGATGATCAACAGGAGAGCCACGCCGAGGGCCGGGCGTCCTCACCGGCGTGGCGTTCCTGTTGATCAACACAGGTGTCGGCGCGGGTGCCCGGCCGGGCTGCGTCGACGCGTGGAGCCGCCTGTCGGACTCGAACCGACGACCTGTTCATTACGAGTGAACCGCTCTGCCGACTGAGCTAAGGCGGCGCTGGTCGGCTGGTGCGCGCAGCAGTCTAGGGGATCCGCGGCGGGCTCAACCGGCCCGCAGCGCGAGCGCCATCGCCTCCACCGCGAGCAGCGGCGCGACGTTCGCGTCGAGCGCCTCGCGGCAGGCCAGGACGGCGTCGATGCGGCGCAGCGTCGACTCCGGCGTGGTGCTGCGCGCGATCACGGAGGCCTGCTCGGCCACGTCCGTGTGGACCGGCTCGACGCCGGCGCCGAGCTGCACGGTGAGGACGTCGCGGTAGAAGGCGGCGAGGTCGGTGAGCGCTCGGTCGAGCGCGTCGCGCTGCGTGCGCGTCCCACGGTTCTTCTGCGTCGTCTCGAGGTCCTTGAGCATGCCCGCGCCGCCGCGCGGCGTCCGACCGGTGAAGCCCTTGCCGGTGGCGCCGGCGCCGAGCGCGGTCGCGAGCTCCGCGCGCTCCTTCTCGTCGCGCGCCGACGTGAGGCGGGCCGACTCCTCCTTGGCGGCGTCGACCAGCCCGGCCGCGGCACCGAGCGTCGAGGCCACCGTCTGCAGAGAGCGGGCGACGGCGAGCGCCTGGTGCCGCTCCTGCCGAGCCTGCTCGTCGTTGGCGAGCCGGCGGGCCCGGCCGATGTGGCCCTGCGACGCGCGAGCGGCGAACGCGGCCATCGCCTCGTCGACGCCCTCCGACACGAGCAGCGCCGTGACCGCATCGACGGCCGGCGTGCCGAGGACGACGCGGCGGCATCGCGACCGGATCGTCGGCAGCAGGTCCTCCGCGGTCGGCGCGCACAGCAGCAGGACGCTGTGCGGCGGTGGCTCCTCGACCGCCTTGAGCACCGTGTTCGACGTGCGCTCCTGCATCCGGTCGGCGTCCTCGACGACGGTGACCTGCCAGCGCCCGCGGGTCGGGATGCGCGAGGACCGCGCGACGAGGTCGCGCGCCGCGGCGATCGAGATGAACAGGCCCTCGGTGTCGATCTGCGCGACGTCGGGGTGCGTGCCGCCGAGCGCCTGGCGGCAGTCGGTGCAGTGCCCGCAGCCGGCGTCCGGGCACTGCAGCGCCGCGGCGAACGCCCGCGCCGCGATCGACCGCCCGGACCCCGGCGGGCCGGTGAACAGCCAGGCGTGCGTCATCTCGGCGGTGTCGTCGGAGCCCGCCACGGCACGGCCGGCCGCCTCGGCGGCGGCGCGCAGCTGGGCGACCACGCGGTCCTGGCCGACGAGGGCGTCGAAGACGCTCACGACGCCGCCGCCGGCTCGCGCACGGGCGGCAGCTCCGGCTCGAGCCGGGTGCGCACGAGAGCGGCGACCTGCTCGGCCGGCAGCGCGGCGTCGACCACGAGGTAGCGCTCGGGGGCGGCGGCGGCGAGGTCGAGGAACCCCTCGCGCACGCGGCGGTGGAACGCGAGCGACTCCGCCTCGATGCGGTCGGGGATGCCCTCGGCGCGGGCCCGGCGCAACCCGACCTCCGGGTCGACGTCGAGCAGCACGACCAGGTCGGGCACGAGACCCTCGGTGGCCCACCGCGACAGACGAGCGACGTCGTCGCGCTCGAGCTCGCGACCGGCCCCCTGGTAGGCGAGCGAGGAGTCGACGTACCGGTCGGTGAGCACGATGCTGCCTCGACGCAGCGCCGGGCGCACCACCTGGCCGACGTGCTGGGCCCGGTCGGCCGCGTAGAGCAGCGCCTCCGCGCGCGGCGCGAGCCGGGTCGCCGGGTCGAGCAGGATCGCGCGCAGCCGCGCACCGGCCTCGGTCGCACCGGGCTCTCGGGTGACGACGACGTCGTGGCCGCGCTCGCGCAGCCACTCGGCCAGCAGCCGCAGCTGGGTGCTCTTGCCGGCTCCCTCGCCACCCTCGAACGCCACGAAGCGGCCGGGCAGCCCGGGCGCGGGCGGCGTCCGCCGCAGCATCGCGACGAAGTCCGACCGCAGCGGCACACCGGGACGGTCGTCCATCTGCCGGTGGCTGACGATGCCGACGGCGATACCGAGCAGCCCGCCGACGAACAGCACGATCGAGACGCCGTTGAGGTCGACGGTGAAGGGGCCGACGTCGTGCGAGCCCTCGTCGATCGCGCCGGCGAGGAACGGCGCGGCGGCCGTGACCAGCAGCAGGTCGATGCGCATCAGCGACTGGACGAGGCCGAACATGCGACCGCGCAGCTCGTCCTCGACCTCGAGGCCCAGCAGCGTGATGCCGACGACGTAGGCGATGCCGGCGAAGAAGCCGACCAGCACGGTGGCCAGGGTGGCAAGCGCGAGCACCGGTACCAGCGACATGAACACCAGCGCGGCACCGGCACCGATGATCGACGGCCCGAACGCGCGGCGGCGGGACAGGTCGCCCAGTGCACGCGGCCCGAGCGCGACGCCGAGCGCGATGCCGACGAACATCGCGCCGAACAGCAGGCCGTACGCGGCGTCGCCGCCGCCCAGCACCGACTCCGCGAACAGCCGGCCCAGCGCGATGATGGCGCCGCCCGCGGCGAGCGCGCCGAGCATGCCCACGAGCAGGCCGCGGGTGAGCGGCGTCCGCCCCATGAAGGCGAGGCCCTCGCGCAGGCTGGTGAGCACCGACGGCATCGGCTCGGCACCCTCGGCGTTCCGGTCGCGGCTCGGGCTGGGCAGCTCGCGCAGGCGGTACACCGTCGCCGCGGCGAACAGGAACGTCGCGGCGTTGACATAGAGCGCGAGGTCGACCGGGCCGGTCGCGAAGTAGTCGACGCCGTCGCCCAGCCAGCCGGAGACCAGGGACAGCACGGCGAAGACGGCGGCGGCGACCGGCGCCGAGCCGTACGTCGCGACGAGCGTCAGCTGGTTGGCCGACTCCAGTCGCTCGCGCGGGACGATGTTCGGGACCGACGCCTCCTTGGCCGGGATCCAGAACAGGCTGACGGTCTCGATGAGGAACGACGCCGCCAGCAGCCACACCAGCGCCGGCGTGCCGCCACCGGACCACAGTCCGACGAGCGGGATGGACAGGAACAGCGCGAAGCGCAGGACGTCGCAGACGACCATCGTGCGGCGCCGGTCCCACCGATCGGCGAAGGCGCCGGCGAGCGGCCCGAACAACACCGCGGGCAGCAGCCGGAACACCAGCACGCCTCCGGTCGCATAGGCCTTGCCGGCGAAGGTGTCCATCAGCTGGGCGGCCAGCGCGGTGGTGGCGAGGAAGCCGAGCCAGTCGCCCATGCTGGACATCGCGAGCGCGACGTAGAGCCGGCGGAACGTGGTGATCTGCAGGACGCCGCGCACACCGCCCCGGAGATGGACGTGCTGGAGCTCACCGGGGTGCGGCGGCCCGCCAGGGCCGACCGGCGGCGGTGGGCTCGTCACGGTGCCGAGCCTACGGGCGGACGGGGTCGTGCGGCCGACCGCGCACAGCCGCCCGCGCCCCGGTGGCGCGCGCGGGCCGCCGGCCGTGGCACTCGACCCGTCCACCTCGACGCGCGAGTGACAGGTGTCCGGCTCGAGACGGACGGGAGCCCCTCGCGTGCGTGGGTGGACGCATCGGGTGCCGGCGGGTCGAGCGGGCGGCGCGGCGGTGCGCGCAGCGACGCCCCGGGTCAGGCCCTCTTGGCGGCGGCCTTCTTGGTGGCGGGCTTCTTGGCGGCCTTCTTGGCCGCCGGCTTGCGCGGGCCCGCCTTCTTCGCCGCCTTCTTCGCCGGCCCGCGCGCCCGCCGCTCGGCGAGCAGCTCGGCCGCCCGCTCGTCAGTGAGGTTCTCGATCGTGTCGCCCTTGCGGAGCGAGGCGTTCGTGCCGTCCCCGTCGGTGACGTACGGGCCGAACCGGCCCTCCTTCACCACCATCGGCTTGCCGCTCACCGGGTCGTTGCCCAGCTCCTTGAGCGGCGGCGTCGGCGCGGCGCGCTTGCGGCCGTACTGCTTCGGCTGGGCCAGCAGCGCGAGCGCCTGCTCGAGCGTGACGTCGAACAGCTGCTCCTCGCTCTCGAGCGAGCGCGACTCCTTGCCCTTGCTGACGTACGGGCCGTAGCGGCCGTTCTGCGCCGTGACCTCCTCGCCGTCCTCGGCGGTGCCCAGCACGCGCGGCAGCGTCAGCAGCTTCAGCGCGTCGTCGAGCGTCACCGTGTCGAGCGTCATGGAGGAGAACAGCGACGCCGTGCGCGGCTTGGCGCCCTTGCTCCCCGCGACGCCGTCCGGCAGCACCTCCGTGACGTACGGCCCGTAGCGGCCGGCCTTCGCCACCAGCGTGTGGCCGGTCGACGGGTCCGTGCCGAGCTCACGGTCGCCCGACGGCGCGGCGAGCAGCTCGAGCGCCTTCTCGACCGTCAGCTCGTCCGGCGGGAGGTCGTCGGGCACCGACGCCCGCTGCTCCCCGACCTGCAGGTACGGGCCGTAGCGCCCGACCCGGACGACGACCTCGTTGCCGGCCCCCTCGGCCCCGTCGGGGACCCGGCCGATCGGGATGGTGCCGATGTCCCGCGGGTCGATGCGGTCCTTGTTCTCGGCGATGAGGTTCTTCAGACCGCCGAGCCGCGCGAGGCCGCCCTCCTTGCCGGCGTCGGACCCGAACCAGAACGCCGAGAGCCAGTCGACGCGGCGGCGGGCACCGCGGGCGATCTCGTCGAGGTCGTCCTCGAGCGACGCGGTGAACTCGTACTCCACCAGCCGCGCGAAGTACCGCTCCATGAGGGAGATGACGCTGAACGCCAGCCACGTCGGCACCAGGGCGGTGCCCTTCTTCCAGACGTAGCCGCGGTCCTGGATCGTCTCGATGATGCTGGCGTACGTCGACGGCCGGCCGATGCCGAGCTCCTCGAGCCGCTTCACCAGCGAGGCCTCGGTGTAGCGCGCGGGCGGCGACGTCGCGTGCCCCTGCGGCTCGAGCACCTCCACGCCGACGGGGTCCCCGACGGCGACCCGCGGCAGCCGCCGCTCCGCGTTGTCCTTCTCGGCGGTCTCGTCGTCGGTGTCCTCCACGTAGGCCTTCAGGAAGCCGGGGAAGGTGATGACGCGTCCGGTCGCGCTGAACTCCGCGTCGGTGCCGTCGGCGGTCGTGGCGCCGAGCCGCACGCTGGCGGTGACGCCCTTGGCGTCGGCCATCTGCGAGGCGACGGTGCGCTGCCAGATCAGCTCGTAGAGCCGGTACTGGTCGCCGTCGAGCTCGCCCCGCACCTCGCCCGGCGTGCGGAACACGTCCCCGGCGGGGCGGATGGCCTCGTGCGCCTCCTGCGCGTTCTTCACCTTGCCGGTGTAGCGGCGCGGCTGCTCCGGCACGTACTCCGGGCCGTACAGGTGCGCCGCCTGCGAGCGCGCGGCGGCGACAGCCGTCTCCGACAGCGTGATGCTGTCGGTGCGCATGTAGGTGATGTAGCCGTTCTCGTAGAGCCGCTGCGCCGTCTGCATCGTGCGCTGCGCGGAGAAGCGCAGCTTGCGGCCGGCCTCCTGCTGCAGCGTCGACGTCATGAACGGCGCGTACGGCTTGCGGGTGTAGGGCTTGTCCTCGACGGAGCGGACCGCGAAGGCGGCGCTCTCCAGCCGCTCGACCAGGCTGCGCGCGCTGGCCTCGTCGAGCCGCACGACGTCGAGCCCGGGCTTGAGCTCGCCGGTCTCCTGCTCGAAGCTGCTGCCGGTCGCCAGGCGGCGGCCATCGACGGCGACGAGCGTGGCCTGCACCGCGCGGGGCGCCGCGACGTCGTCCTGCTCCGGTGCGGTGAACGTGCCCTCGACGTCCCAGTACTCCGCCTGCCGGAAGCGCATCCGCTCCCGCTCGCGCTCGACGACGACGCGCGTCGCGACGCTCTGCACGCGCCCTGCCGACAGGCCCGGCATGACCTTCTGCCACAGCACCGGGCTGACCTCGAAGCCGTACAGCCGGTCGAGGATGCGCCGCGTCTCCTGCGCGTCGACGAGCTGCAGGTCGAGCTCGCGCGGCTCCTCCACCGCCCGCTGGATGGCCTGCGGCGTGATCTCGTGGAACACCATCCGGCGGACCGGCACGGTCGGCTCGAGGATCTCGAGCAGGTGCCAGGCGATCGCCTCGCCCTCGCGGTCCTCGTCGGTCGCGAGGAACAGCTCGTCGCTGCTCTTCAGCAGCTTCTTGAGCTTGGCGACCTGCTCCTTCTTGTCGCGGTTGACGACGTACAGGGTGCGGAAGTCGTTGTCGGGATCGACGCCGGTGCGCGCCCACTTCTCGCCCTTGAACTCCGGCGGCACCTCGCCGGCGTTCTTGGGCAGGTCGCGGATGTGCCCGATGCTCGACTCGACGGTGTAGCCGGGCCCGAGGAAGCTCGCGATCTTCTTCGCCTTGGCCGGCGACTCCACGATGACCAGCCGACGGCTCCCGCTCGGTGCAGGGGTCGTGGTGTCGGTCTCGGGCACGGCTCTCCATAGGCAGGTCAGGCGGGGATGCGGCGGCAGTGTTGCCCGCGGCGGTGGCGTCTGTCGAACGACGCGGTCCCCGGCAGTGTGCCCGAAGCGCGGCCCGGCCGACCTCCGGAGGCGCCCGCGTCACGCGTCCGCGACGAGGAACCCCTGCTCGACCAGGCGGTGCACGACGGGCACCACCTGCTCGGCCACCTCGCCGGGTCCGAGGCCCGTGGCGGCGGCCAGCACGCCGACGAGCTCGCCGAGCGGCCGCGTCCCGTCGCAGTCGGAGAGCAGCGCGGCGCCGTAGAGGTCGACGCCGCCCGACCAGCGCAGCCCGGACTCCTGCACCAGCCGCTGGCTGACCGGCACCCACTCGCCGTCGACCGGGCGCGAGCTCTCGACCAGGCGGACGTCGTCGCGCACCCGCAGCCGCTCGCCCAGCAGGTCGCGCTCCACCAGGTCCATCGCGGTGAAGCGCCGTGCGACCTGCT
>JBKHYE010000122.1:0-8391 GCA_046565705.1 Actinomycetes bacterium
CCGTCGGGCGGCGCCTCGAGGACATCGTCGGGCAGCCGGTCTTCGAGGCGTTCCCGGCCTCCCCGGACACCCTCGACGAGGAGGGCGTCCCGCGGATCAAGCGCTCGTTCGAGCGGGCCCGCGACACCGGCCGCATCGACACGATGCCGCTGCAGAAGTACGACATCCCCGACCCCACCACGGGCGGGATGAGCGAGCGCTGGTGGTCGCTGATCTCCGTCCCCGTCGTCGGGCCGGACGGCGAGGTCGCCCTCGTCGCGCAGCGCGCGGAGGACGTCACCGACTGGGTGCGCGACCGCCAGGCCGGGGACGTCGAGCGGCAGCGTTCGGAACGGCTCAGCCGAAGGGTGCAGGAGGTCGAGGCCGATCTGTACGCCCGGGCGCACGAACTGCAGGCGGCGCTCGCGCTGAAGGAGGAGGCCGCGGCGCGCGTCGCGAGCCTGGCGGCGGTCGCCATGGAGCTCACCGGAGCCGACAGCGTCGAGGACCTCAGCCGCATCATCTTCAGCCGCGGCCTGCCCGTCCTCGGCGCCGACGGGGGCGCGATCAGCGTCCGCGACGACGAAGCCGCTGTCGTCCGGCTGACAGTCAGCGAGAGCCTCGGCGACCACGTGCAGGTGGCGTACGCGGAGCTGCCGCTGGACAGCCCGCTTCCCGCCGCGCACGTCGCGCGCACCGGCGAGGCAGTGCTGCTGCCCACGGTGGCGAGCGGGCTGGCGTGGAGCGAGCTGACCGCCCAGGTCTACGAGGCGACGCAGCGCCGGGCGTGGGCGACACTGCCGCTGCGGGTCGGCGGGCGGCTGATCGGCGCGCTCGTCGCGTCGTGGGTCGACGAGCGGGAGTTCACCGTCGACGACGTCGCGATGATGGAGGGCTTCGCCGCGCAGGTCGCGCAGGCCCTGCGACGCATCTCCGCCGCCGCCGCCGAGCGGGCCTCGGCGGCGGCCGCCGCACGGCTGTCCGAGGCGCTCCAGCGCAGCCTGCTCACCGAGCCGCCGCAGCCCGACGAGCTCGTCATCGCCGTGCGGTACGAGCCGGCCGCCCAGGAGGCGCAGGTCGGCGGTGACTGGTACGACGCGTTCCTCACCGAGAGCGGGTCGACGCTGCTCGTGATCGGTGATGTCACCGGGCACGACCGCACCGCTGCGGCCGCGATGGCCCAGATCCGCAACGTGCTGCGAGGCATCGCGGTCGACAGCACCGACCCGCCCGCGGCGCTGCTGACCCGACTCGACCGGGCGGCGCACCGCCTCGGCATCGACGCGCTCGCCACGGCGCTCCTCGTCCGGGTCGAGGGGACGCCCGGGCAGCGGCGCATCCGCTGGTCGAACGCGGGCCACCCGCCGGCGGTGCTGCGCCACCCGGACGGCACGGCGACCGTCCTCGACGCCGAGCCGGACCTGCTGCTCGGAATGGACCGGCACAGCCCGCGCACCGATCACGTCACCGACCTGCCCGACGGCAGCCTGCTCGTGCTGTTCACCGACGGGCTGGTCGAGCGGCGCGGCTACAGCATCGACGTCGGGATCAAGCGCGTCGTCGACGCGGTCGTCGTGCTCGACCACGTCGACGCCGGGCGGGCGGCGGACGCCGTCGTCGCCGCGGGCGAGCAGAGCCACGAGGACGACATCGCCGTGCTCGTGGTGCAGGCCGGTCCGACCCCCTCCTGAGGCCGGGAAGATCGTGCGCTGACCGGCTGGCAACGCGCCTCCGGGGACCGTCGGCGGCGCCGTGTCCCAGGTCACCGTGGGGTGCTTGCAAAACCGCTTGCAACTGCTAGCACCGCGGCGTACCGTCGTCCGTGATGAAGGACAAGGCGAAGGAGACGGTCACCGCCGCCGCGGGAGAGATCCGCGGCCTGGGCGACTACATCCGCGAGCAGCGCGCCAGCAGCAACATCTCGCTGCGCCAGCTGGCGAAGCTGGCCGGCGTCAGCAACCCCTACCTGAGCCAGATCGAGCGGGGGCTGCGCAAGCCGAGCGCCGACATCCTGCAGCAGATCGCGAAGGGGCTGCGGATCTCCGCCGAGGCGCTCTACGTGCAGGCCGGCTTCCTCGAGCAGCGGGCCGCGGCGAGCGCCGTCGTCGACGCCGTGCTCGCCGACGACGCGCTGACCGAGCGGCAGAAGCAGGTCCTCGTCGAGATCTACACGAGCTTCCGCGGGGAGGCCCAGCCCAGCGGTGACGACGTCGCCGTCAGCGTCGTCACGGCGACCGGCTCGATCGCCGACGACATCGAGGGCGACTCGCCCCGCGGCACCGCGGGGGCGGCCGAGCCGGCCTCCCCGCCACCGGCACGACCGGCGCGCACGGGCACCCCGCGCAAGGGCACCCCGCGCAAGGGCACCCCGCGCGAGGGCACCCCGCGCGAGGGCACCCCGCGCGAGAGCACCCCGCGCAAGGGCACTCGCCCGTCGGCGGCGTCGCCGCCCGACGCACCGCACGACCCCACCACCTGATCCCCGCCGCACCGACCCCACCACTGTCCGGAGGACCGCATGAGCACGACCACCACCGCCGCCACCAAGACCACGGTCGACGTCACGAAGACCGGCGACACCGTCACAGCGCAGGGCCGCTTCACGGTGAAGAACCTGCCGGCCATCGATCTCGACGAGGCCCGCAAGCCGCTGTTCGCCGCCGTCGGGGTGTTCGACCTCGCGATCGAGCAGGCGAAGGAGCTGCCGGTGGCCTACGCCGCCGAGGCCAAGAAGGTCCAGGAGCGCCTCGCCGAGGTGCCCGCCGCCGTCAAGACGCTGCCCGAGCAGGCGCAGTCGTTCCGCGGTGACGTCGAGACCCGGGTGCAGAAGCTGACCGAGCAGGCCACCGACCTCTACGCGAAGCTGGCCGTCCGGGGCGAGCGACTGGTGACCTCGATCCGCCGCCAGCCGGCGACCGAGGCCGCGATCGTCGAGGGCAAGGAGGCCGTCCGCAAGGCCGAGGCCGCCGCGACCGCCGCCAAGAAGAGCGCCAAGGCCGGCGAGAAGGCCGTCGAGGACGCCGCCGCCAAGATCGGCTAGTCCGTCGCGGCCGGACCGGCCGCGCGCGGTGCCCTGCGCCGCACCGCAGACGTGCGAGACCCCCGGAGCCTCGAGGCCCGGGGGTCTCGTGCGTCGACCGCGAAGATCTTCTGCACTTCCGACACGCCAGGACGTGTCCGAACTGCAGAAGATCTTGATGGCCGGCCCGTCACAGCAGAGCCATCCGCAACTGGCCGATCACCTCCGGCCGGTCGTGGCGCAGGTTGGTGGTGGTGAAGCGCAGCGGCAGCACCCGGTCCGAGCGCTCGGCCACCACCACCGCGTTGTGGCGCAGGACGTCCTCGTCCCACTGGCCGACCTCGACGTGGTGCGCGCCGTCGATCTCCGCGGCGACGCGCTGCCGCTCCCACCACCCATCGAGGTAGCGCTTGCCGTTCGCCCGCACGGGCCGCTGCAGCCGGTCGGGAAGCGGCAGGCCGGCCTCGCGCAGCAGGCGCAGGAACGCCAGCTCGCTGCCGGAGTGCGCGCCCTGCTCGACGTCGTCGAGGACGTCGGCGACCAGCCGCCGTCGCCGCAGTCGGGGGTGTGCGCCGAGCGCCGTCCGGAGCTGCGTCGGCGACGTGAGCCGCTGCTGGACGACCGCTGCCACCCGCCACTCCGCTGCCCGGTCGGTCGCCGCCGCAGCCGCGGCGTGCAGGGCGGCTGCCGGGAGCCGGACGACCGGCGGCCGCCGGACCGGGTGCAGCAGCCCTTCCAGCCCACGCACCTGCCGAGGCACGACGTCGAGGCGGACGTCGCCGGCTCGCAGCACGGCGCGACGTACGGCGCGGCCCTCGGTCACGGCGACGTCGACCCGTGTCGGCCGCACGGCACTGCGGAAGCCGTGCAGCAGCAGCGCCCAGTCGCCCGTGACGGCAGAGCCGGGACCGCAGTGCACGACGGCGCCCCAGCCGATCTGCTCGTCGTCGGGCGTGCCGAGATGCGCCAGCGCCACTCCGGGCAGCAGCGATGACCACCGCTCGCTGTCGTGGCGCCATGCCCACGCCGAGCGCGACATCCCGGTGGCGAGCGCCTGGCTGCGCGCGAGGACGCCGTGCTGCTCGGCGAGCAGCTCCTCCCAGGTGGGCGGCGTCACGTGCGGGGCGGTCACCGGGCCAGCGTCGAGCGCCCGAGGACCCGACGACCCTGGGCGCGGCGCATCTGTGGACGGTGCTGTGCCGGACGCGGAAGATCTTCTGCACTTCCGACAGGTCAGGACGTGCCGGAACTGCAGAAGATCTTCGAGGCGGGCGCTGGTCGAGCGCGGGGACGTCGCGCTGGCAGACTGGTGGGCATGTTCGCCGTCGAGAACACGATCCTGCTCGTGCTCCAGCTCGTCGCGCTCGCCCTCGCGGTGTGGGCGCTGGCGGACGCGCTGTTCCGGCCGGCGGCGTACTACCCGGCGGCCGGCAAGCTCACCAAGCCGGTGTGGTCCGCGATCCTCGCGGTGGCCGTGCTCGTGGTCTTCGCGTTCGGGTTCATGGGCATCTTCGGGATCGCTGCCGTCATCGCGTCGATCGTGTACCTGGTCGACGTCCGCCCGGCGCTGCAGGCGCTCAAGCCGGGCAACAACCCCTACGCCTGAGCGCCCGAGCCCGACTTCCGGTACCGCATCAACATCAACGCGGCCGGACAATGTTGCTGCGGCACCGGAAGTGACCGGTCACGTCGTCGCGATCGCCCCGAGCACGTCCATCTTGGCCGCCCGCCGCGCCGGCCACCACGCCGCCAGCACGCCGACGACGGCGCCCACGACGACGTAGAGCAGCAGGTTCGGCACCGGCACCACGAGCTCGCTGACGCCGATGTCCGACAGCGACGTCACGATCGCCCAGCCAAACCCTGCGCCGAGCGCGAGGCCGAGGACGGCGCCGAACGTCGCGATGACCACCGACTCGAGGCGCACCATCCGCCGCAGCTGCCGCCGGCTCATCCCCACGGCGCGCAGCAGGCCGATCTCGTGGGTGCGCTCGAACACCGCCAGCGCCAGCGTGTTCACGATGCCGAACATCGCGATGAGCACGGCCAGTGCCAGCAGCGCGGTGACCAGGGCGAGGATGCCGTCGACGAAGCCCTGCTGGACGGCGGTGAACTCCTGCATGTCCATGAGGTCGACGTTCGGGAACGCCGCCATCACCTGCTCGACCCCCTTCGTCGCCGCCTCGACGTCGGCGTCCTCGGCGAAGCGAAGCATGACGCCGGAGTCCAGCTTGGTGCTGAAGTTCTCGTCGTACACGGCCGTGGAGATGAGGTAGTCGCCGGCCATCGGGTTCGGCTCGTACACGCCGCCGAGCACGATCGTCGACTTCCCGGTCGCGGCGAACTCCGCCGGCAGCTCCTGGCCGACGGTCCAGCCCTCGGAGTCGGCGACGTACTCCGCCACCAGCAGCGCGCCGTCCGCGAGCGCCGACGCCGACCCGTCGACAATCTCGACGGTCATGAGGCTCTCGAGCACCTCGGGCTGCACGGCGGAGATCCAGTCCTTGCCGTCGCCCTCGCCGAACTTCGCCACCCCCCAGCGGATGGTGCCGACCTCCTCGACGCCGTCGACCTCCGCGACGCGCGCCGCCAGGTCGGGCGAGATCGGCATGAAGTTGTCGGTGCCGAGCACGTAGTCGGCGCCGAAGCTCTTCTCGATCGCGGCACCGAAGGACTCCTTCAGCGACGCTCCCATGACGGTGAAGGTGCTCACCAGCGCGAGCCCGATCATCAGCGCACCCGCCGTCGCCGACGTGCGGCGCGGGTTGCGCAGCGCGTTGTCGCGAGAGAGCCGGCCCGGTGTGCGGAACAGCCGCGGCAGCGGCAGCGACAGCACGCGCACGACCGGCCTGCTGATGAACGGGCTGAGCGTCGTCACGGCGAGGAACACCGCCGCAACGCCGAGCCCGACGAACAGCACGGGCGGGTCGGCGGAGGCGGTCAGCCCGGTGGCGAGCAGCGCGGCACCCGCGACGGCGAACACGGCGCCGATCGCCAGGCGCGTGCGCACCCGGCCGGTCTCGGTGCGGGTGTGCTCGCTGATGGCGGCGACCGGCGAGATCCTGCCCGCCCGGCGGGCGGGGAGCAGCGCCGCGACAAGCGTGACGCCGACGCCGACCGCGAACGCCCACGCGACGGTGCTGGCCTCGAACGCCATGTCTCCCGTCGGCAGCGACGCGCCGGTGGCGTCGAGCAGCACCTGCAGCAGCCTCGAGACGCCGACGCCGGCGGCCAGCCCGACGACCGAGCCGACCAGCCCGATCGCGAGCGCCTCGAGCAGCACCGATCGGGTGATCTGGCCGCGGCTCGCACCGACGGCGCGCAGCAGGCCGAGCTCGCGGGTGCGCTGCGCGACCAGCATCGAGAAGGTGTTGAAGATGATGAACGAGCCCACGAAAAGCGCGATCACGGCGAAGGTCAGCAGGAAGTAGCTGAAGAAGCCGAGCCCCTCCTGGATGTTCGCGGCGTCCTCAGCGGCGACCTGTTCGCCGGTCAGCGCCTCGACGCCGGCCGGGAGCACGTCCTGCACGCGCGCGGCGAGGTCCTCCTCGGAGACGCCGTCGTCGGCCCGGGCGATGACCCGGCTGATGCCGCCGTCGGGCGACAGGAGCGACGGCGCGACGTCGGCCGCGAACGCCGTCATCGTGGCGCCGCCGAGCGCGTTGCTCTCTCCGAAGGAGAAGATGCCGACGACCTCCGCCTCCTGTGCCGGGCCCTGCAGCAGCACGGTCACCCGGTCGCCGACCTCGAGCCCGGCGGCCTCCGCGGTGTCGACGTCGACCGCCACCTCGCCGGCCCGCTCGGGCCCGCGGCCCTCGCGCGGCCGGAACGGTGACAGCGCCTCTGACTCGACCCAGCTCGCGCCGAGCTGCGGCGCCCACCCGTTCGCGACGACCTCGCCGTCGTCGCCCTGGACGGCGGCGTAGCCCTCGACGTAGCCGGCGGCCTCCGCGACGCCGTCGACCTCCTCGACCGTCTCGACCAGGTCGAGCGGCACCGACTGGCGCTGGTCCGTTCCGTCGCCGGTGCTGAACGACT
This sequence comes from Actinomycetes bacterium, assembly GCA_046565705.1. Taxonomy (GTDB): domain Bacteria; phylum Actinomycetota; class Actinomycetes; order Mycobacteriales; family SCTD01; genus DATLGD01. The sequence continues at coordinate 7,037 of JBKHYE010000122.1, forward strand.
GCTCGGCCCGCACGGCGACGTCGGTGCCGGCGTTCGCCTCGCCGGTCAGCGCGGTGAACGTGGCGTTCATCGTGTCGGTGAGCACCATCGTGCCGGTCACGAACGCGACGCCGAGCACGACCGACAGCGTCGTCAGCGCCATGCGCAGCTTGTGCGCGAGCAGGTTCTTCAGGGTGGCGCGGCGCACGGTGCTACGCCTCGTCCGCCGCGTCGAGGCTCTTCATGCGGTCGAGCACGCGCTCGGCGGTCGGCGCCGTCATCTCGTCGACGATCCGGCCGTCGGCCAGGAACAGCACGCGGTCGGCGTAGGACGCCGCCTTCGGGTCGTGCGTGACCATGACTATCGACTGGTGCATGGTGTCGACCGTGCGGCGCAGGAAGCCGAGCACCTCCGCGCTGGAGCGCGAGTCGAGGTTGCCGGTCGGCTCGTCGGCGAAGACGACGGCGGGCTGGGTGATGAGCGCGCGGGCGCAGGCGACCCGCTGCTGCTGCCCGCCGGACAGCTCGCTGGGCCGGTGCGTGAGCCGGTCGCACAGGCCGACGGCGTCGACGACGGTCTCGTACCAGCCCGGCGCGGGCTTGCGGCCGGCGATGTCGAGCGGCAGCAGGATGTTCTCGGCCGCCGTGAGCGTCGGCAGCAGGTTGAACGCCTGGAAGACGAATCCGACGCTGTCGCGGCGCAGTCGGGTCAGCCGCTTGTCGTCCATGCCGCTGATCTCGTCGGGACCGATCCAGACCTCGCCCTCGGTGAAGGAGTCGAGGCCGGCGAGGCAGTGCATCAGCGTCGACTTGCCCGAGCCCGACGGGCCCATGATCGCGGCGAACTGGCCGCGCGGGAACGACACGTCGACGCCGCGCAGGGCGGTCACCTCGGTGTCGCCGCTGCCGTAGATCTTGACCAGGCCGCGGGCGCGCGAGGCGGCGTCGGAGTCGGCCGGGCCGAGGTCCGGCTGCGCGATCACGTCGGTCCGCTGCTCCGGCAGTGCTGGGGGCTCGAGGGTCGTGTCGGTGGTGCGGGCGGCGCGGCGCACGGGCGATCTCCTCGCGTCTGCATGGCGGACGGCCGGATCGTGCAACGCCGTCCTGCTTCGAGACCATCAGCCGAAAGGACGGTCCGTCGGTGACCTGCACCACCCGCAAGGACCACGCCGTGGGACGAAGCGGGCGAAGCCGCTACGGAGCCGGCTGCTGCGGCGGGTGCAGCATCTCGGTGGCGACGCCGTCCGCCGGCTCCTGCCCCGCGTGGATGAAGACGAGTGCGTCCCGGGGGTTGCCCGGCACGGTCGCCGTCTCGCCGTTGGCCTCGTAGACGTCGATGAGGCCGGGTGCGGCGCTCGCGGCGAGCAGCCGCCGCA
>JBKHYE010000123.1:0-65921 GCA_046565705.1 Actinomycetes bacterium
ACGCAGCCAGTCTTCGTACATCCGGACCGCCCGGGCCCGGGTCTCGCTGTCGAACCGTCGTGGTGCAGGCATGAGATGCAGTCTCCCTTGCTAGAAGGGAGTCTCCGACGGTTCCAGGGCGGTTCACAGGGTGCGGCTGACCGTGCGGCCCTGCCCATCCACGCTCTGCCGGGTGACCACGTCAGGCTGCCCGCCGCCTGGGTTGGACACCGTCGCGGTCGGCACGCCGAAGCGCCAAGCGTTCGCGTTGCCGTACTGGTAGGTCGTGACCTGCGCGACGCCGTCCAGGGCGGCCACATCCGGATCGGTCGCCGAGCTACCAGCGGGCAGTCCACCGGCGCTGTTGACCGGGACCGCGTCGACCGTGCTCCGCACCGCCAGGTTCAGGCTCTTGCCCGGGGTCAGGTGCCCGGTGTCGGCCTCTGTGCTGCTGCCCGTGTCGTAGACCGTCGTCGTGCGGGAACGGGCGTGCACCACCTCACCGGTGCTGCGCGCGACCGGACGTGCCGGACGGTAGCTGCGCAGCAGCTGCATCCCGTCGGCGGAGTACACGTGCTGAGTGTCCAGCTGTTCGGCCTGCGCCTTCGTCACACTGGAGTCGGTTCCGGCCGCCAGCGCGCGATCGCGGTTGCCAGCGGTGAGTTCTCGCACAACGTTGCCCTTCCCGGCGCTGTCGTACTCCGTCGTGCTGATCCGCCAGGCCGGCGCTTGATCGGCACCGGTGTCCTGATCGATCGTCCCGCCGCAGTTGGCGGTGTTGACCGTGCGTCCGTTGACGTCGAGGGCATGCAACTGCCCACCGCGCCACTGCTCGGCAGTCAGAGCTGTCTCCGACAGTTCGGGCAGCGCAGTGTCGGGTCCGAATATCGCGGTCAGGTCCGTCGGCGCCGAGCGCTGCCCCCACCGGTCCACCTCACTGGCGAGCAGGTTCGGCAAGGCAGCGTTGCTGCCATCGCGAGGCAGGTCGTATCGCACAGCGCTGGTCAACGGCGCGAGCCCGCCGGTGCCGTCGTCGAGCGTCGCCTTCGACAACCGCGGCAGCGGCGCAGAGTCGTACTCCAGGCTCCAGCTGGCCGTGTCGCCGGGCGGCGTCACACTCGCCAGGCGCCCGTCCGTGCGGTACCCGTACTGCACCGACAGTCCGCTACGGGGATCGGTCACCCGGCTCAGTCGCCCGTTCGCGTCGTACTCGTAAGTCGCGATCGCGATGCGTTGCATCGCAGACGGCGTCGCCGCGCTCACCAGCGCCGTGCCGACAGCAGCGCTACCGCGGGCAAGCAGGTACACGGTCTGCAGCCGCTCACCGCTGCCGGTTCCGGAGTAGACGAACTCCAGGGCCCGGCACCCTGCGGTGACCGTCGCGGGCGTTCCCGTGGGTGTCGGGCAGGCGGCGCCGCTGTCTTGCGGGGCGACCAGCCACTGCGGGTTACCACCGCCTTCGGTGTACACGACATTGGTCACCGCTTGCATCGTGGACGATGAACCACTCTGGCCGCGCACGGCCTCGATCTTCGTGACCTTGAAGCGGGCGGGCGTTGTGGCACTGCCATGCCCTGGCACTCCCGGCGCCCCGACGAATACGACCTTGTCCCCGTCGAGGTTGGTCAGCGTGTAGGACGCCGCTGTGGTGCTCGTGCCGGGCGTGAAGGTCAGGGTCGCGCCTTCGACGGCGGCCTCGCCTTCGGCGACGTAGGTGTTCGGCGTGGTGCTGCTCGCGCGCACGAACGGCATCTGCGTGCCGTCGCCGCGGGTGATCAGCACCGTGCTGTCTCGGTCGAGCAGGTCCTGGTAGTCCGCGCCGGCTTCGTCGGCCGCCAGCGAAAGTCTCCATCCTGGACCGAGCGGCGACGGGGCACCGGCAGGTGCGGCGCCGGTGGCGTTCGACACGAACGTCCGGGAGACGGCCAGACCGCCGTGGGGGGCGGTGACCTCGGCGTCTCGACCGGTGATCGAGTACGCGCCGGTGAGCAGGCTGACGGAGCCGGGGCCCATCTCCGCGCTGCTGTTGGCGCCGCTCAGCCCCGCCGCATCCACGGTGATCAGCTGTCCGCCGGTGCAGCGCTCAACAGTGCCGCCTGTGACCTGGAAGCAGGCGCGGACCTGCACGAGCCCGTCGTCCAGGTGACTGGTGGCGTTCCACTGGTACAGATTCGACGCCTTGCCGGGGCTGCCGTCGACCGTCTCGTCGACGACGTCCAACCACGTCTGCGTGGTAGGCACGCCGTCCCGCTCGAGGGCGCCGACCGGGATGTCGGCCCAGTTGCCGGTCGGATCGGTGGTGTACGGACGGGTCTGGAACTTGACCTTGGCGTAGCTGTCCGCGCCGCTGCGCTGGAGCAGCCGGGCGGTCGCCTTCAACTGACTGCGGCGCTGCGTCACGCGCTGGAACTGGGTCGGGTGGACCACTGTCCCGACGCCGAGCACCGCCTGACCGGCGCGGCCGTCCCACACGATGTTGCCGCCTTGGAACTCGCTGCGCCATCCGCCAGCGACCACGAGCTCGTCGCTTGTCGGGTAACCCAGCCAGCCGCCCTCCCAGCCGTTGCCGGCCCAGGTGTCGCGGATCGCGCCGCGGACGGCCTTGGCGCCGGTCGCCGAACTCCAGTAGATCGAGTTGCTGTCCACACCGGGGCGGGTGAAGTGGTTGTACCGGCCGATCGTGTCCGGCGTCGTCTTCTGCGGGGTCGTCGGGTAGCCCAGCCCGCGTTCCCAGCCGTAGGAGGCCCACTTGGCCCGGATCGGCCCCTGGACGTCGTGAGCGCCGTAGTCAGAGCGCCAGTAGATCGAGTTGTGCAGCCCGTCAGGAGACGTCGAGGTCTGTCCGGGCTTGAAGAAGTGGTTGTAGCGGCCCACACCGTCGGGCGTGGTCATCTCGTCGGTGGCGGGCCATCCCAGTCCGCCCTCCCACCCCAGCTGCGACCAGCGCGTCCGGATCGACCCCTGGATGCCGTGCGCGCCGGCGGTCGCGTTGTAGTAGATGGAGCGGTTCTGCACGCCGTTGTTGGTGAAGTGGATGAAACTTCCGCCGACGATGAGGTTCTCCTCGCTGACCGGAAGACCCCACGTCTCGCCGCCGAGCCGCCACCAGGCATCGCGGATCGCGCCGCACAGCTTCTTCGGCCCGTTGATCCCGCCGGTCACCGTGGTGCAGTTCTCCCAGGTCACGGTGAGCTTCGGCGCGGTGCCCGTGCCGCCCTCACCGGGCTTGAAGCGCTTGTACCCGACCGTCGACGTGCCTCCCGCGTACACGCGGAACCCGTCATTGACAACGCCGTCTGACCTGGACCACTCCTGCACGATCGGGCGGACATCGACGTCGCGGTAGGCCGCGGGGCAGGACGAGGAGTAGCCCTGTGCGAACACCGCGCTGCCGGTCGGCGCGGACCACACCGGGGGTGCGTTGTTCCAGGTGACCTGTCCGGGGGTCCAATACCCGGCATTCGCAGCGATGACAACAGGCGGCATGCTCGTCGTAGAACAGGTCGCGGAGTACTCGTTGTACAGCGACACCTTCGCGGCCAGCACGTTGTTGTCGTAGTCGCTCAGTTCCGCGGGCAAGTGGTAGTACAGCAGTGTCTCCGCAGGGTGCACCGACCCGCCGACAGCTCGGAATCCCATCTTGAGATTGCCCGAGTCGTAGATCCCCTCCGCGGTCGTCGGGAACGCGGCGTCGATGTAGGCATCCCAGTACAACGAGGCGTTCTGACCGGTGTTCACCACATAGTCAGGGTCGATGGTCACCGGAAACACCCGACCGCCGTCGGCCAGCCACGCGTGATCCACCCCAATCTCCACGGTGACCGCCCGACCCTGCTGACCCACCAGGGTGGTCCGCACGGGCGTCCGAGCCGGTTCGCCGACTGCGTCCAGCGAGGAATCGAACGCATGACCGCCCCCGAACGTGGAGATCACCACGCCCGCGGCGTCGACGAACTCAACGCCCGCCTCCGCCTGTCGAGCAGACACGCCGGCAGCGACGGTGAACAGGTTGCGGTAGGACGGGAAACCGACAGCGGCCCGGCTCGGCAACACCACGCTCTCCTTGACCCGGTCGCCGTGCAGCTGAAGGAGCAGGTCACGCCCACCGGCAAGCACCGCCCCGTACCGCGCGGAAGCCGCCGCAGCCGCCCGCTCCGGCCGAGTCACCTGCGCCGGTCGGCCGGTCGCCGACCCCTCAAGCCGCCACGACACCTGCCGGGCGCCCTCCCCGACCTCGACGACCGGGGCGCCGCCGGTCACCGCGACCACCCTCGGCGCGCCCGCCGGCGCCGCCCGCGGCCGCCATCGACCATCGGACTGCTGGAGCTCCAAGTCCAGCGGCCGCCACGCACCACCGGCGTCGCGGAACCGCACCGGCTGCCCGGCCACCTCGGTCGAGAACGAGCCGTCCGGCAACGCCGACGTCGACGACCGCTCCGTCAGCGATCCCTCAACCACGACCGGAGCACCCGACTCGCGGGCCTGCGCCGACGCGCGCTCCAACGGCGATGGCTCCGTCGTCGACGGCGATGCCATCGGGTGCTCCGCGGGCTCCACAGGCGGGGCCTCATCGAGCGGGACCGGCGCCGCGGCGCGGTCAGCCGCCACGTCCTGCTCCAGCGCCTGGACTCCCGGCGCCGACGTCTGCCCGCTCTGGGCAGCCGCAGGCGCGGCGAAGACGACCACGCCCCCCTGCACGGACGCCATGAGCGACAACGACAGCAGCCCGACCACGGTGCGGCGACCCAGCACAACGACCCCCCCAAGTTGGCCGCCGAACTCAACAGCACAGAGTGGTCGACTCGCGCCGCAACGTGTTCGCCTCACTCGTACGGGTGAATGGCCACCTGGCCGCCCGCGGCTCGTCCATCGGTGAGAGACCAGACGCCAGAGCAGACCTGTCCTCGCATGAGGCGCCACAGGCGTCCCGCTGCACAACTTGCGGGCGACGCAGCTGCCCGGAGGCAACGAAGCCCAGACAGCACCCCGCGCGCATGACACCGCAGTCAAGAGCCCCGCTTAACGAGCAGATGCGGCGCCGCGTGCAGGCGCGGGATGAGCCGGGCGCACAGTTCAAACCTGCTTCGACGAGCGACTGCTAACGGGGAGCGTTAGCAATTGAGATCAATCGATGCGCCTTGCGAGCCGGCAAAGTGCCTCTGACCTGCGGTTTTGAGCGCGCTGGGCAGGATTCGAACCTGCAACCTCTTGATCCGTAGGCAAGCCCGCGCCGTGCTGGTGCGTCTTGCGACGTCCGTCCACGCCCGGCTCATGGTGCCTCGTCCGCGTGCGGAGTCCACCTCGTGCTACCTCGTGCCGTGCGACGGTGCCGGCTCCGTTAGCTGTTTCGTTAGCAGGCCGACCTGCTGCCATGTTGCGCCGAACCCGCCGCTCCGAGGGCGTCACGGACGAGAGGCCACTCGCCGGTCGGAGAGCCGATCACCGGCGGCGGGCGGTTGCTTACGAGCGCTCGAGCGGCCCAACGCCCCACCCACGCGGCCCGTCGGAGACTGCCGCCAGCAGGAACAGGTTCGTACTCCGGTACGGCCACCGCCACACCGCGCCGTGCTGCGCCAAGTGCAACCACGTCCGACTCGGCAGCGTGTAGCCGATCTCCAGCGGCGCCCTCAGCTCAGGCAACACGAGCTCAGTCAAGCCTCGAGTGGCGGCCTCCTCCACAGCGCCCTCGTCACGTGGAGCCAGCCGCAGCTGCCCCACCCACTCGATCAACCCGTCGTCCGGGCGACCACCAGACGAGCTCCAGACAGTCGCGCGGCCCGGCGTGCCGGCCAGCCCGGCGTTCAGTAGCGCCTGGTTGCGTTCGACCTCGCGGTCCGCGACTGGACCCTCGAAGACGTCGACGACCATCGACAGGACCCGCCCGTTGGCGAGCAGCGCCTCGAGCCGCCCGCGACACCACAGCTGCTCAACCGGCTCGACATCTTTGAAGGTCTGACCAATGGCGGCATTGCTCAGGTGGTGAGCACAGCCAGGCTCGGTGCACCACAAGGCGAACCTGCCAAGCTCCACCACGCCGTAGACGTCGGCGGCGCCGAAGTCCTCGATCGCCCGGGCGAAGCCGTGGCGCGCGCCGAACTCATGCGCGGAACTCACCACAGCAGCGTGATCCGCAGCGTCGAGCCGAGTCAACCAAACCTGGGGCAGACCCTTCCTCCTGCGGACACCTGAGGCGCAGCCGCTCGCGCATGAGGGAGCCGGCGCTCGCCGGCACATCGGCACGAGCGGACGTCGACACCGGCCGCAGCGAGAACAGACTGCTCGCTTAGGTGGCGACGAAGGCTTCAATGGCCTCGCGAGCCAAGTCGCTGACGGTGCGATGCTCGGCGGCGGCGCGGTCGCGCAGAAGCTTGTAGGCCGTCGCTTCCACTCGCACGCTGACCCGCGGGGAGGGTCCAGCGGCTGATCGGCCAGTCAGGCCGGGGCGCCCGACGGGACGCTTGGTCATTGGGCCGGGCTCGAAGTCGTCGGCCTCGAAGGCGGCGGCCATGGCTGCAGCGTCGGCGTCAGTGATGACGACGCCGCTGGTCGTCGTCCATGGTCCCGGTTCGGCGGGACGCTTCCGGGTCACCTTTGACGCGCGCTTGCGGTTCACTGCTGCCATTGCTGAGCCTCCTTGTACTCGCGCCCGAACTTGTTCGTCCGCAGCGGCATGCTGTGAATGACGAGGAGCTCGCCGCTGGCGAGCTCGACGCCCGTGACCTCTAGAGCCACGCCGCGCTGATCGTCGCCGGTGAACAGCAGGACGTCGACCGGTCTGGCTGGCGGTTGCGCGCGGATGATGTGAATCAGTCGGGCCTGTTCGATGACGTGGCGGGTCCGGCTGCGTGCGACGCGGTGCTTGGTCGCGCTCGTCGCCCACCTCAGCCGCACCTCCGCATTCTGTCAGACAGAATGTAGCGGGTCAACGCTGCTCCCTCGGGCCGCTGAGCAAGCCCGTCGAGGCGGCATCCTTGGCGAGCAGTGCCTCCAGGTGGTCGGCGGTGTCCACGTCATGCAGCGGCAGCGCGTGGCAGTACTGCCGCAGCGTGGTGCTCGCTTCAGCGTGGCCGAGGCGTTGCTGGGCTTGCAGCAGGTGACCGTCAGCGACCAGGACGGTGGCTACGGTGTGCCGGAGCGCGTGCAGGCACACGCCGCGGTGACCGTGACGGCTCACGAACTCCGTGAACCAGTGGGTGAGGCTGCCGGCCCGTAGCCGTCGGCCGTGGTCCGGGTCGGCGGAGAACAGCCACCCGCCGAGCTCCAGCCCGGTGGGCAGTCGGCTGCGCCAGTCGCTCACCGTGTCGTGCCACAACGACGCGGTGCCGGTCCCAACGGTGATGCGGCGGCTGCGTCCGGTCTTGGTGCTGGTCACGATCTCGTCGCTGACACCGCGCTCGATGTGCAGCAGCCGGCCGTGTAGGTCGTCGCAGTGCAGCGCGTCCAATTCACCGCGGCGGGCGCCGGTGTCTGCCGCCAGGCGCAGCAGCAGCCGGATCTGCTCCGCCTTGTGCAGTGAGCGCAGTCCGGCAGAGGTCCCGGCGGACGAACACGCCTCGTCGACGTCACGGTCGGCGCTCGACAGCAGTGACCGGACGACTTCGAGCGGCACGTCGCGCCGAGGGTCAGGCTGGCCAGGTCCGCGCATACCGGCCAGCGGCTGGCTGGCCAGCAGCCGCTGTTGATGCGCCCAGCTGAACGCCGACCGCAGCGTGCGCACATGCAGACTGATGGTCGTGCTCGGGACGCCGGCGGCAGCCCAGGTGCGCATGGCCGCGCGCAGCACCGGCGGCGTCAATGTCGCTGGTGCCCTGCGCGCCAGCGGGTCCCGGCTGAGCCGGCGGCACGTGCTGCGGTAGCCGCGCCAGGTGCCGGGCTTCCAGTCGTGGTCATCGTCCAGCCACCGCTCGAGCAGGTCCCGAACGGTCCGCACAGGTGTCTGCTGAGCCGCCCGTAGCGCCGCTGCCTGAGCGGCAAGCTCCTCCTGCTGCCGTCGTGCCTCGGCGAACTGGCCGCGTACGGCGACCGAGCGGTAGATGCTGCGTCCGCTGACGGGGTCGGTGCCGAGGCTGACCCTCACCTCCCAGCAACCCGGCTGGCGCTGCCGCAACGACCCTGCTCCGCGTGATCCCATCTCGGCCCCATGCCCGTTGATGGGACCGCTGATGGGATAGCGGCGCTCAGTCAGCGGACCGGACCCGAACGAACCGACCGGTGACCTGGCCTTTCATGAGCGCGCTCGGCAGGATTCGAACCTGCAACCTCTTGATCCGTAGTCAAGTGCTCTATCCGTTGAGCTACGAGCGCCTGTGGCGGACACCGTCCGCGGCACGCGGGCCAGCATAGCGGCCGGCGCCGCCGCCTCCTCCGGGCGCAGCAACCGGCGGCACACACCCCCCACCTAAGGTGCGCGCATGCCTCCCGACGCACCCGCCGGCGGCCTGGGAGCCCGCGCGGAGGAGGCGCTCGCGCGGCTCGGTGACCACGTCGCGCTGGTCTTCGACGACGTCGAGCACACCGCCGCCGCGCTGCACGAGCGCGCGGCCCGGCTGGCCGGCGGTCTGGTGCGCAGCGGCGTGGGACCGGGCGCCTGCGTCGTCGTCTGCATGACCAACTGCCCCGAGGTGCTGGTCGTCTACGCCGCCTGCTGGCGGGCCGGCGCGGTCCCCGTGCCGGTGATGCCGTCGCTGACGCCCGTCGAGCTGGCCCACGTGCTCGATGACTCCGGCGCTGTGCTCGCCGTCGCGTCGCAGCGCAGCCTGCCGCTCGTGGCGCAGGCAGCGAGCAGCCGCGCTGTCCGCGTCGCCGTCGTCGGAGAGCGCACTGCGGGCGCCGACCTGTCGCTCGACGAGCTCGAGATCGAGCCGCTCGCCGTCGTCCACCGCAGCGACGACGACCTCGCCGCCCTCCTCTACACCGGCGGCACGACCGGCCGGGCGAAGGGCGTGATGCTCACGCACGGCGGTCTGGACCGCACGGCACGCGCGCGGGCACAGGTCTTCGCCGAGTCGGGGGCGCGCGACCTGCTGCTCGCGCTGCCGCTCTCGCACGTCTACGGGCTGCTCAACTCGGTCACGCGGATGCACCTGCCACAGCCGGGTCGCGTAGTGCTGCAGGACCGGTTCGACGCCGCCGGCTGGATCACGCTGGCCGAGGAGCACGAGCCCGACGCCGCCGCCCTGGTGCCGTCGATGCTCCAACTGCTGCTGCGCCGGCCGCTCGAGCAGGCCGACCTCGCGAGCCTGCGGTACGTCACCACGGGAGGCGCGCCCCTGCCGGTGCCGGTGCGCGAGCAGTTCGAGCGGCGCGTCCCGTCGGCGCGGGTGTGCGACGGCTACGGCTGCACGGAGGTCACCTCGACCGCGACCATGAACCCGTACTCGGCGCCGCGGTCGGGCAGCGTCGGGCTGCCGTTGCCCGGCGTCGAGCTGCAGGTCGTCGACGACAGCGGCGCACCGCTCCTTCCGTGGCAGGACGGCGAGGTCTGCGTCCGGTCGCCCGGCGTCATGGCCGGCTACTGGAGCGGCGGCGGCCGGGACGACGCCGCGACGGCCGCAGTCGTCCGTGACGGCTGGCTGCACACCGGCGACGTCGGGCACCTCGACGACGACGGCTACCTCTACGTCGTCGACCGGCTGAAGGACGTCGTCATCCGCGGCGGCTTCAACGTCTACCCGCGCGACGTCGAGGACGTGCTGCTCGAGCACCCGGCCGTCGTGGCCGCCGCGGTCGTCGGCCGGCCCGACGAGCTGTACGGCGAGGAGGTGGTCGCCTTCGTGCAGCTGTCGGCGCCGGCCACCGACGACGAGCTGCTCGCCTTCGCCGCGGAGCGGTTGGCCGCGCACAAGCGCCCGCGCGAGGTGCGCGTCGTCGACGCCGTGCCGCTCACCAGCGTCGGCAAGACCGACCGCAAGGCGCTGCGCGCCGCCGCCTCCGCGACGTAGGTCGGGCAGGCTGCGCGCATGGAGCGGCAGCGGGTCTCGTCTGGAGCGGTGTGGGAGCCGGTCGTCGGCTACTCGCGGGCGGTCCGCGTCGGGCCGATGGTCTGGGTCGCAGGAACGACGGCGGCCAGACCCGAGGGCGGCGCGGTCGGGGGCGACGACGCCGGCGAGCAGACCCGCGAGGCGCTCCGCCGCATCGCCGCGGCGCTGGAGCAGGTCGGCGCGACCCTGGCCGACGCCGTCCGCACCCGCATGTACGTCACCGACATCGCGCGGTGGGAGGAGATCGGGCGCGCGCACGGCGAGGTGTTCGCCGACGTCCGCCCGGCGGCCGCGATGGTGCAGGTGGCCGCGCTGATCGATCCCGCGCTGCTCGTCGAGGTGGAGGTCGACGCCTACGTGACGGACACGAGCGAGCGCTGACGCGCCGCGCGGCGGGCGCTGATGGCGTAGTCGATGCCGGTCGCGACGGTCGCGATCACTGCGATGGCGAGCACCGGAACGCGCACCGCCGCCGCGGTGCCGGTGAGCGGCAGCAGGTACAGCGCGACGGCGCAGTTCTGGGTGAACGCCTTGAGCTTGCCGCCCCGGCTGGCCGGGATGACGCCGTGCCGCAGCACCGCCGTCCGCAGCGCGGTGACGGCGACCTCGCGACCGATCACGACGGCGGTGACCCACCACGGCACCACGCCCAGCCACGACAGCCCGAGCAGCGCGGTGCCGACCAGCGCCTTGTCGGCGATCGGGTCGGCGAAGGCGCCGAAGTCGGTGCACAGGCCGCGGCTGCGGGCCAGCCGGCCGTCGACGACGTCGGTGATGCAGGCGGCGGTGAACACCGCCCACGCGGCGACGAGCCAGCCGTCGCCACCGCTCGCGCGGCCGATCAGCAGTCCGGCGAAGACCGGCACGGCCAGCAGCCGAGCCACGGTCAGGGCGTTCGGCAGGTTGAGCACGGGCACCGCGGACGGCGGCACCTCGGTCAGGTCCGGCGCCGCAGCGACCGGCATGGTGATCGGTTCCGCGGTCACGCAGCACCTCCTCGGGACAGGGCACCGGCGCGCTCGCGCCACAGCCACGACAGGACGATCTCGGCGGTGCGCTCGGGCACCTCGATCTGCGGCACGTGGCCGACGCCCTCGAGGACCTCGAGCTGCCAGTCCGGCCGCTGCTCGAGCAGCGCCTGCGAGCACGACAGCGGCACGAGCCGGTCGAGCTCGCCGTGCACGATGAGCGCCCGCTGCCGAACGGCGACGACGGTCTCGCGGTAGGCGTTGCCGCGCGCCAGCAGCGCGACGAGGGACCGGGCCGCCTCGAGGAACGCCGCCTCGGCGTCGGGGCCGGCGGCGCGCGAGGCCACCAGCTCGACGGCGACCTGCCGCATCTCCTCCGAGACACGGCTGATGTCGGCCGTCGTCAGCCGCATCTGCTCGCGCACGACGCCCTCGGCGCCGAGCCGCTCGAGCCGCCGCGCGAGCACGCGCTGCGCGACGCCGGGCACGGCGAACACGGCCGCCTGGCGGGCCACGGCGAGGTCGGGCAGCTCGGTGCGTACGCGCGGAGCAGCCGGGCCGATGAGCACCAGGTCGGCCACCCGCTGCGGCGCCTCGGCCGCCTCGAGCAGGGCGATCGTGCCGCCCATGGAGTTGCCGAGCAGCACCGCCGGCTCGCCCACGACCTCCTCGAGGAAGCGGTCGAGCAGCTCACGGTTCGCCAGCACGGAGGCCGAGCGGCCGGCGCGCGGCGTGCGGCCGTGTCCGGCGAGGTCGAGCGCGAGGACGCGGTGCCGGGCCGCGAGCAGCGGACCGAGGTCGTGCCAGTTGGCGTGCGAGCCACCCAGCCCGTGCACGCACACCACCGGTGGGCCGACGGCGTCGCCGGTGGGCTCGTGCTCGACGTAGTGGACCGGGCCGTCGAGGTCGACGGTGCGCGAGCCCTCGACCGGCTCGCCGAGCGCCGGCGTCAGCGCGATCTCGGACAGCGAGCCGCCGGCGAGGCCGTCGACGTCGACCGGGGCGTCGTCGGTGCCGCGGCGCCACCGGGCCAGCCGCTCGACCGCGACGCGCTCGCGGAGCAGCTCGAGCGAGGCGGCATCGCGCAGCGCGGCAGGGCGGAGCGCGGCAGGGCGCAGGGCGGTGGCTCGGTCCCGCAGGGCGGCCCCCTGCCGGGGGACGGCGGCGGTGAGCTGCCCGGTCCGGTGCTGGACCGCGCGGCGGGTACGGGCTGGCAGCGTGCTCACGCGGGTCCTCTCAGGGCGTCGGGACAGGGGCGCACCCGGACGACCCGGGCAGGACGAGAGTGTGCGCGCTGAGAGACGACTCAATCCCTCAGCCGACGGGAGTGACGTCACACCGACGACGCTTCGTCATGGACCACGCGTGCGCGGACACGTGGCAGGCATGCAGCGGCCCGCGCGCGGGCCGCCGTGGCGGAGGCTCGGGGATTTGAACCCCGGATGGGCTTGAAGGCCCAAACCGCATTAGCAGTGCGGCGCCATAGACCGGACTAGGCGAAGCCTCCCGAGGGCCTCGCGGCCCACGGCCGAGCAGCGTACCGGGTCCGGTGGCACGGCGGCAGGGCCAGCGAGGGCGGGCGCCGGGCACGAGACGCCCGTGCTCCGGTCGGGTGACGCGAGCAGACCGTGGCCCGACGGACATGGACGGGGGGTCCTGAGGTACCTACGGTGTCCACCATGAGGGGGTGACCGTGGCCGACGTCGCGGAGGGCACGTCCTGGCCGGGTGCGAGCCCACCAGGCGTCGAGCTGCCGCGCACCCGACAGGTCCGGCTGGTCGTCCCGGACGTCCTGCTCACCGACGTGCTCGCGGTGCTCGCCGGCGCCGGCACGACCGCCGACGCCGCCGGCGCTGCGCTCCCGCTGCTGGCCGGCCGTCCCGGGGTGCGGGCGGTCGCGGTCGTCGCCCGCAGCGAGCGCTCCGCCGTCGTGCTCGGCTCGGCCGGTTACGACTGCTCCTCCATGGCGCCGGGCGCGCAGCTTCCGCTCGACGCCGGGCTCCCCGTCACCGAGGCGGTCCGCACCGGGCGCACAGTCGTGCAGGGCGGCGGTCCCAGCTGGGTGGCGATCCCCTTCGGCCGCGGGGCGCAGGAGCCCGGCGCGCTGCTGCTCAGCCTGACGGCCGCGCCCCCGGAGCACACCGCAGACCTGGCCCGGCTGCACCGGCTGGCCCGCGCGATCGGCGACGCCCTGCACCGCACGGGCCAGGCCGAGCAGGCGACCGCGTCGCTGGCGGCGGTGAGCGCTGCGCTTCAGCCGCCGGCCGCCCGCTGCACGGGGTGCGACGTCGTCATCCGGACGTGCGGCGCCCGGGACGGTGTCAGCGGCGACGTCGTGACGTGCCTGTCCGACGGCCGTGGCGGCACGTGGCTGCTCGCCGCGGACGTCGTCGGGTCCGGGCTGGTCGCCGCGCTGCTCGCCCGGAGCGTGCGGGCGGCCGCCCGTGCGGTCGCGACGTCGGCCCCTGGACCGGCAGCGCTCCTGCGTGCGGTCGAGCAGGGCATCGCCGACGACGTGCCGCCGGGCCTGTTCGTGACGGCCACCGCCGTGCACCTGCCGGCGGACGGCCCGGGCCGCGCCGCGAGTGCCGGGCATCCGGTGCCGCTCGTGCTGGCGGCCGGCCGGGCCACGGCGGTCGGCCTCGAGGCGGGGGCGCCGCTCGCGCTGGAAGCCGTCTCGGTCAGCCGGCACCCCGAGGCGCCGGTCGACCTGCCCGACGGTGGAGTTGTCCTGCTGCACACCGACGGACTGGTCGAGCGCCGGGCGGGCCGCAGCGTGCGGCAGCTCGACCCGGTGCAGCTCGCGTCGGCCCTGCCCGCGGACCTCGAGACCGCCGCCGACCGGCTGCTCGCAGCGGCCGACGCCGTCGGACCGGCCGAGGACGACGTCTCGCTGCTGCTGGCGCGCCGCCGCCCGTGACCCGCTGGGTCGCGCTGCTGCGCGGCGTCAACGTCGGGTCGGCGCGGCGGGTGTCCATGCCGGACCTGCGGGCCCGGCTGGCCGAGCGGGGTGCGGACGACGTCGCCACCTATGTGCAGAGCGGCAACGTGGTGCTGTCCTCCGCCGGCGAGGCCGACAGCGTCGGTCGGCTGGTCCGCGACGCCGTCGCCGACCTCGGTGTCGGCTGCGACGTCGTCGTCCGCAGCGGCGCGGAGATGGCTGACGTCGTCGGGCGCAACCCGTGGCCGGACCGCGTCGGCGAGCCGACCAAGCTGAACGTCGGGTTCCTCGACGGCCCGACCGCAGGCGAGGCGCGCAGGGTGGCCGACGAGGAGGAGGTGCGGTTCGACGGCCGCGAGCTCTGGCTCTGGTACGGCGCCGGGCAGGGCCGCTCGAAGCTCGTGCTCGACGTCGGCCAGCGGGTGCTGACGGTGCGGAACTGGCGGACGGTGCTGGCGCTGGCGGAGATGTCGGCCTAGCCGAACACCGCGTTCCACGCCTTGCCGGCGAGGTCCTTCGCGCCGCCGGCGGCGTCCCCGACGGCGTCGACGACGTCGTCGCCCCACTCCTCGACCGCGGCGCCCACGCCGATGCCGATGAAGGCGGCCGCCGCGACGCCGATGAGCACCGGCGCTGCGGCGACCGTCGCCGTGCCGAGCAGCGCCGCGGCTCCGGCGGTGATGACGGGAGCGGCCACGGTGGCGGCGGTCGCGGCGGCGACGTTGCTCGCGACCGCCGTGCCGGGGTCCTTGCCCGACGCGACGTCGACGGCGATGCCGGCACCGGTGGTGAAGACGCCGACCACGGGGACGCCGCGCAGCACCGGGACGGCGGCCGCGACCGGCCGGCCGGCGTACCGCGCCCACGGCACGACGCGCTGCACGCCGTCGGCCCGCGCCGCCCAGGTCGTGGCGCTCCCGCGCCAGGCGCGCATCTCCCGCAGCTCGGCGTTGCGGAGCCGGCGGAGCGCCGCCGCCTCGGCACCCGACGCCTGTCCCGCCGCGGTGCGCACCTGGCGGGCGAAGGCGCCGTGCGCTGCGGCCAGCGCCGCCTGGCCGTCGGCGATGTCACGCGATGACAGCGCCAGGTCGTGGGCGATCATCACGAGGTCGTCCCAGCCGACGACGGCGCCCTGCGCTCCGCCGGCCGGTCCGGGAGTTCGACTGCCCACGGGCAGGCCGCGCAGCGCGCTCACGAGCGTCTCGTGCGCGGCGCGCTCCGCCTCCTTGGCGCGGGCGACGAGCCAGGGCGCGTCGGGCTCGTCCGCCTGCCGGGCGAGGTGCTGCGCCTCGGCGAGGTCGGCGGCGAAGCGCTGCACCGCGCGGCCCGCGGCGGCGAGGGTCGCGGCGAGGTCGTCCGCGGCGGCGCGCTGCCGGCCGGCGAGCTCGCGCCAGCCGTCACCGGCGTCGCCTTTCCACGACGGGGTCGCGCCGCGCGCAGCCGCCAGCGCGTCCCCGGCCGAGGCGACGCCGTCGGCGGCGCGGGACAGGGCGCGGGCGAGCGCCTCGCAGCCGGCGACGTCGCCGCGGACGATCACCGCGGCACCGCGCACGCATCGGTCGACTCGTAGGCGTCGGCCGCGGCGCGCAGGGCGTCGGCGTCGGCCGCCGCCACGGTGGCGAGCGCCTGCACGCAGGCGGTGAGGCCGCCGAGGACGGTCGCCAGCGCGCCGCGGCTGTCGGCGCGGCCGGTGTCCGCGGCGTCGGCGGCGCGAAGGGACGCCCCGCCACCGGCGGCGGTCTGCGCCGCGCCGTCGGCCGACGTCGCGGCGGCCCGCAGCTCTGCCGGGACGACCCTCACGACGCCGGCTCCGGGGCGGCGAAGGGGGTGTCGAGCACGACGGCGACGACGCCGAGCCCGGCGGCGAGCGCGTCGGTGCGCTCGACCGTCAGCGCGACCCATGCCTGGTTGTCACCGCAGCAGCGGACGAGCGCCTCGAGACTCGAGTACGCCGGGAGCACGACGCCATCGCCCGGCACGTCGCGGAGCACGAGCTGCGCGGTCTCGTCGCCCGGGCGGACCCGCTCGCTCGGCAGGTAGACGACGGCGGTCGGAGGCAGCACGCGCGGCAGTGTGGCGGGCGCGAGCCCACAGCGCGCCGAGTTGTCCACAAGCTCGGTGCCGGCTCGCACGGGGCCGCCGGTACCTGCTCCGGTGGCAGACTGGCCGGCCGGACCAGGAGGGTTCGCATAGTGGACTAGTGCAGCCGCCTTGAAAGCGGCCAGGCGGTTCATCCCGCCTCGTGGGTTCGAATCCCACACCCTCCGCACAGGTTGCCCGCGGTCGCGGCTCGACGTGGCGACGGCGGTCTGCGCTGCTGCTCGGTGGCCGGGCTCGGCGTCCTGATGGTCACCGGCGTGTGGTTGGAGGTGACGAACAGGTGACGAGTCGGTGCGGACCCGGAGCCGATTCCCGGTCGGCTGCGTCACACCGGCAACCGACCACGCGAGGAGCACGCCATGCCAGCAGCAGCCGGTCCCTGGCCCGCCCGCATCGGACTCGTCACGGCGGTGGCCGTCGGCACGGGTCTGCTCACGCTGCTGCCGGGCGGGTCGCCGTCGGCGGGGGCCGCCGGCCTGGTGGCGTGGTCGGACTGCGACGAGCTGCTGCGCCACTACCGCACGGAGCTGGTGCGCAATCCGATGCCGTACGGCGATGCGCGACTGCTCGGCGACAACAGCGGCGGCGTGCTGGCCGCCCAGGAGAGCGCCGGCGCCCCGGTGGCGACGTCGAGCGACCGCGCGAGCAGCGGAGCGACCGGTGGCGCCGTGGGCACGGGGCCGACCGGGACGAACGTGCAGGAGGCCGGCGTCGACGAGCCCGACATCGCGAAGCTCGCCGGCGACGTCGTCGTCACGCTCAACGCCGACCGGCTGCACGTCGTGCGCGGGGGCGCCCGTCCGCAGGCGCTGACGTCGGTCGGCCTCGGGGACGGGGTGAGCGGCGGCGAGCTGCTCGTCGACGGGACGCGGGTGCTGGTCGTCGCGTCGCGCTGGCAGCCGGTCGACGTGCCCGAGCCCGGGCCGCTGCCGGTCGAGCCGGAGCCGCTCCCCGTCGAGCCGGAGCCGCTGCCGGTCGAGCCGGAGCCGGAGCCGGACGACCCGACCGTCGAGCCGCTGCCCGTGGAGCCCGACGACGTGCCACCGGTCGACGTCCCGACCACCGAGCCGGCGCCCGACGGATCGGCGACGCCCGAGCGGCCCGTGCAGGTCGACCCCGACACCGGCGTCTCGTCCGACTCCGCCGCCGCGCCGGTGCGCGGCCGCGCCCTCATGTCGATGGTGGCGCCGGGCGCGCAGTCGGTGCGGCTCGTGCTCGTCGAGCTCGCCGACCCGGCGGCCCCCGAGGTGGTCGAGACGCTCGACGTCGACGGCGGGTACGTGTCGGCCCGGCTGGTGGACGGCACCGTGCGGCTCGTGACCTCGTCGAGGCCGGACCTGTCGATCCCCATGCCGACCGAGCCGGGCGCCGCCGCGCAGCGCGAGGCTGTGCAGTCCTACCGCGACGCCGCAGCCGAGGCGGGCGTCGACGAGGTGCTGCCGACGGCGGTGCGGCGCGACGGCTCAGGACGGGAGATCTCCGCCGCGCCGGCGGTGGAGTGCGCCGACGTTCAGCACGCGGTCGACGCGCCGAACGGCGTCACCACGCTGATGGTGACGACCCTGCGGCCGAGCGCCGGGCTCGCGCCGGTCGACACCACGGCGGTCACCACCGACGGCGACCTCGTCTACGCCTCGAGCGAGCGGCTCTACGTCGCGACCAGCCGGTGGGGCACGGTGGCGCCGGCGACCGCCGACGTCCCGGCACCCGACGAGGTGACGACGCAGGTGCATGCCTTCGACACCACGTCGCCGGACGCGACCCGGTACCTCGGGTCGGGCTCGGTGCGCGGCTACGCCTACGGCCGGTGGGCCTTCTCGCAGCACGAGGGGCACCTGCGGGTGGCCACGACGCTCCAGGCACCGTGGGACGCCGGCGGCGGCGCGGCGTCGAGCGTCGTGGTCCTGGCGGAGGAGGGCGACCGGCTGGTCGAGCGGGGGCGCGTGGACGGCCTCGGCCCGGGCGAGCGCATCTACGCCGTCCGGTACTTCGGCGACATCGCCACGGTCGTCACGTTCCGGCAGACCGACCCGCTGTACGTGCTCGACCTCGCCGACCCCGCCCGCCCGCGGCTGCTCGGCGAGCTGAAGATCCCGGGCTTCTCGACCTACCTGCACCCCGTCGGCGACGACCGGCTGCTCGGCGTCGGGCAGGACGCCGACGCGACCGGCCGCGTGACGGGCTTCCAGCTGTCGCTGTTCGACCTCACCGACCTGTCGAAGCCGGTGCAGGTGGACCGGCTGTCGCTGGGCGAGGGGTCGAGCCCGGCGTCGGACGACTCACGCGCCTTCGGCTACGACCCGCAGCGGCGCCTCGCGGTGCTCCCGTTCACGACCTGGGACCGCCGGACCGGCCTCGCCACCAACACGGCGCTCGGCGTGCGGGTCACCGCCGACTGGCGGCTCGAGGAGGTCGGGCGCCTCGACGCCGGCCCCGACCTGTCGGTGGACCGGGTCCTGCTCGGCGGCGACCGCCTGTACGCGGTGACCTCGGGCAGCGTCGTCGCAGCCGACCCCGCGACGCTGGCGCCGACGGGCACGGCGGTGCTGCACGGCGCCGGCTCGTCCGGGCGCGGCGTGGAGCCCGGCGGCGGCGCCGAGCCCGGCGTCGTCGTCGACTGAGCCCGGCGCCTCAGCCGGCAGGTGCTCCGACGTCCTGACGCGGGGCCGGTGGTTGGCTGGCGGTCGTGGAGCAGCGCCAGCGGTGGGCGGTCAGCGCGCTGTTCCTCACCAACGGCGCGCTGTTCGCCTCGGTGCTCCCCCGGCTGCCCGAGGTCAAGGACCGCTTCGCGCTCTCCGACGGCGAGCTGGGACTGGCGCTGCTCGGCGTCGGGCTCGGCGGGCTGGCCGGTTCGACGGCGACCCGGGGGCTGCTGCCGCGCTTCGGCGCGCGGCGGCTGGCCGTCGGGTCGACGCTGCTGCTGGCAGCGGCGGTGCCGATGGTCGGGCTCGCGCCGTCGGCCACGGCGCTGTTCGCGATCCTCGTCGGCGTCGGCGTCGTCGACTCGCAGACCGACGTCGCGATGAACGTGTCCGGCGTCGAGGCACAGCGGCAGCTCGACCGTCCGGTCCTCACGTCGATGCACGCTGTCTGGAGCATCGGCGCGGTCGCGGGCGGTCTCGTCGGCAGCGCCGCGGCGGCGCTCCGCGTGCCGCTCGCGGCGCACCTGGCAGTCGTCGCGATCGCCTGCGCCGCACTGGCTCTGGCGGTGCGGCACGACGTCCCCGACTCGAGCCGTCACGGCACCGGCGTGCGGACGTCGGGCGCCCGGTTCTCGCCCGCTCTCGTGCTCCTGTGCGGGCTCGCGGTCCTCGCCGCGGCGCTCGAGGACGCGCCGTCGTCGTGGAGCGCGGTGTACCTGGCCGACCACACCGGCGCCGGCCCCGGCACGGCCGGCCTCGGGTTCACCGCCTTCATGACCGCGATGGTGCTGATGCGGCTGGTCGGCGACCGGGTGCTCGCCCGGTTCGGCCCCGTGGCGGTCGTGCGTGCCGGTGGGCTGGCGGCCGCGGCGGCGCTCGGGTCGGCACTGGCAGTGGGCGGGACGGCGCCCGCGCTGGTGGCGTTCGCCGTCGTCGGGCTCGGCGCCGCGACGGTCTTCCCGGCCATGATCACGGCCGCGGGGGCGCTGCCCGGCCAGGGCATCGCGGCGATGAACGTCGCGACGCGCGTCGGGTTCCTCGCCTCGCCGCCGGTGGTCGGGGCGGTGGCCGACGCCGTCGGGCTGCCGCTGGCGCTCGGACTGCTCGTGGTGCCGGCAGCGCTCGGGCTCGGGCTGCTGGCCGGGGGCGTGCGGGTGCGCTGACGCCGTGCGTCCGGCGCGGGACGCCGTGCGTCCGGCTGCGCGTGCGGGCGACGTGTGCTGCCAGGCGGACGCAAGCCGGGGGACATCTCGGGAGGAATCCGGGCGACGGCGTCGAACTCCCGGCCATGGCCCTTCGTCTGCGCACCGGCCGCCGCACGCCGGCCCCGCTCGCCCTCGTCCTCGTCACCGGCGTCCTCGCCTCGGGCGCGGTCGCCACGACGCTGTCGCTGGACAACGTCGACGGCTCGGCCGTCACGCCGGTCGAGAAGTTCCGCGCGGAGGCGCTCGACGGCGTCACCGGAAGCGCCGGGCGGGCGCTCGCCGAGGAGCCCGACCTCGAGAACTTCGAGCACGTCTTCCACTTCCCGTTCGAGGGCAACGACGCGGAGCTGAAGCGCTTCAGCGCCGCCGACCAGGGCACCGACATCGAGTTCTTCTCGCCGGTCGTCGATGTGACGCAGCCCGACGGCACTGTCGTCGAGCAGCAGCGGGACTACGCGATCGTCGGGTCGTACGACCGCGGCGCGTTCATCTTCGACATCACCGACCCGGAGAACACGAGCTTCGTCACCCAGATCGTGTGCCGGCAGCGGCAGAACGACATCCAGATCCGTCAGTTCGGCGAGCGCTGGGTCGTCATGCTCAGCAACGACCGGTCGGGCACGCTGTGCGCCGGGCCGGAGTTCGGCGGCCGCGACATCGAGTCGCCGTCGCCGACGGTGCCGACGAACTCGGCGAACCGCAACGGCGGCGCCGCGGTCTTCGACGTCACCGACCCGCGCAACCCCACCCCGATGTACAACCTGCGCGTCCACGACGGCGTGCACAACTGGACGTGGCACCCGACGGAGCCGGTCGCCTGGATCTCCACCGGTGACCTGCCGGGCGGGGTCGACCACCTGCCGGTCTACGACTTCGCCGACCCGGACAACCCGGTTCTCGCGGCGGACCTGCAGACCGAGGGCGGTCCGCACGACATCACCTTCAGCAACGACGGCAGCAAGGGCTACGTGGCGTCGGAGAACAACGTCCGCGTGTACGACGCGACCGACCCGCGCAAGCCGACGCTGCTCTACCGCGGCCCGACGATCGCGTCGTACGTGCACGGCGCCGACCCGACGCCGGACGGCAAGACGCTGCTCGTCACCGACGAGAGCCTGGTGCTCGGCGGGTTCTTCGCCAGCAAGACGGCGGTCTGCCCGGGTGGCGGCATCACCCTGTTCGACGCCACCAGCGAGCCGCTCAAGCCGCTGAGCTACATGGTCGCCGACATCCAGGGACAGTCGCCCGACCACCGCGCGTGCACCGCGCACGTCGGCCGCTTCACGCCGGACTCCAAGCACTACGTGACCGGCTGGTACCTCGGCGGTGTGCGCGTGTTCGACATCAGCGACCCGACGGCGCCGGAGGAGATCGGCCACGCGATGATGCCGGGCAGCGAGGTGTGGTCGGCCAAGTTCCACAAGGGCCAGTACGTCTTCACCGGCGACCTCGGCCGCGGCTTCGACGTCTACCGCTGGACCGGCGAGCCGCTCGGCACCGCGCCGCTCGGCTGAGCCGAGATGTTGTAGCATACGACAATGCTCACCGTGCCGGAGGCGGCGCGTCGGGTGGGGCGCAACCCCGAGACCATCCGGCGATGGATCCGCAGCGGCAGGCTGCGGTCCGAGCGGGTCGGCACGCAGCACCTCGTGCGCGAGGCCGACGTCGACGGGCTCGCCGACGAGGCGCCCCTGGAGCTGCCGGCGGCGTGGCAGATGGCCGACGGCGGTGCCATGCCGGCGTGGGAGCGGCTCGTGCGCGACGCACGGGACTCGCACTGACCGGTGCGGCTCGTCCTCGACTCCGGCGCCGCCCTGCGAGCCGCCGCGTCCTCAGCGGCGCGGGCGCAACTCGGCGGGCATGAGCTGATCGCGCCGCCGCTGCTTTGGTCGGAGGTGCACTCGGCCGTGCACGAGGCGGTCTGGCGGCGGGAGCTCGATGCACCGGGTGCCGACCGGGTGCTCGCCGGGTTCTCCGCACTGCACGTGCGGCGGAGGTCGCCGGCGCGGTTGCACGCCGTCGCCTACCGGCTGGCGAGCGACCTCGGCTGGGCGAAGACGTACGACGCCGAGTTCCTCGCGCTGGCCGAGCTCG
Organism: Actinomycetes bacterium; assembly: GCA_046565705.1. Lineage (GTDB taxonomy): Bacteria > Actinomycetota > Actinomycetes > Mycobacteriales > SCTD01 > DATLGD01. The sequence continues at coordinate 21,910 of JBKHYE010000123.1, forward strand.
ACGGCGCCCGCGTGCTCACCACCGACGGGCGGCTGCGCCGAGGTGCCGACCGGACCGGGCTCGTCCTCGGCCCGGCGGAGCTCACCGACGTCCAGGAGTGACCGCGGGGACGACGTGCGCCACAGTGGGCACGTGCCGCTCCAGATCACCGGCCACGACGACGGCCGGCTCCTCCTCGATTTGCCGTGGTCGACGCCGCTCGAGCACTGGCCGGCCGACTCGCTCGTCGCGCTGCCCCGGGGCGTCTCGCGGCACGTCGTCCGCTTCGTGCGGGTGCGCAGCCGGGTGTACGCCGTCAAGGAGGTCGGCGAGCACTCCGCGCGCAAGGAGTACCGGCTGCTGCGTGACCTCGAGCGGCTCGACGTTCCGGCGGTGGAGCCGGTCGCCATCATCACCGGGCGGGAGGCGCCGGACGGCACGCCGCTCGAGCCGGCCCTGGTGACGCGGCACCTGCAGTTCTCCCTGCCCTACCGGGCGCTGTTCTCCCAGACACTGCGGCCTGAGACCGCCAACCGGCTGCTGGACGCGCTGTCGCTGCTGCTCGCCCGGCTGCACTCCGAGGGGTTCTTCTGGGGGGACTGCTCACTGTCCAACACGCTGTTCCGCCGCGATGCGGGCGCCTTCGCCGCCTATCTCGTCGACGCCGAGACCTCCGAGCTGCACCCGTCGCTGTCGGAGGGGCAGCGCGCGTACGACCTGCAGACCGCGCACACCAACATCGTCGGTGAGCTGATGGACCTGCAGGCGGCCGGGCTGCTCGACGAGTCGGTCGACCCGCTCGAGACCGGCGCCGACATCCGCCGGCGGTACGACGGCCTGTGGTGCGAGCTCACCCGCGAGGAGGTCGTCGGCGAGGGCGAGCAGCACCGCATCGCCGCCCGCGTGCGTCGGCTGAACGAGCTGGGCTTCGACGTCGAGGAGCTGCGGCTCGACGCCGCCGACGGGCTCGTGCGCATCGCGCCGAAGGTCGTCGACGCCGGTCACCACTCCCGCCGGCTGCTGCGCCTGACCGGTCTGGACGCCGAGGAGAACCAGGCCCGCCGACTGCTCAACGACCTGGACGCCTACCGGCACGGCACCGGCCAGCAGGACGAGGACGAGGAGATCGTCGCGCACGAGTGGCTGGCCGAGGTGTTCCAGCCGGTCGTGCGGGCGGTGCCGCGGGACATGCGCGGCAAGCTCGAGCCGGCCGAGGTGTTCCACGAGGTGCTCGAGCACCGCTGGTTCATGTCCGAGCGAGCCGGGCGCGACGTCGGGATCGAGGAGGCCGTGCGCGACTACGTCCGCACCGTGCTGGTCACCAAACCGGACGAGAAGGCGGTGCTCGGAGCGGCGGCGTTCCTCACCGCCCCGTAGCCGCCCGGAGGGCTCCCGTCGGGTGCGGCAGTGGGGGGAGCCGTCGGGAGGGCTCCCGTCGGAGGGGGGCTACTGGCCGCGGACGACGCCGCAGCCGGGGTTCTCGCCGACCTCGGGCGCGGCCTCGGGGCCGACGACGATGCCGGCGGGAGCGCCGGTGCACGTCGTCCCGCGTACCGCGCCGGTGCTGCGGTCGGCGAACAGGAACGCCGCGCGCAGCACGCCGCGGACGGTGCTCCCCTCCACCTGCGGGGCGGACCGCTCGAGCGCCTGCACCCCGACGTCGCCGCCTTCGACGGTGAGCGTCCGCACGGCGGGGCGGGCGTCGCCGGCGGCGACGAGGCCGGCCGCGTTGTCGGTCAGCCGGGTGTCGGTGACGGTGCCGTCGCTCGTCGCGAGAAAGCAGATGCCGCACTGGCCGCTGCGCAGGACGCTGCTGCGCGTGATCTCGGCGCGGTGCTCCCCCGAGAGCACGACCCCGCCGACGCCGTTGTCGACGAGATCGGTGTCGAGGAGCCGAAGGGTCGTGCGCCGGCTCGGGCCGGTCTGCCCCGCGGCACCCGCGGCCATCAGGACGCCGATGCCACCGGTGCCCTCGGCGTCGCCGCGGGCCCCGGAGACCCGCGCGGAGGTGATGGACAGCTCCGCCGCCGGCGACGCGCTCACGACGTTGCCGGGCGCGTCGCCGGACCGGCTCAGGGTGAGCGCGTCGACGGCGACCGGCTCGCCGGTGAGCACCAGCAGGACGCCGTCGGCCGCACTGCTGCGCAGCGTCGTCTCGTCGCGCCCGGCGCCGCGCAGCGTGACGCCGCTCAGCAGCACCAGCGTCTCGTCGACCACGTGCTCCCCCGCGGCGAGCTCGACGACGCTGCCGCTCGCCGCGGCCGCGACGGCCGCGGCGACGTCGCCGCCCGGCGGCACCGGGCCGTCAGGCGGGCGACCGCCCTGCAGCTGCAGCAGCACGGCCCGGGCGACGGGGCCGCCGGCACGCAGGCCGCGCAGGCCCTCGGTGAGGTCGTCGCGGAACTCCTCCGGGTCGCAGCCGATGCTCGCCGCGTGCGCCCGCACGTTGGACAGCGCGGAGGTGAACTCCTGCTCCGCCTGCGCGGGATCGGCGGCCGGTGAGGGCGTCGCGCCGCCGTCGGGCGACGTCGTGCCGATGCTGTCGAGGTAGCGCTGCGCGGTGTCGAGCAGCGCGTCGACGGCGGCCGCGCAGTCGTCCTGGACCTGCGCAGCCGGGTCGGGCGGCGGTCCGGGGGTGGCGTCCTCGCTGCAGCCGGTCACGGCGAGCAGGCCGCACAGCACGGCGGTCGCCGCGCGCCGTCGACCGGTGCCCGTCACGGGGCGATCCTAGGGACGGTCAGGCGACCCGGGCCGGCAGCATGCGGCGTCGCATGGCGAGCAGGGCGCCGAGCATCGCGGCCAGCAGAGCCACCCACAGGGCAGCCGGCCACGTCGGCGGCGTGCCGACGGGCCCGAACTCGGCCAGGTCGGCGCCGGCCGGGGCCGCTTCCGACACGACGGGGACCGCCGGGACGACGACGGAGGCACCAGCAGCACTCGGTGCCGGCTCCCCCACGTCGACCGACGCCGGCCCGCCCCGCAGCGGAGCGGGCGGCGGCGGGACGACTGGAGGCCTCCGGTCTGCCGCGGCGGCGCCGTGGAGCACCGACAGGTCACGCTCGCCCGGCAGGAGCACCTCGGTCATGCCGTGGTGGCCGTGCTCGAGTCCGAGGACGTGGCCGATCTCGTGGACGAGCACGCTGAGCAGGTCGACCCGACCGGGGACGACGACGCCGCCCAGGTCGGTGCTCCAGCCCCAGCCGGCGGCGTCGGGGCTGATCCGGATGGTCGTGCCGTCGACCTCGCCGAGCTCGGCCCGGCCGAGCGGCGCGATCTCGAGCCCGATGCCCGCCAGCAGCGCGGGGTCCGCGCCGGCGTGCCGCCACAGCGCCAGCGCGGTGGTCAGGACGTGCCGGGCGTCGGCGAGGCTGACCGGCTCGGCGCCAGGCCCGGACGACGCGGTGACCTGCTTGCGGTCGTCGTCGAGGATGGTGACCATGCCCTGGTTGCCGACACCGGTGGCGCCCGTGACGTCCTGGACCTCGACGACGACCAACTCGTCCGACTCCCTGACCCGGTCGCCGATGACGACGACGCTGACGGACGCCGTGCGCGAGCCGGCGCGGATGACGACGTCGAGGTAGCTCGGCCAGGCCTGGTAGTCGACACCCGCGGTCGCGTTGGGCTGCGTCGTGCTCTGGACGATCCACAGCCGCACGACCACGTCGGTGGTGGTCGTCGCCGACAGGGTCAGCGTGAGGGTGGCCGTGGCCGTGCCGCCGTTGCCCTCCTTGATGCTGACGCTGCTCAGCGTCACCGTCGGCAGTGCCGGCGGAGGTGAGGTCGAGGTGTCGTCGTCGACGATCGTCAGGGTCTGCGACGACGGCGCGACGACGGCGCACCCGCTGCAGCTGCCGAGGCTGACGACGACCGTCTCGTTCCCCTCGACGAGCGTGTCGTCGAGCACGCTGACGGTGAAGCTCGCCGAGGTGACGCCGTCGGCCAGGGTGAGCGCGGCCGTGGACCCGCTGAGGGTCAGCCCGGCCACGCTGTAGTCGGTGCCCAGGGTCGCGGTGCCGCCGAAGCCGACCACGACGCTGATCGCGCCGGTGCTGTTGGACCCGCGGGTGACCGTGTAGGTGACGGTCGCGCCGCTGCCCTCGCCGGCCGACGTCGCGCTGCCGGTCAGCGACACGGTGGGCTGGGCGTCGTCGTTGGTGATGGTGACGGTGGCGCTGGACGTGCCGAGGGTGGCGTTCACCGGGCTGGACAGCGTCACGACGAAGGTTTCGTTCGGCTCGTGCAGCGAGTCGCCGACGACCGTGACCGCGATCGTCTTGCTCGTCTCACCGGCGGCGAAGCTGAGCGTGCCGCTCGTGGCCAGGTAGTCGACGCCGGCCGTGGCGGTGCCGCCGCCGGTGGCGTACTCCACGCTGACCGTGCTCCGGTACGCGGCCGAGAGCGACACGGTGACGAGGACGGTCGTGGCGTCGCTGTCGCCCTCGGTGACGCTCGCCGGCGCGACGCTGACGGTCGGCAGGTCGTCGTCGAGGATCGTGACGCGACCGGTGCCCTTAAGCAGCACGTAGCCCGTGCCGCTGGACAGGTTCACGAAGAAGTGCTCGTCGGCCTCGACGAGGCTGTCGCTGTAGATCGTGACCGAGAGCTGCTGCATGGTCACGCCGGCGGAGAACGACAGGATGCCGTTGGCGGCCGCGTAGTCGCTGCCCGCCACTGCCGTGCCGTCCGCGGTCGCCCACGGGATGAAGACCGTCTCGCCGTCGCCGGGCGCCTGGTCGAGCGTCACCGTGACGGTGACGGTCTTGGAGCCGCCGGTGCCCTCGACGACGATGACGTCGTCGATGACCGCGTTGGGCACCAGGACCGGGTCGGGGTCGGTCGGCGTGTTGCTGCCGTCGAACTGGGAGTCGTCGGTGCGGATGCGCAGCGAGGTGAAGGTCGCGGCGGACCCCGCGGCGATGAGCCCGAACCGGCCGTCGGACAGACCCGCGTTGTACCCCCAGCTGACCATGAACAGGCCGTTGAGCGTGACGCTCGCCGAGGCGCCCTTGATCTGGGCGTCCAGGGTGTACTTCGCGCCAGCGGTGAGGGCCTGCGCCACGACGGCGTCGACGACCCAGCCGCGCCGCGGGTCGTGGTGGCCGAGCAGGACGCGCTGGCCGGCGACGTCGAGGACGGCGAACTTGAAGTCGTCGGCGCCGTAGACGTCGAAGGCGATCCCCGCCGCGCCGCTGGTCGCGACCGTCGTGGTCAGCTGCAGCCACGACGTGCTGGCCAGGAAGCGGACGTCGCCGAGCTGCGCAGTGACGACGGCCGGGGCGCCCGGCGACGGAGTGCCGGTGTAGCCGGAGCTGTCGGAGGTCCAGACCCCCGAGTCGGGGGTGGTCAGAGGGCCGGTCCCTGCCGTCAGGTCGGTGGCGCTGTCGAGGGTGACCTGCGGCGGCAGGACCTGCACCCGCACGTTGTCGAAGCGGCCGCGGGAGTTGTCCGACCCCATGCCGACCATGCCCTTGTTCAGGGCGTAGGACAGTCCGTCGATCACCCGGGCCTGGAAGGTGTAGGTGAAGGCCGTCGTGCCGTCGACGGTCAGCGTGGCGGTGGTGCCGTTCACCGAGAGCAGCAGCTGGTACCAGGTGTCGAACTTGAGGTTCTTCGGCGTCTGCACGATCACGTGCCAGCCGAGCGCGTCGTGGTACCCCATGACGATCTTGTTCGTGGACTGGTCGATGCCGGCGAACTTGAAGTCGGTCGGGCTGAAGTAGTCGAAGATGATGTAGGCGTTGGCCTTCCACCCGCCGGTGGGCTTCACGATGGAGGCCGAGACGGCCACCTCGTAGTAGATCGGCAGGTAGTCGTCGACGTAGAAGACGGCCGAGGCGTCCTGGCCGAGGCTGCCGGCGCTGACCTGCAGAGCGCCGCCGCTGACGTGCCAGCTGCCGCTGTCGACGTAGAAGCCCTGGGACGTTCCGTCGTTGAAGTCGGCGCCGCGCAGGACGTCGCGCCGACCACCGGGGACGTTGCCGGGCTGCGGGTCGCGCGGGCCGCCGGTCTGCTCCTGCCAGAGACCGGAGTCCTTCTGCGTGACGATCCCCGCTTCGCCGTAGGGCTCGCCGTTGCGCGCGGCGTACTCCGCACCGGACTCCTGCACCAGGGTCTGATCGGCGCCCTGCGCCTTCGACAGCGCGTACAGGAACTCCATGAGGCCCGGCGGCACCTGCCGGCTGACCGTCGCGATGCCGAACGGCGCGAACGGCACCAGGTAGCTGTTGAACTCGCCGACCCAGTCGATGAGCCGGTCGCCGCCGGTGTTGCCGATGAGGACGTCGAGCCCGGCGCCGCCGACGGCACGGTCCTCGTACGTGCTGTGCGTCTCCGGCTGGTCGTTCAGGTTGTCGTTCGTGGTCAGCACGTCGTCGGCGTTGAGCAGGTCGTTGCCCCAGCCGCCCCACAGGGTGTCGCGCCCGGTGCCGCCGACCAGCCAGTCGTCGCCGTAGTCGCCGAACAGGACGTCGTCGCCGTCGGACCAGAACGTCGTCCCGCCGACGGTGCCGACGTTGAGGCCCTCGTCGTGCGCGAAGTTGAGGAACCAGGGTGCACAGCCCTCGGCCTCCGCACCGGCGCCGGTCGGCGTGCAGCCCGTGTTCGCCTTGTTGGCGGCCCCGTTCGCGTTCAGCGTGATCATCCGAAGCGGGTCGTACTCGTCGTAGAGCGCGAACTGGCCGGTGTGGACGACGTCGCGGCCGAGCAGGTTGTAGCCGGCCAGCGGGCGGTGGAAGTCGTTGCGGACCAGCGTCCAGCCGGTCCAGTCGACGGCGTACGACAGCGGCAGGGCCTCGGCGCCGGACATCGCGTCGTCACCGGAGCCGCCGTGCATGAAGTCGTCGCCCCAGCCGCCGAACAGGACGTCGTCGGCGTAGAGCGGGCGATACAGCGGGTCGTCGATGCCGCTGCCGACCTTGGGGTTGAGCGCGAACGGCGTGAGGTCGACGGTCTTGTTGAGCTTGTCGGTCGGGTAGATGACGGCGACCTGGATCTTGCCTGGCGTGGTGATCTCGGCCTGCACGTTGGCGGAGGTGAGGCCGTTCAGCGGCTCGGTCTTGCCGTTGCGGCTGGTGAGGATCCGCCCGTCGTCGCCGAGGACGCCGTCGGCGCCGGTGCCGCCGGAGATCCAGTCGCGGCCCCAGCCGCCGATCAGGTCGTCGTCGCCGGCGTCGCCGAAGATCACGTCGTTGCCGCCGCCGCCGTAGACGGTGTCGTCGCCGGTCTCACCGTGGAGCTCGTCGGCGCCCCAGATGCTGGCGCCGTAGGCGCCGTGGCCGTCGTAGGTCGTCGGGATGTCGGTCGGCACGGTCCAGACGCCGTTCACCTGGGTGCCGCCGAACAGGTCGGGCCGCCGGTCCGGTCCGCCGGCCACGTGGTCGAGGAGCATGACCGCGCGGACGATCAGCTTGAGACCTGTGCCGTAGCCGTCGTAGGTGAAGCGCAGGAAGGTGCCCACACCCTCGGTGGGCGTCGGGGCCACCAGGCGGAAGACGTCACCGTTGTCGCCGACGATGGTGTCGGCGTCGCGGGCGTGCGCGTCGGTGCCGGCTGTCTCCGTCGGCAGTCGCTCGTCGTTGCGGTCTGTCTTGGTGCCGGCGCCGCCGAAGATGAGGTCGTCGCCGCCCGGACGGCGCTGCGGGGTGGTGAGCGAGAACAGGCTCGAGCTGCCGCCGACGATGTCGTCCTGGCCGAGGCCGCCGAAGATGACGTCGTTACCGCCGCCGCCCTCGATGTAGTCGTCGCCGTCGGTCGTGGCCTCGAACGAGGCGACCACGCAGAGGTCGCCGGCAGCGTTGCGAGCCGCGCCGACCCGCTGATCTGCCGGGGCGTCGATCAGGTCGCAGGTGCTGCGGTCGCGGTGGTCGATCGAGCCGTCGCCCTGGATCGTGTCGTCCCCGAGCTGGCCGAACAGGACGTCGTCGCCCGCGCCACCGGCGAGGTGGTCGTCGCCGTAGAACCACCCGGGCGTGTCGAACTCGTGGTGCAGCAGGGTGATCCGGTAGTCCGCCCAGGTCGGCTGGTTGCCGTTCCACGCCGGGTTCTCGAAGCGCTCGCTGTCGTCGGTGCCGTAGTCGATGAGCGCCTCGCCGGCGGTCGCCTGGGCGGTGCTGTAGATCTGCGAGCCGGTGAGCATCCGGAACCGCGGGTTGCGGTAGTCGCCCTCGGTCACGGTGCGGGCGAGGAAGACGTTGTCGCCGAAGACAAGGTCGCGCCCGACCTGACCGTCCACCGCGTCGTCGCCGCTGCCGCCGACGAGGACGTCGTCGCCGGCGCCGCCGCGGATGGTGTCGTGGCCGCCGAGCCAGGTGTCGACGGTCAGCAGGACGTTGAGGACGTCCCACGTGCCGAGGTCGCCGGGTCCGCCGTTGCCCATGAGCAGGGTGACGTCGAGGTACACGACCGGGTCGGTGAGCGGGTCGCCCGTGATGCCGGTGACGCGGTACGCGCGCCCCCGGTCGCCGAACACCAGGTCGTTCCCGCTGCCGGTGTTGATCTCGTCGCCGCCCTGGCCGCCGAACACGATGAGCGGCAGCGTCGACGAGCCGGCCTGCACGGTGTCGTCGTCGCTCGTGCCGACCTTCGGCGGCGCGAAGACCTCGGGGGTCTCGCGAACGATCTCGACGACGAAGTACGGGTCCTCGGCGTCGTAGGTCCGGCGCTTGGTCCCGGCGTAGAAGCTGATCGAGGTCTGGGTCCACGTGGCGTCGGCGCCGTCCAGCAGCACGCCGTTCACCCACACGCGGACGCCGGTGATCGTGCCGGTGCCGGGCAAGCTCGACAGGGTCTGGGTGCCGGTGCCGCGGCCGGCGACGGAGTAGGTGGTCGACCGGGTGACGGTGATCTCGGCCCCGACCCGGCTGTGGCTGTCGAACAGCCCGACGTAGCCGGCGGCGCCGTTGACGACGAAGCGGCCGACGTCGATGGTCACGCCGTCGCGGGTCGCGGTGAGGGTGATGCTGTCCGGCCGCAGCGGGGAGTCACCCGGCCACAGGGCCTGCGCCAGCTGAAGCAGGTTGTTCACCGGGCCCTGCGTGTTCAGCACGAGCCAGCCGTCGGCCTTGACCGGCGTCGGCGTCGGGATCGCCGCGACGGCCGACGGGGTTTGGAGGTCGACGGTGATGCGGTCGTTCCCGAGACCGGTGTTGAGCCAGGTGATGGTGCCGTCGAGGCCGTTCGCTCGTCGGAAGGCCCCGTTGATGCTGATGTGGTCGGCGCCGTAGCCGGTCCAGACCCGGATGCCCTGGCCGGACAGGAACGAGCCCGCCGCGTCGGCGCGGAAGGTGATGGCGCCGCCGGCCAGCCGGACGAGGTAGATCTCCGGCGTCTGGCCGGTTCCGAAGAAGGCCGCCCCGGCGTTCGTGTCGCCCTGCCAGGCCGTCGGCACCTCGTCGTGACGGTCGGTGATGACCACCGGCTGGGTCACGGTCCCCTTGCCACCCGTGTCGGCCTCGTCGCTGATCAGGAGGGTCTGGGCGGTCCCGGTGCCGAAGTCGAGGTTCAGCGTCCCGGCGACGCGCGCGAGCGTGCCGGCGAGGAAGTCCGGCCGGTCGTTCGGGCACACCGTCGCCGGGTCGAGGCAGACGGCGGCACGAGACGAGGCGTACACGCGGTCGTTGCCGGCGCCCAGGCTGACGTTGGTGAGCGGGAGGGTGCCGCGGACGTTGAGGACGTCGTCACCTGAGCCGAGGCCGAGGTTGAGGACCTCGAGGCCGTAGTAGTTGACGCCGTCGCGCCGGGTCAGGTCGCGGGCCTCGCCAGCGGTGCCGAGCGCCACGAGCTCGATCGTGATCGGCGAGTTGTTCGTGGCGGAACGGACCCCCGCGTACACCTCACCGCGGAAGCCGATGAGGTAGTCGTTGCCGAAGCGGTGGACGTAGACGCTGTCCGAGCAGCGGGTGCGCGGACCTTCTGGCGGCAGCACGGTGCCGTCGGGCAGGGTGAGCTCCCCGCGTCCGGTGCCGCAGGTCATCGAGTTGCCCTGGGTCGCTGTCGACGGGTAGGTCGGGAAGAGCAGCTCCTGCAGGGCCGCGCGGACCTGATCGGCGGTGGGCCAGCCGTTGACCGGGTCGAGCTGGAACGTCACCGCGCCGATCCCGACCCGGACTCCGCCCTGCATCTGCGACAGCACGATCGTGAAGGAGCTCGCGCCCGCCTTCGGCGTGAGGCTGTGCAGCTGGTCCAGCGGCCGGAGGCTCTCGTCGGCCGACGCGCGCGCGACCATGTCGAGCCCCGTCAGCCTGGTCTGTGTGAGCAGCCCGACGTTCGTACCGCTGTCCGCGGAGTCGTCGAGGTAGGCGACGTCGGTGCCGTCGCCGCCGTCGATGACGAGCAGCGCGGAGAGCAGGTCGAGGAGACCGCCCCTGCCGACCCGGAAGGTGTCGTCGCCCGTGCCGCCGAGCAGGAAGGTGTGCCCGTCGACCGACTCGACGGACACCGTGTCGTTGCCGGGGCCGGCGTGCACCGTCGTCGTGCCCTTGTGCGTCGTCTCGATGACGAGGGTGTCGCCGTGCACGTGCGCGTCGGTGACCATCTTCCGCGTGCCGTAGCCGAGCAGGACGGTCAGGTCCTCGAAGTCGGCGTAGACGACGCCGCCCGGCATCGTGCGACCCACGAGCACGGTGTCCTCGGCCATGCCGAGGCCGGTGAGGCGGTAGCCGTACCGCGGGTCGTACCAGAGCTTGCCGCTGAGCACCGCGGCGCTGTCCTCGTTGTGGACGACGATGCGGTCGACCTGCGCCGCCTCGATGGCCTCGGCGGTGGAGGCCTGGATGGGCAACGGGTGCCCGGAGGTCTCGCCGGGCAGCAGCAGCGGCAGGTAGTCGTCGAGCGCGAGCGGGACCGGCGGGCTGTCATCGTCACCGCCAGAGACGTACAGCGGGCCCTGGATGAGATGGGTGCGGCGGGCGGCGTCGGCGAAGGACTGCAGGTCGTTGCCGTCGACGACGCTGTCGTCGATCGCGCGCACGGTGACGGTCTGCGCGATCCACCAGTTGCTCGTGGTGAAGGTCAGCAGGAGGTCGCCGTTCGACAGCAGGGTCTGGCCGCCGGCGGCGACGAACTCCAGCTGCACCAGGTTGCACACCGGTTGCCCGGCCGCAGTGAGGCCGCACTGCGTGCCCTGAGCAGCGGCCAGGTTCAGGCTTGGCGTCTGCAGCGCCTTGAGCCGGATCTGGATCGTCTGGCCCGGGTTCATCGTCAGGCGCACGGTGTAGCTGTCGGTGGCGCCGATCTGGCCGGGCGCGGCGCCCTCGACGAGCCGGGTCGTGCCACCGCTCTGCTCGATGACGACACCAGGCGTGTCGCCGTCCTCGACCAGCGCGCGCACGGTGTCGACGTCCTGACCGAGCACGCCGACCACCACCAGCGAGGCTCCGTCGGCCACGGACCACTCGTCGACGACGGTGATGGTGGAGGCGCCGTTCGCCGCGATCGTTCGGTAGTTGGCCTTGCCCAGCCCGCCGACGACCCGCACGACGGCGCCCACCAGGCCGTTGACCGGCAGCGTGACACCCGAGGGGAGCGCCAGGGTGACGACGGTGCGCCCGAGGCTGTCCGTCGCGGTGCTCAGCACGGTCCCCGCGTACTCGACCGCGAGGCCGGTGGCGGTGTCGAGGTTGGCCGGGGGCGAGTAGCCGGTGATGACGTACCCGCTGCCGGTCGGCGGTGCGACGTCGAAGTCGCCCTCGACGACGATGACGCCGTCGGCGGTGTTGCGCCAGATCCGCCGGACCTCGCCGGCCGCCGGACCGCTGGTGATCCGGACCAGCCAGCCGGTCAGGGAGCCCTCGGGGAGCGAGATGCCGGTCCGGAGCTCGTCGTCACGCCCCGTGATGCCGGTGGTGGTACCGACGAAGGAGTCGCCGGTGGCCACCGTGACCCAGCTGCGGATCGCCGCGACCTCCTGTCCTTCCACCTTGCCGTCGCCGACGGCGGTGACGATGACCGTGTAGCGGGTGGTCGTCCCCGCGACCCACACCAGGTCGAGGTAGCGGCTGGCGACCGCGGAGGAGCCGTGCCGCTTGAGCAGCAGGTCGGGGCCGCCGTCCAGGCGGACCGTCAGCGAGCCGATCGGCGGCGCGGTCAGCTCGATGGTGAACGTGGCGCAGGTGCCGGTGCTCGTCGTGCTGCCGCAGACGGTGGTGTTGCCATTGCCCGGCTCGACCACGGAGATGCCGCCGTCGGGGACGACCACCGGCACGCCGGTCTCCTCGTCGTCCAGCACCCGCACGCTGGTGTTGTTCGCCTGCAGCAGCTCGTACTCGCCGATCTCGCGGATCAGCCAGGTGCTGGTGCTGTCCGGCGTGACGGTCCAGTCGACGGCCACGGTGAGCGTGGTGCCGGAAACGGCGGTGATGAGCCGCGTCTGCCCGGCACCGGTGCCGCCGCTGATCGACACCTCCTTGCCGACCATGTCGGCCGGGTCGCCGCTCCACGAGTAGCCGCTGAGGGTCACGGCGTTGCCGGTCGCCGACGCCACGGAGCCTGACAGGTAGCCGACCACCATCGTCTGCACCGGGACGAGCTTCTCGCCCTCCGACGACAGGTCGAAGCTCGCCTTGACCAGCAGCGTCTGGGCCATGGTGCTGCCGGCGGCGAAGAAGAGCGTCGCGGACGTCCGCCAGGTCGTGCCGCCGTCGGTCGAGAGCAGCACGTACCGGAAGCGGCTGGTCGACGTCGGGTCGACAGCGGGCGCGATGAGGTTGACCTCGACCGCGGTCGTGGGAGCCCGCGTCAGCCGGACGCTGATCTCGCCGGTGAGCGTGTTCGACTCGCGGACCACCAGAGAACCGCCGACGGGGGCGATGACGATCGCCGGTGCGTCGTTGTCGACGATCTCGGCGGCGACGCCGTCGATCGGGATGCTCTTCCATGCGTTCGACAGGCCGGCGGCCTGCTCGACGGAGTGCCGGACCAGTCCGGTGTGGCCGTTGAGGTCGTCGGCCTGCACCGGCGGTGGGGCCCCGGCCACCTCGACCCGGTCGCTGCCGAGCCCGCCGAACAGCCGGGTCTCGACGTTCGGGTTGGTCGACAGCACGTAGAAGACGTCGTCGCCCTCCATGCCGTAGACGCTCAGCCGCTCGATGTTGACGTAGCTGACGAACCGGCCGGCCCCGTAGATGCCGTCGGCGGTGATGACGTAGGTGTCGTTGAACTCGGTGCCGATCACGACGACCTGGTCGTAGCCCTCACCACCGTCGATGGCCACCGGCGCGTTCATCGCGTACTGGATGAAGTCGCGACCCTCGCCCGCGTTCAGCCGGGCCGTCTCGGACTCGTGGACGAAGCTGCGGATGACGAACGTGTCGTCGCCGGCGTCGCCGTTGAGCTGCAGGACGGCCTTGTTGCGGAAGACCTCGAAGACGTCGTCGCCGGTGCCGCCGTTGATCGTCAGCGGTGCCGAGACGCCGTTGGAGATCCAGCCACGGGTCGAGGCGAAGAAGGCGCCGGCGAAGGCGGGGTCGTTCTCGTCGGTCGGCAGGCCGAACTCGACGCCGCTGGTGTACGCGGTGAACAGCTGCCCGATGCGGAAGACGTCGTTGCCCGAGCCGCCGTTGACGGTCATGGCGGTGGCGGTGTCGTCGAAGCTGAACGCGTCGTCCCCGGCCAGGCCGTTGACGATGACGCCGCCGTTGATGCCGCTGGTGTAGGTGACCTTCTCCGACTCGGTGAACAGGCCCTGCGAGTTCTTCGCGGACAGCGACGCGATGAGGCGCCGGCGGAACAGGAAGACGTCGTCGCCCGGCGACCCGTTCACGACGAGCACGTTGGTGCCGCCGTCGCCGCCGACGTCGGTGACGTTGACGCGCGAGCTGCCGTTCCCGAACAGGCCCACGAGGAAGTAGTCGGAGCCCTTGCCGCCCTCGAGGTTGAGCGTTCGCCCGCTCATCGGGTTCGGAGTGTTGGCCGGGTCGAGGAGAGCGTTGACGACCAGCCAGTCGTCGCCGTCACCGGCGTTCACCGTCGTGATGCTGCGGACGACCTCGATGAAGATCCGGTCGTCGCCCTTGGCCCCGTAGATCTGCGTGCTGGCGTCGGCGACGTCGGCGCCGCTCTCGCCGGCACCGGCGCCGGTGAGGGTGTTGTTCACCAGCAGGGTGTCGTGCCCCTCGCCCAGGGTGAGGGTGAGGTGCTCGAAGCCGGTGTAGGTGACCAGCCCGTCGGTCATCCGCTGCACCGAGGTCACCACGTCGGGGCCCGTCGGGTCCTTGACGAACGGCCACCCGGCGACCGGCAGCATCGTGATGGCGTAGCGGGTCGCCCACCCCGCATCTCCGGCGAGCGTCCCGGTGTACGCGATCGCCCAGCCGCCGCCGGCCCTGCTCACCGCGACATTGCCGATGCCGACGATGGTCTCGAGCGCCCGCCGCATCTTGTCGGCCGTCGTGTCGAAGTCTAGCGAGATCGTGTTCGTGGCGAACATGGTGCCGTGGCCGACGCGGAGCAGGAAGCGACCGTCGAAGGCGTTCAGCACCTTGACGACCGTGACGAGGCTGGGCCGGGTCGCACTGGTGGCCGACTCGAGGGTCATCCCGAGTCCGGCGATGCTGTCGCGGCCGTCGGCGGTGCGGTCGAGGACGCCGATCCGGTCACCGGTCGTGGCGGCGTCGTCGACGAAGAGCCGGTCCTTCGTGCCGGTGCCGGCCTCGAGCACGACGGCACTGCCGATCCCGCCGAGATTCCCGCCGATGCCGTCCTCGGGGCTGCTGATGCGGATGGTGTCGTCGCCGGTGCCCGTGCGGACGGTCAGGTGCCCCGCCACGCTGCGGATGATGACGGTGTCGTTCCCGTTGTTCGTCTCGACGACCGTGGGTCGCTGGGTACCGGCGTGCGTGCTGTCGATCCGCAGCGTGTCGCCGCCGGCGCCGAGCCCGATGAACATCGAGCTGAAGCCCTCGTAGGTGATGCCGACGGCCATCCCGAGCCCGGTCAGGGTGTTCGAGGTCAGCACGCCGCTGTTGGCAGCGGTGTCGCCGGTGTCGTCGACCCGGATCACGTCGAACGCTGCCTGCGCGGAGGAGCCCTCGTTGCCGCCCCAGACCTTCAGGGCGCCGGTGACGGCGTTGACGTTGCCGCCGGTGTTCGCCGAGCCGGTGGACCACAGCGTGTCCGTCCGGCTCTTCGCCATGTTGCTGCCGACGCCGAGCTCGTCGTCACCGTCGCCGAGGTAGATCCGGTGCTCGACGTGGATGGCCCGGACGGCGACGCGGTCGCTGCCGGACAGCGTGCGGACCTCGATGAGCTCGACGCCGCTGTAGTCCACAGCCGTGATCGCGCTCGCCAGCGTGTCGCTCGTGCCGAGCGGCATCTGCCGGATCCGGCCCCGGGTGCTGTCTGTCGTGTCGACGACCAGGTCCTCGCGCAGTGAGGTTCCCCAGACCTGCAGGCTGTCGGTGCCGGCGCTGTCGGTGACGTGGACGCGCATCCCGGCGGCACCGGTCAGCTCGACCCGCACCGTGTCGTTGCCGTCGAGCGTGGTCAGCGTGGCGTCACCCGTCCACGGCGTGGCTGCCCGCTTGGTGCCGGCGACCGAGACCGAGCCGTCCGCGTCGCCGACGAGGAACGTGTTCGCGCGGCTGTCGCCGGTCAGCTGGGCGTTCTCGAAGATGCCCTTGGTGTCCTCGGCGATGCCGGTGGCGAAGTCGACGGCCCCCGACGTCGTCCCGACGACGAACAGGGTTCCGTAGAGGCCGAAGCTGGTGAAGGTCGGTGACGTCGAGGTGTAGCCGGCCAGGTCCTCGACGAGGGTGTCGCTGCCCCCGGCGTCGAAGAACCGGTCGAGACCGCCGCCGCCGGTGAAGGTGTCGTTGCCGTCGGTGTAGTCCGTCTGCCCCTCGGCCGGCTGCAGGACGCCGTCGTGCCCGCCGTCGAGCACGTCGTCGAACGGCGTGCCGACCAGGGTGTCGTTGCCCAGCCCGCCGCGCAGGACCACCGCGACCCGGTTCTCGGTCAGGCCGGCTGCGGTGAGCTGGTCGTCGCCGCCGTTGCCGCGGATCTCGAGCGTGTCACCCTCGGCGCGCACGCTGGTGCCGATCCAGATGTTGTAGGCCTGACCGCTGCCGGTCCGGCGGACCTTGATGTCGCTCCCGGTCCGCTCGGCGAGGCTGTCCTGGCTGTCGATCGTCCCGGTGAACGTGTCGGCACCGGTGGAGCCGTTGACGAGGATGCGGTCGGCCGCGCCGTCGTCGCTCGTCACGATGTTCGGCACCTGTCGGGTGATGCCGTCCTCGACCACCGTGCGGGTACCTGTGACGGTCACCCTGCGTCCGAGGTCGATGGTCAGGTCTGTCACGCTCGACGAGCTGAGGTCGTTGACGACGAACAGGTCGCCACCGGCGCGGCCGTCGAAGAAGAACCGCTCGACGTTGGTGACGGCACGGCTGGTCGTCGTGTTGCTCAGCGCGGGGACCTTGAGCTGCAGAGTGACGGTGCTGCCGCTTCCGCTGATCGTCAGCTCGTCCGGGAACGAGGACATGGTCACGAACAGCCGGTCGGTGCCGTTGCCGGTCCCGTCGCCGCTCTCGGCCACGCCGTCGCCGTTGACCTCCGGGATCGAGCCGGCCTCCGCGCTCACCCGGATGATGTCGTTGCCGGCGCCGCCCCAGTACTTCGCCCCGCGGCCTTCCAGCTCGTCGTCGCCGTCGCCGCCGTACAGCTCGTCGGTCGCCGACGACCCGACGAGCCAGTCGTTGCCGCCCTGGCCGTAGAGGTTCGCCGTGCCGGTGCCGTCGTGGAAGATCACGTCGTCGCCGTAGCCGCCCTTCGCGACGACGTTGCCCGGGCCCTCGATGCTGATGATGTCCTCGTCGCTGCCGGACCCGGTGGTCGGGCCGCCGATGAGGCAGTTGGAGACGAAGTCGGCGCAGGACGCGCTGCCGGTCCAGGTACCGGCGTAGTTGACGGCGTCGTCGCCGGTGCCCATGTCCAGGTAGACCGGGATCTTGACCGAGCTCATCACGGTGACGCTGTCGTCGCCGCCGGTGAAGAAGCCGCGGACCGAGGTCACGTTGGTGTAGGTGTTGCTCCGGCCGAACGAGGTGACGCGGATCGTGCCCTTGGTCGCGTCGCCGTCGAGCTGCTCGATGACGACGCTCTCGTCGGTGATGTCGGTCGCGATGTTGCGCACGCCGGCCCGGCTGCCGACGTTGAGCTCCAGCGCCCCGCCGGCCGACGTCCACGACCGCTGGTGCGCCTGTGTGCTGCCGCCGGTCTGTCCGGCGAGGTAGGTCGGCGGCGGCAGCTGCAGGTAGCCGAGGCGGAAGGTCTTCGACTTCGTCACCGTGACGAACAGGATCTTGATGCGGACCTTGACGGTGAACTCGATCGCGACCTTGCCGCTGTCGCCGGCGCTCGCGGTGTCGAGCTGGACGGAGAAGTCCAGCCCGATGCCGACCAGCGTGATGCCGGCGACCTTCACCGACAGGCTCGCACCGACCGCGAGGCGGAACACGTAGGTGTTGTTCGTCGTGACGGTGCACGTCGTCGGCGGGGTCGGCAGCGGGTTGCCGTCCGCGCACCGGGCACCCGGCGCGTAGTTGACCGACGTCATCCGGAACCGGAACTCGCCGAAGATGCCGAACCCGCCTCCGCCGAGCGACAGCTGGCCCCGCACGTCGATGTCGAAGTTGCCGCGCGAGTCCAGGAAGATGGAGCCGGACAGCCGCGCGAGCCCGAAGAAGTCCGCGCTGATGGCGGCACGGAACGACCAGCCGCCGCTGGAGACCTCGATCCGCAGCGATGCGTCGAAGTTGATCAGCTTGAGGACGTGCGCCTTGCCTCGCACGTCGAGGACGAACGTCTTGGCCGCGATGCCGATCCGGGTGGCGTTCGTGGTGTTGAGCAGCAGCTGGCCGCTCGCCTCGACACCGAAGACCCGGCCGTCGGCCTTGACCGAGACGAGGAGCTTCAGCGCGATGCCCTTGTCGTTGGGCTCGTTGACGATGGCCGCGCCGCCCTCGAGGCGGAACTCCAGGCCGACGTCGTCGGACCCGACGACGAACCGCACGCCGAACTGCATCTCGAACCCAGTCGAGCTGATCCTGATCTCGACGAAGCCGGTGCCGTTGATGAAGCCGATGAAGCGGACCGAGCCGTCGATGCGCAGCAGGAAGCCGGGCTGCACCGTGCTGGTGCCGAAGGTCTGCGCCCGGCCCGTGGTGTTGAGCTCCAGTCGCACCGAACCGTCGAAGCCCAGGCCGACGCCACCGCCGAACCCGGCTGCCAGCTCCACCTGGACGCGAGCCACCAGGCCCTGCCCGTTGATGCGGAACCCGCTGTCGCGGATGGTGAGCCGGCCGATCGGGTCGAGCGCCAGCTCGCCGTTCACGATGAGCTCGATGCCGGGGTTGCCGCCGGCCAGCTCGAGCCGGAACAGCACCGACCCCTGGATGCGCAGCTTCTCCGCGATGACGAGCAGGCCGCCCATCTCGAGCTTGAAGCCGCCGACCACCGAGAGCGTCTGCGTCGTCACGACGAGGTTGCCGGCCCCGTCCCGCTGGAAGCCGTCGAACACGACCAGGCCGGACGACAGCGTCTTGGTCCGCACGGCGAAGGTCTGGATCGTCTGCTGGGAGGCGAAGGTGTTCAGCTCCAGCAGGAACTGGCCGTTGAACACCACGCCCGGTATGCCACTGCTGGCGAGCGTGAGCTGCACGCGGCCGACGACGCCCGTACGCGCGCCGACGTACACGGCGAGGTTGACGACACCTGTCAGCGACCCGAGGAACGCGATGGTGGTGCCGACCGCGCCGTCGACCTTGAAGTAGGCCGTCCCGGTCGGGTCCAGCGCTGCGGTGATGCCGATGAAGCCGTTGAGGGTGAGCACGCCGCCGATCGACAGCTGCGCCTCGATCGTCGCCTTGACGTAGATCTCGCCGCCGGCCGGCGCGGACGGGTTCTTGTTGCCGTCGAGCCCCGGGGCTGCCGCGTAGATGACCAGCGTGCGCGGGTCGGTCGGGCGCAGCAGCGGCTCGAACGAGTCGGGCAGGGTGAACCGCTGCTCCCTCAGGGTGGTGTTGAGCATCAGCGTCACCTTGCCGGTGGCGCTGAACAGGTTGCCGACGCCGGGCAGCCCGATGCCGCCGCCCATCTCGATGGAGATGAAGCCGGCCACGCCGACGCCCGAGGGTCCGCCACCGGAGATGATCAGCAGGACGGTGCCCTTGCCGTAGGTGATGTAGGAGTCACCCAGGCCGAAGCTGACCTCGGCGGTGGCGAATAGGGTGAACTTGGGCGTCGTCGCCGCCTCGATGGCGATGAAGAAGCCGCCCTGCAGGCGCACGAGGTCGTTCGCCGACCCCGGTGGCCGGATGCGCGCCAGGGCGACCAGCTCGACGCCGAAGCTGCGCGGCCCGAGGACGAAGTCGATCGTCTTGTCGCTGCCACCAGGCCCGATGCCCTTGAGGGTGATGCGCTCGAGCTTGGTCTGGTTGGTGGTGTTTATCTGCAACGTGCCCTTCCCGTACAGGAACACGCCGTACGGCTCGAGCGCCGAGAAGTTGGTCTCGATGGTGGCGACGCCCCAGAACGACGGGATGAAGGAGATCCCGCTCGGGGTCCCGAGGTCGAGCACGAACCGGCCGGCGGTGGACCCGACCGTGCCGAGCTTGATGATCTTCAGCTGGCCGGAGAACGTCAGCGTGAACAGCTTGCGCGCCGTGTCGATCTCGAGGGTGACGTTGGCCGACAGGTCGAGCAGGGGCTCGTCGAGCAGGTCGGCGGCCTGCAGCAGGATGCCGCCGGACAGCTCGATGTAGAACGACGTGCCCTGGGTGACCAGGGCGAATGACTGCGTCGACGCGGCGCTGCCGTTGCCGTCGCTGTCGGCCCAGCCGGCGGTGTCGCTTCCGACGGTTCCGGCGAACGCGCGGAAGGAGACCGTCACGGTGCCTGCCGTCAGCGAGCCGCCGCCGGTGAACATGTACCGGTAGACGCCGTCACCGCGGGCCGCCACGTCGGCGTAGGCCAGCGACGCGCTGCCGGCACCCGAGAAGCTCAGCTCGTTTCCGTCGAGGGTGCGCTCGTCGACCGTGCTGCCGCGCACCGGTGTGAGGGCGACGTCCAGCCACGTCCGGCCGGCGAGGGCGCTGCCCGTGAGCACCGCTCCGGTGCCGCTCTCGGACGACGCCTTGGCCGCTGCCGACGCGAACAGCGCTGCGGTCCAGGCGTCCCCGGAGGTGTTGGCCCAGCCGCCGTCCACGAACCCGAGGGTCAGGTCGCCGCCGTTGTGACCGGCGAAGTAGTAGCGGTAGGTCCAGCCGGACGCCGTGGCCGAGACCAGTGCCGGCGCGCCGTCCACCGTCAGCGCGGTCTCGCCCTCCTTGAGGGTGATCTCGGCACCGCCGTCGAGAATGGTGTCGAGGTCGAGATCGACCGGCGTGTTGACGTAGACACCTGGTGAGGTCTCGGACCGGCCGAACTGGGTGAAGGTGACGTCGACCCAGCCGCGGCCCTTCACGTCCTTGACGTCGAGCCGGCCGCCGTTGCTCGGGTCGACGAGGCTGCCGGCCGGCGTCTCGACGTAGAAGATCTCGGTCTCGGCCTGGTTCGGCGTGCCCTCCACGTCGCGGAAGCTGCCGCCGACGAAGGTGATCGAGTAGGCGCCGCCGGCGAGGGTCGCCGTGAACCCGTAGC
Source organism: Actinomycetes bacterium (assembly GCA_046565705.1). GTDB lineage: Bacteria > Actinomycetota > Actinomycetes > Mycobacteriales > SCTD01 > DATLGD01. Next base: position 42,523 of record JBKHYE010000123.1, read on the forward strand.
GGTAGACGTCGCTGACGCCGACCCGCACCGGGGCGGACAGGGCGACCAGCGCTCCGCTCGCGTCGCGCAGCTGCACCTCGTCGCCGTTGATGCTGCCGTGGTCGACCGCTGCGCCGCCGGCGCCGCGGAAACGCACCTCCACGTAGCGCTGGGCGTTGAGCTTGTCGCGGCCGATCGCGGCACCGGCGAGCCCGGTGAGCTGCGGCTGGCCGCTGGTGTCGAGGACGGTGCGGACCGCGTCCGCGGTCGCGCCCTCGACGGTGAAGCGCAGGACCTGCTCCAGGTTGTCGAAGGTCAGGCTCGGCGCCGGTGGGTCGCGCGCGCTGGTCTCGCCGACGGCGTTGTCCTGCAGCGTCACGGTGATCTCGCCGGGCCGCACCTCGTTGTGCAGGAAGAACCGCCAGGTGCTGTTGCCGAGCGGCTGCGGGCCGTTGCCGTTGCCGAGCACCAGCACGCCGGCGCCGCCGAACCCGCCGATGGAGATGTCGGTCGCCGAGATGGTGCTCGGGTTGATGGCGTTCCCGGTCGTGGGGGTGAAGGCGATGTCGAGGAAGGTGCGGTTGTTGCCGAGGTTCGCCGCGGCGGCCGACGCCGACATCGGAGCCAGGTCGAGGTAGCTGAGGGTGCCGGCCTTGAAGGTGACTGTCACGGTCGTCGCGGAGCTGCCGACGGTGTCGAAGGTGACCGGGACGGCGAACTCGTCGTAGAAGGTCGTCTCGTCCGTGACGGAGTCGGTCACGGACACCACGCCGACGTAGGTGATCGGCCGGATCTCGTCCCAGGTCACGACCCAGCCGTTCGTGGCGGTGAACTGCACGCCGGGGCTGGATGTCGCGGTGTTCTGGTCGACGAACTGCGCGCGCTGGGTGATCGAGGCGGGGTCGACCCGGCTGCTGCTGGTGCGCTCGAACCGGATCCGCACCTCGCCCGCGGTCGACGTGGTGGGGATCGACTCGGAGGCCTTCGCCGTCGTCCCGGACGGCAGGTACGACCACGTCTCGGGCAGGAAGGTGGCGGTGACCGACCCCTCGCTCACCGAGGCGAAGGCGCCCGTCACGAAGTAGCGGAAGGTGGTTCCGGTCGGGGCCAGCCGGACCGGCGCGCGTGACGGGTCGAGTTGGACGGTGCCGAGCCCCGGCCCGCCCAGGGTGAGCTCCGCCGCCAGGTCCGTGACCGACGCGACGTCGAGGTCCGCGGCGGTCTTGCCTGCGGCCAGCGGGAGGGTCACGTCCAGCCAGTTGCGGCTGTTGATCTCGCGCACGTCGATGCCGCCGAGCGGCACGGGGTCGATCGTCGAGCCGGTGATCCCCACGATCGTGACGTCGACGGAGAAGGCCGCGTTGGTGGCGCCGGGCGTCGAGCCGGTGCCGGTCCTGAGATCGGCGTTCTTGAACGTGCCGGCGCCGAACGACAGCCGGACGCGGCCGAGGGGCAGCAGCGTCGCGGTGTCCGCGAAGGCGTACCGGTAGCGCGTGATGCCCTCGCTCTTGATCGCGGCCACCAGCATGTCGACGTCGGTCGGGTTCGTCCCGACGTCCTTGCCGCGGATGACGATCACGCGGATGCAGGGGTTCTCCGCTGCCGGCGTCGCGGACCAGGTGCAGTCGGCCTGGGTCCCTGAGGTGGGCCGCTCGTCCCGGTAGGTGTAGAAGACGATCTTCTCGCCGTTGTCGGTGCCGACCTGGAGCTTGGCGAAGACGACGCCGCCGGCCACCACGACGGTGACGATGGCGTCGGGTCGGGTCGTGGCGAGGGCCCGGCTCGTCCCCGTCGCGGTCGGCGTGCGGGCGCCGACGGTGACGGTGAACGGCGCGCTCGTGCGGGTGAGCAGGTGCCGCGCGTCGATGGTCGCGCCCGTGGCCGGCAGGAACACCACGTCGACGTGCCGGCCGGACAGGTTGGCCGCCGCCGCGTCGACAGTGCCGCCGGCGAAGCCCGGGCCGACGACGGTCGCGGTCGGCGCCGTGCTCGTGCCGGTGGCGGTCGGGACCGGTGGGGCGTCGGTGGCCAGCGGGTTGCCGCTGGAGTCGCGGAACCCCATCTTCAGCTTGCCGTAGATGGTCAGCAGCCGGAACTGGTCGGGGATGTCGGCGAGGAACAGGATCGTCACCGCGCCGCTACTCACCTTGGACAGGTCGGCGTAGAGGCGGGCGCTCATCGACAGGTTGTCGTTGGCGAAGTTGAGCTTGCCGACGATGAGGAACTTCCCGTCGGTGGAGATCTTGATGACGATCTGCCCGTTGAACACCGCCTGCGACGTGTAGATCGAGTACAGCTTCGCCGAGCCGGTGATGACCATCGGCGAGGTGAACGCCGCGAGGAAGGCCTCCCCTGGGCTCTTGCCGGCGGTGGCCTTGGCCTGCTTGGCCACCTGCTGCTGCAGCGACGCCAGCCACTGGTCGGCGGAGATGGCGGTCGGCAGGCCGAAGTCGGGACCGCGCAGCGCCATCGGGTCGTCGATGGACGGCAGCGACTTGAAGAACTCCACGCCGGCGACGAAGTCGTTGATGGTCAGGCCGGTGTTCGGCTCGAGCAGGATGCCGCCCGGCACGTTGACGTTGATGAGCACCTGCAGCGGGCCGAGCTCGGACAGGCCCACCCGGATGCCGAAGCCGGCCATGCCGGCGATGGTGAACGAGCCCTGGATGCCGACGTAGAACACCCGCTGCGCGACCGGCGTCGTCTCGTCGAACACGCCGATGATGTTGTAGCTGCTGTCGAGCTTGAGGATGCCGCCGACCAGGCCGGCCTCGATCTTGCCGCCGAACAGGTCGCCCTTCACGGTGACGCCGAGGGCGTCGATGCCGATGATCGGGAACTTGCCCTGCGCGAGCAGCGCCGGCGCGATGCGGATGCCCTGGACCGAGCCGCTGATCTCCAGCCCCGGGATGCCCTTGATGCCGGTGACGCTCGCGGACAGGATCAGGACGAAGTCACCGGGGTCGCTCTCGAGGTCGCGCCAGGTGATGCCGATCGCGTCGATCCGCACCGGCAGGAACGACGGCCACTTGAACGAGTCGCCGCTCGCGGCACCGACGGCGATGAACACGCCGAAGCCGGGCGCCGTCCGGAACGAGCCGTCACCGCGGATCGCGAAGTTGCGGCCCTCGCCGGTGAGCTCGAGCCCGGCGATGGTGACCCTGGCCGCAATCGAGCCGAAGTAGATGAGGTCGCTGCGCGTGCCGGCCGCTCCGGTGTCGAGCCGCACCGCGCGCGCCGTGAGCGTGACGAAGCTGCCCAGCCGAACCTCGAGGGTGTCGACGTCGATGAGCAGCGCCTGCACGACCCCGCGATCGAAGACGAGGGTGATGCGGAACGCCTCGTCGTCCGGGTCGTCGGCCGTCTTGCGGTCGGTGAGGCTCGCACCGAACGCCCGGCCCGGGAACAGCGACGCGCCACCGGTCGCCAGGTAGATGCTGCCGGTGAAGGCCGCGTCGGTGCCGCCGAAGGTGACCGTCAGGCCCTGCACGCCGATGCGGATGTCGTCGAGCTCGAGGATGCCACCGAAGGTGATCTTCGGATCGGACGTCGCCGTCTGCAGCGCGTTCGGGTGGGTGCTCGGCAGGCCGTAGGCCAGCTCCGCCGTGCCCAGGGTGAAGCCGTTGCCGCGGACGACGAGGCCGGGCAGCAGCGTGGACCCCGCCGCCGTGGCGTCGCACCCGGCGGTCTCGCCGGGGTTGCAGTTGGTCTGCGTGGCCGGGTTGAACGGCTTGAGGCTGCCCGTGATGTTGAACCGCGGGAACGTGATCGTCGCGGTGTTGATGCGCAGGAGCTCCTGCGTGATCGGACCCTTCGGGTCGTAGCCCATCGAGATGCCGGTCGCCCGCACCTCGACGACGTTCGGGACGACGACCTCGAGGCCGCCGATGACCAGGCTCCACTTGCCCGTGGGCTGCACCCGGACGTTGCCCGACAGCAGCCCGAGGACGTCGACCGCCAGGTCGAACGTGCCGAGGATGCCGGTGAGGTCCGCCGTGATGGCGCTGCCGGACTGCGACGTCGCGCCGGCCGCGCCGCCGAACGCCAGGCTGGCACGGTCCATGCTGATCGCGATCGTGAGCACGACCATGCCGTCGGCGAAGCCGAAGTCGGCGATGCCGACGCTGGGGTTCACCAGGCTGAGCGGCCCGAGCACGGTCGTGCCGGGTGCGGTGGTGGCCCCGGGCGCGGCCGGGTCGACCGTGAACGTCTGGGTCAGCCCGGTCTCGTTCCAGATCGGGACGGACGGCGTCCCGCTGCGCCAGCCGTTCGCGACGAAGGTCACGGTGACCTGACCGGCGCTGAACAGCCCGACGGCGTTGTTCGGGTTGGTGTCCCGCAGGAAGTACCGGAGCGTCACCCGGGTGGCCGTGAGCTCTCGGCCGGCGATGATCAGCGGGGCTCCGACGATGAGCGGCCGCTGGCTCGCCGTGTCCTTCGCGAGATCCGCGGTGACGGCGCCGCTGAACACGAAGGGCGCCTGCGTCTGGCTGAGCAGGTGGTCCTTGTCGATGGCCGACCCGTCGTTGCTGACGAAGGTGACGTCGAGGTACCGCTGGCCGTTCAGCACGGTGGCGGTGACGGACGTGCCCGCGGAGGGGCTCGCGAGCACCGCCGTCGGCTTCGGCTTCGAGCCGGCACCGGTCCATGCCGAGACCAGGAAGATCAGCTGCTCGTCGGCGGCGTTCGTCGCCCCGATCTCGTCGCTGAACGAACCCGGCAGGAACTTCACGGTCAGCACGCCGGTGCCGGTCGGCGCGGCGCCGGTGAAGGTGTACAGCCAGGTGTTCGGCTTGCCGGCCACCGGAGTCGGGATGCCCGTCACGGCGTACTGCGTGCTGCCGAGCCAGACCTCGATCTCGGCGGCGGTGTCGGTGATGGTCTCCGGCCGGATGCGCTCGTTGTTGACCGGGTTGACGACGACCTCGATGCCGCCGGCCAGCTTGCTCGCCACGATCGCCGCCCGGTTCAGCGGGCGCCGGACGGGGGGCTTGGTGGTGTCGGTGACGTCGTCGAGCCAGGTGCCCAGGTCGGCGGTGAGGAACAGCCTGGGCTTGGTCGTGGATGCCGACAGGGCCGTGTCGGTGCTCGGGAAGATCTCGAAACCGTCCACCCGGAAGGTCTGCAGCCGGAAGCCGGTGACCGGCGAGATGGTGAAGGTGCCGTATCCGGCGAGCTTGACGACGGTGGTGCCGTCCACCTTCACCGCGACCGCCGCCGGCGCCAGCGCGATGTCGAGCGTGCCGTCCGGCTTGCGCCGCAGCGACATCGTGCCGGACAGGGTGAACACGTTCGCGACGGAGATGACCACGTCGGTGGCCTCGAAGCGGAAGTGGTCCGGCTCGATGGCACCGGCCAGGCTCGGTCCGCCCGGCATGCTCACGCCCGGCAGCTGGCCGGGCCCGGTGCCCATGGCCACCGTGCTCCCGGTGGTGTTGACCTGGAAGCCCACCTTGCCGGACACGACCAGGCCGGGCAGCCCGAGCAGGCGCAGCTCACCCACGACGCGGATGGCGAAGCCGCTCGTCGTCCCCTGCAGGAACTCCACGGTCGCGTTGGTGACGAGCACGCCGATGGCGTCGGGGTGGTCCGCCCCGGTCGTGGCGTTGCGTGACGGTCCACGCCCGATGAAGATCTCGAGGTTCGTGCCGGTGAACCGGCCGCCCGCGATGCGGAAGTCACCGCGGATCTCGAGGAAGTCGCCGAAGTCGAACTCGAGATCCTGCAGCTCGAAGACGTACTTCTGGGTGCCGGTCATGGCCGGGATGTCGACGGCCACCGTCGTCCCGGCGACGTCGATGGACTCCTGGACCCGTCGGCTGGTCGGGCCGGTGGTGTTGAACTGGACGACGATCGTGCCGCCGGCCGAGAACAGCCCCGGGATGGTGATGTCGGCCCGGCCGCCGAGCTGGCCGGCGACGCCGTCAGATGCGATGACGATGGTGCCGAAGCCACCGGTCAGGCCGGGGATGCTCTGCCCGCTGTTGCCGGTGATGGCGGCGTTGGTGAACGCGATGATCGTGATCTCGCGCGGCGTCCCCGGAGATCCGCCGGTGGTCGGCGTCGACATCCGCCGCTCGATGGCCACGTTGGCGCTGACGGTGAGCCCGCCGAGCGTGAGCGACGCGCCGGTGAGCGACACGCGGAAGAACGGGCCGGCCGGCAGCACGACGGGCACCCCGGCGACGGTCTCGTTCACCGCGACGCGGGTGTTGTTGACCTGGATCTGGGCGACACCGACGGAGAACCCGGTGTTCCCGCCGAGGAGGTTCCGGAGACCATCCGTGACGGCGACGGCGCCGGAGAACGTGCCGGCGACGCCTCCGGGGAGCAGCAGGACCACGGCCGAACCGTTGGTCAGGCGCACGCCCACGTCGTCGCTCTGGTCGACGGTGCCCTTGTCGTCGCCGAGGAACAGCTCGACGTCGAACAGGCCGATCCGCACGGCCTTGGTACCGGCTGCCGTCGTGACCTGCTCGAAGAAGACGACCGCCTGCAGCGACTGGCCGAACACGCTCATCGAGACCCGGCTGAGGGCGATGCTGTTCGCGGGGTCGGCACGGGTGCCGGCCTGGACGCGCAGGTACGGCGAGCCCGGTCCGGGCACCGTGCTGAACGCGACCTTGACCGTCGGGACGGTCAGCTCGAAGGCGTCGCCCAGCGCGAGGTCCAGCCCGAACGACGCGTTGACCTCGCCGGTGACGCCGTTGTCGGCCACGACGAGGAAGCCGCTGGTGATGGTGAGGTTCACCAGGTTGCTCGAGCCGTTGCCGAGGCTGAAGGTCACGTTCGAGAGCGTCAGCTGCAAGGTGCCGTCGCCCTGCTTGGCGAAGGTGAACGAGCCGCGCAGCTCGACGGCGGCGATGCGCAGCCGCACGTCGGTGCCGGCGATCCGGAAGGTCGGCGTCCCGGAGACGCTCGTGCGGGTGTTCAGCGACACCTCGAAGCCGCCGGTGACGGTGACACCCGGGATGTCCACGCCGATCGTCGCGGCCAGCGTGCCGACCACCCCGTCGGCGTGCAGGGTGAACTGCCCGTGGCCGTTGCTGACCGTGACCACGTCGCGGGTCGCCGACCCGAGCCGCAGGCCGACGTTCGCGAACCGCAGCCGGGTCTCCACGACGTCGTCGCCGCCGGCGAGCGCCCCGTCGGCGCCGAGCGAGGTGGTGATGCGCTCGACCGTGACGTCACCGGTGAGGCGCTGGCCGGCGATCGCGACGACCAGCCCGGTCACCGAGACCTTCACGTACTGGTTCCCGGGCAGGACGAGCGTGGACGTCACCCCGTCGAGCACGAAGGTCTCGTTCACCGCGACCGGGACGAGCTTGCCGGCGACCGTGCGGCGCATGTCGTTGAACTCGACGGCGACCGTCGCGGACAGGGCGCCGCCGGCCGGGTTCGAGAACCCGGGTACCACGAGCGTCGCGGTGCCGGACAGCCGGCCCGCCACGCCGTCGGGCGTGATGACCAACCGGGCCGACCCGTTCGAGAGGGTGAAGCCGACGCCGCCACCGGGGCCGAGGTACAGGCCCGCGCGCTCGATGGCGATCCGCACGACGGAGACGTCGTCGGTGGTGTTCGTGACGCCGTCCGGCCCGGCCGAGCGCACCTGCTCGAAGGCGTAGACGCCGCTGAGGGTCTGGCCGAAGGCGGTGAGCCGGGCGAGCTTGAGCCCGCCGGTGTCGCTCGGGTCGTAGACGCCGACCTGCAGGCGCAGGAAGCGCCCGGCCGGCAGCGTCGCACCACCGACGGCGACCTGCGCGGGCGTGGTGTTGAGCTGCAGCTTCACCCCGGCCGGGTCCGAGCCGGTCGTCAGCGTGAGCACGCCGGGGAAGCCCACCAGCGTGACGGCGGCGCTGAGGTTGGCCGCCACGCCGGCCGGCGTCAGCAGCACCTCGCCGTTGACGGTCGTGATGGATAGGCCGGCTGTCGTCGTGCCGAGGGTCAGCGCCGCGTTGGTGACGGTGATCTTCGTCGTCCGCGCGTTGTTGGCCGGGTCGACGGTCTGGGTGACGGCGAAGCCGCCGGACAGCCGCTGGCCGGCGATCTCGAGGACGACGCCGGTGCCGCTGATCGCCAGGTGCTTGGCGGCCATCGTCGGGATGACGACGTTCCCTCCGCCGACGACGATCGTCCGGCCCGTGAAGGTCGTGGTGGTCCCGGTGTTGACCTCGACCCGGAAGGTGCCCTCCAGCACCACCCCTGGGACGTGCACGGCGACGGTCCCGCCGAAGACGCCGGACACGCCGGTGGCCACCGAGCTGGTCACGACGAAGGCGCCGGCGCCGTTCGTGACGCTGACCAGGTCGGTCGTCCCGGTGCCGATGCGCAGGGTGATGTTGCGCAGGCCGAGGACCGTCTCGTACGGGCCGGTGCCGATCCGCTCGAAGCTGACGTCGCCGGACAGGGTCTGGCCGAGCAGCGAGAGCGTGATGCCGAGGCCCTCAACCCGGACGTAGGTGCCCGCGACCAGGTCCAGGGCGACGGTCGCGGCGCCGATCGACACCGTCTGCACGATGCGCTGGCCGGTCTGGTTCACCGTGAGGCGGAACGTGCCGGCGACGACGACGTCCGCGGGCAGCAGGCCCGCTGTCGACAACGTGCCGGAAACGGTCCCGGCCGGTCCGGCGCTGCTCAGCACCACGACGCCGGTGACGTTGCCCAGCACCGTCAGGGTGCCGAACCGCAGGGTGCCGCCGGTGATGGCGAGGACCGTGCGGGTCTCGCCGCCGCTGGTGGCGCGCTCGAAGCTGAGCCCGCCGGTGAGGGTGATGTCGCCGCCACCGATGGTGACCTCGAGGTTGGCGCCGGTGACCTTGAGGTACGGGCCGCCCGGCAGGCGGGTGCCGTTGGCAAGGGTCACGGGGACCGCGCCGTTGTTCACCTGGACCGTCAGCGTGCCGGAGACCGCGAACCCCGGCGCCGAGATGCTGCCCACCACGGTGAGCTCGCCGGCCAGGCCGGTGCTGCCCACCTGCAGCGCGCCGCTGAGCGTCAACGAGCCCAGCCCGCCACCGAGGGCCAGGGTGGCCCCGGTGACGGTCACGGTGACCAGCCGCGAGCCGTCGGTCTGCGTGCTCTGCGTGACGTCGAAGGTGGCCACGGTGAGCGCGACGTCTGCGACGCTGAACGCCACGTTGGTGCCGCGCACCTTGAGGTAGGGGCCCGCCTCCGCGATCGCCAGCGTGACCGCACCGACCTTGACGCCGGCGTCGTAGCCGCCCGTCGTCGTGCGGGAGCGGCGCATCGGCAGTGCCGCGCCGCCCTCTGAGGTGACCAGCTCGAGCACGCCGTCGCCTCCGAGGTCGCCGAGCGCGAAGCCACCGGCGAGGGTGGTGCCCGCGGCCAGCAGCTCGGTGCTCGTCGACGCGAAGCCCTGCCAGACGCCCGTGTCGTCGTGCGGCCCGCGGTTGAGCCGGGCGAACAGTCCGCCACCGCTCGTGGTGCGCACCAGGTCGACCCGCCTGTCGCCGTTGACGTCGACGAGCAGCACCCGGGTCGTGTCGCTCGTCCCCGGCTGCCCGCTCGGGGTGGCGAAGGTGGTGAACCCACCGGTGCCGTCGCCCTTGTACAGCGCGTCCGTGCCGGAGCCGCCCCGGCCCACGAACAGGTCGAGCTTCGCGTCGCCGTCGACGTCGGCGAGGGCCAGCACCGCGGTGGCCGGCACGGTGACGCCGGTGAGCGCGGCCCCCGCGCCGAAGCCGAGCCAGCTGCTGTCGGTGCTGCTGTTGCCCAGGCCCTGGTACATCGTCACCGTGGTGCCGCCGGCGGTGCGGACGAGCAGGTCGGCGGCGACGACCGGGGCGGTGTCCTTGACGTTGCCGATGACGATCGACGCGGCGTTGCTGCCGAGCGCCACCCCGACGGTGGCCTTGGCGAAGGCCCCGGCACCGGTGTTGCGCCAGACCTCCGTCGCGCCGCTCGACCCGACCACGACGTCGGGCTTGCCGTCGCCGTCCAGGTCGCCGACGGCAAGGGCGGTGACGGCGGCGGGGGCGGTGAGCACGACGAACGGCGGGACGCCGTCGAACGGGTCGCCCACGCCGTCGTTCACGTAGAGCAGCACGGTGCTGGCCGAGGCGACGAGCAGGTCGGGCCGACCGTCACCGGTGACGTCCGCCAGCGCGAGAGCGGTGGTGCTGGTCGGTGCGGTGCCGAACGTCACGGTCTCCGAGACCGTCGCGCCGCGGCTGTTGAACAGCACCGAGAACGTGCCGGACAGCGTCACGCCGGGGATCGTCACGGCCACGGTGCCCGTCACGGTGCCGGCCAGCCCGGCACCTGCCCCGCTGCCCGACTTCAGCGACAGCAGGCCGCTGCCCTCGGACAGCGTCACGTACGCGGTGGTGCCGTCACCGAAGGACGCCGTGACGTTGCGCAGCAGGATGCGCACGACGGTGTCGACGCCGACGGCGGCCCTCTCCACCACGACGTCGCCGGTCAGCCGCTGGCCGCCGAGCGTCAGCACGATGCCGATGCCCTCGACCCGCAGGTAGGGCCCGCCGGGGACGTCCAGGGTGATGGTGCTGCCGCCGGCGGTCACCGACTGCCGCACCGCCGCGACGCCGGTGTTGACCGCGACGGTGAACGTGCCGGTGAACGCCGCCTGGCCGGCGCCGGGCGGCACCAGCAGCGAGACGTTGCCGGTGATGCGCCCCGCCACGGTGCCGTTGTTGACGACGAGCAGGCCGGTGCCCCCGGTGAGGCTCGCCCCGGCGCCCGCAGCGCCGATCGTGAGCGACACCTGGTCGGCGAAGATGCGCAGGATGCGCGGCGCTTCGGTGCCGGCGGGCGCGCTGGGGCTGACCTCGCCCCGCACCTGCTCGAAGCCGAAGATCCCCGACAGCGTCTGGCCGCCGATGGTCAGGGTGAGCGGCGACGCCGTCTCCGCCCGCACCGACCCCGGCTCGAGGACGCCGTACGGGCTGATGGTGACCCGGTCGGGCGTGGTGTTGATGCGCAGCGTGACCGACAGGCTCGAGCCGCTGAACGGGTTGCCGGGCAGGGCGAGGACGAGCGACCCGCTCACGACACCGGCCACGCCGGTCGGGCGGATCTCGAAACTGCCGCTGCCGATCCGCACGACGACCGGGTGCACGCCGCCGCTCGGCTCGCCGAGCCGGAGGTCGACCGGGCTGCCGCCGGTGAGGGCGTCGGTGCCCAGCCGGACGGTGATGACGCTGCCGACCCTGGTGACGGCGATCGAGCCCGACAGCTCCTGGCCGCCGAAGCCGAGGGTGACGTTCTGGGCCACGATGCTCTGGGTGTTGTTCTCGACCGAGGTGCCGTGCAGCGACTGCGTCGAGCCGGTGTTGTTGTAGCGGAACGACAGGCTCGTGCCGGACAGCGTCAGGCCGGGGATGCCGATGACCGCGATCGAGCCGGTCAGGACGAAGGCGTACTGGCCGGACGCGGGGTTCATGCCCTCCCCGGCGACGTTCGTGAGCAGGAAGCCGCGCGCGGACGGGTTGACCTGCGACGGCGTGCTGCTGTCGCCGTCGAGGTAGTAGGGACCCTCGCCGAGGAACAGCGTGACGTTCGAGATCGTGAACGCCGTCGCCTGCCAGGTGATGCTGCCGTAGAACTCGAACGGGCCGAGCTGCAGGGCGAGCTTGGCGCTGATCTCGACGAACGGCTCGACCGACGGCGTGTCCTGCCGGACCTCCGTCGCGGAGAAGACGATCGGCAGCGCGACGCCGTTGACGAGGACGAGCTCGTCCACCGCGCCGGCGGTGCCGTTGACGCGCGCCTTGATGTCGGCGCCGACGGAGAACCCGCCACCGCTGCCGGCGTCGGCCTGGCCCGAGATGACGCCGGCCGCGCCGTCGGCCGTGAGCACGAACGCGCCCTGACCGTTCTCGATCTTGACCGCGTCGGTGCCCAGCGTGACGGTCACGCCGGAGAACCCGATGAGGGTGATCTCCACGGGCGTGTTGTGCAGCGCGCGGACCGGGCCGGACGCCGTCCCCGCGATGACGAGGTCGAGGTCGCCGTCGCCGTCGGCGTTGACGAGCGCGACGAGCGCCGCGGCGCTCCCGGCGACGGTGGTGACGCCGACCTTCAGCGTCACCGGCGACGGCGCCCGCAGGCCGAGCCAGGTGCCCGCGCCGTCGACGCCCTTGTTGCGCATCAGCCGCGGGCCGTCGCTCGCCGTCGTGAGGACCGCGTCGAGCCGGCCGTCGCCGTCGACGTCGCCGAGCAGCGCCCCGGTCGCGCCGGTCCCGGTGCCGAGGTCGGTGGCCGCGATCTGCCAGGTGGCGTTGCTCACCGTGGCGCCCTCGAGCGCGGCGGCAGCGGCCGTGCCGAAGGCACCGCGGACCAGGCCGGTGAACGACGTGCCGGTCTTGCCGGTGTAGAACACCTTCTCGCTGCCGAGCAGCAGCACGCCGCCGTCGGCGAAGCCGGCGGTGCTCGCGACGGTGACCGTCGTGGCGGTGGCGTTCAGGCCACCGGTGCCGGTGACCGTCGTGGAGACCGCGGCCGCCGGGAGCACGTTGCGGCCACGCCACAGCTGCGACGTGCCGGAGCGGGTGACCAGGACGTCGGTGAAGCCGTTGCCGTCGAGGTCACCGGCGACGGCGCCGGTCGCCGCCCCCGAGGACAGGAGGGTCGGCGGGGCGAAGAGCAGGCTGGTGACGACGGCGCCGGTCGCGACGCTGGCCGCGGCGCTGGTCGAGTCCAGAGCCCGGGTCAGGCCGGTGAACGAGGTGCCGGTCGTGCCCGCGTAGCGCAGCCGCTCGCTGCCGTTGACGATCAGCCAGCCCGACGGCGCGAACCCGGCGGTGCTCGTCACCGCGAGAGCCGTCGAGGCGCTCGTGAACGCACTGGTGGCCACCGCCGTCGTGCCGCCGCCGACGCCGGTCCAGACCGAGACACCGGCGCTGCCGGCCACGACCAGGTCGCGCAGGCCGTCGTTGTCGAGGTCGGCCAGCAGCAGCGAGGTGACGCCGGTGGTGGTCAGCGTGCGGGCGTGCGCGGTGGTGCTCATCCCGAGCCACTGGCCGACCACGTTCACCGGCGCCTGGTGGCTCAGCGGCGCGTCACCACGAGCCGAGACGAGCAGCAGGTCGCCGTCCTTGCCGCTGTACGTGATCGGCTCGGTGCCGTCGACGACGACCGTGCCGGACGCGGCCAGCGGGGTGGCGCTGTCGACGGCGAGGTAGCCGACGGCGACGGTCGCCCCGGCGGCCCGGTCACCCACGCTCGTGCCGTACTGCCCGCGCACCAGGCCGCCGAGAACGCCGGGAGCCACCGAGGTGTACCGGACGAACTCGGCGCCGATCTTGGCGATGCCGCTCGCGGCGAAGCCGGCGGTGCTGGTGACCTCGGCGAAGCCGACCGTGACGGTCGCGCCGCTGAGGTGGCCGGCGGCGGCCGTGCCGTTGACGCCGCGCACCAGCCCGTTCAGCGTCGTGCCGCTGAGGGAGGCGTACCGGATGAACTCGGTGCCGATCCGGATCAGGCCCGTGGCCCCCAGCCCGGTCGCGCTGCTCAGCGTCAGCGACGTGCCTCCCGAGCCGAGCGCGGCGGTGAGCGTCGGCAACGTGGCGGGAGCGGAGGTTCCCGAGGCGAGCTGCTGCGCGAGCGTGCTGCTCGCCGGCACGACGTCGGCGGCCAGGTCGGCTGCGAGCGTCGCCGTCGCGTTGCCGCCGTTGAGGAAGACCTTCGTCGTCGTCGAGCCGCTCGCGCCGATGACCAGGTCGGCGAAGCCGTCGCCGTTCACGTCACCGACCGTGACAGCCGAGGCGTCCGGCGTCGAGAACGCCGACCCGGACAGGCCGTAGCCGAGCCACTGGGTGACCGTCGCGCCGGCGGCGTGCGCCGTCGCGCCGGCGAGCCGGCTCACGCCGGTGAGGGTGCTGCCGGTCTTGCCGGTGTAGGCGAGGTACTCGCCGCCGATGCTGACGACGCCGGCCGAGGCGAAGGCGCTCGCGTCGGCCAGGGTGAGCGTCGTCGCGGTGGCGCTGATGCCGGCGGCCAGCGTGGAGGTGCGGTTGCCGAGGTTGCGGTAGACGGCCGTCTGGCCGGTGCTGCCGTTCTTGGCCACGACGAGGTCGGGCCGGCCGTCACCGTCGAGGTCGGCGAGGGCGACGGCGGTCGTCGTCGTGCCGGTGCCGCCGACAAGCGACACCGAGGCCGTGTTGGCGAAGGTCCCCGCGCCGGTGCCGCGGAAGACCGAGACGCCGCTGCTGGTGCCGACGAGGAGGTCGACCAGGCCGTCGCCGTCGACGTCGGCGACGCGCAGCACCGTGGGGGTGACCGTCGGACCGACCGGGTTGGCGTCACCGAAGCCGGGCTTGGTCGAGCGCTCGACGGCGAAGCTGCCGGTGAAGCCGGTGCCGGCGACGCTCAGCGTGGCGCCGGTGACCTCGAACCGCGCGTACGGCCCGGCCTTGAGCAGCGTCGCGCCGAGCTGCACCGGCAGCGACGTCGTGTTGATGGCGAGGACCGTGGTGCCGCCGGAAAGGGAGGCGTTCGAGCCGAAGGTGAAGCTGGGCGTGCCGGTGACGAGCGCCGCGACCCCGTTCGGGGTGATGCGGATGGCGCCGCTCCCGGTGAAGGAGGCGAACGTCCCGAGCGTGATGCTCAGGCCGGTCACCGTGACGTTCACCTGGACGCTCGGCGCGGTCCCGGTGCGCTCGAAGGTGAACGACGCTGCCGACACACGCACACCGGCGACCGTCAGGTAGGTGCTGCCGGCGGTGAGCCGGATGGTGCCGGCCGCGAGGCCGCCCTGGAGGCCGCCGGTCGTGTTGAGGTCGAGCGTGACCGTGGCGCCGAGCTGGACCCCCGGGACCTCCACGACCAGGTCGGCGTTCGTGATGCTGCCGTACACGCCGCCGGCGACGGTGGTCGCTCCGGTGCGACGGGCCCCGATGACGGTGAAGCTGCCGCTGATGTTCGTCGCGCGCACGATCGGCGCCGTCGGCGTCCCGAGCGAGATCTCGCCACCGGTGATGGCCAGCGTCACCGAGCCCGGTGTCGTGCCGGTGCCGTCGACCTTGGTGAAGGTGAACGTGCCGGAGATCGTCTGGCCCGCCACCGTCAGGCTGACGCTGGAACCCGTCACCCGCAGGTAGCTGCCGCTCGCGACGGTGAGGGTCGTCGTGACGCCGCCGACGACGAAGTCCTGGGTGAAGCCGCCGGCACCGGTGTTGAGCTCGAGCGCGAAGGTGCCGGCCAGGGCCACGCCGGGCACGCCGGTCAGCGCGACGGTGCCAGTGGCGCGGCCGGCGACGAAGCCGCCGGCGAGCTGGAACAGGGCCTCGCCGTTGGTCAGGCTGACGAGGTCGCGGGTGCCGTCGCCGAGGGCGGCGCTGACGTTGCTCGCGGCGATGCGGACGACCATGACGTCGTCGTTCACGTTGCCGTTGGCCGGGTTGGGGCCGGCGACGCCGTCGGCACCCAGGCCGGTCACGACCCGCTCGAAGGAGACGTCGCCGCGCAGCGCCTGGCCGGCGACCACGAGGGTGCCGCCGATGACCGCGACGCGGACGAACGGCCCGGCGGGCACGTTCAGCGACAGCGTGGTGCCGCCGACCGCCAGGCTCGTGGCGACTGCCGCCGCCGTGGTGTTGATCTGCAGCCGGACGTCACCGGCGAGCGACAGCGCCGGGCCGGCGGTCACGCTGAGCGTGGCGGCGAGCGAGCCGGCGACGCCCTCCGGCGTCACGACGAACAGGCCGGTGACGCCGGTGGCCCGCACGGTGCCGAGCAGGTCGAGCGAGCCGCCGCTGACGGCGAAGCGCACGACCTTGGTGCCGGCGGCGGTCGTGGCCTGCTCGACCGTGAACGAGCCGGCCAGCGTCTGGCCGAGCACCGTCAGGGTGACCGGCGCGAGGGCGGTGCCGCCGGTGACCCGCAGGTACGGCCCGGCCGGCAGCCCGAGCGCCGCCACGCCGGTGGTGTTGACCGCGAGCCCGAAGGTCCCGCCCAGCGCGAACCCGGGCACCGACACCACCAGCGTGGCCTCGACCGAGCCCGCCAGGCCGGCGGCGGTGAGGAGCAGCTGCGCGGGCGTGGAGGTCTGGGTGACTTGGACCAGCGGCGCGGTGTCGGTGCCGCCCAGGCGCAGCCGCAGGTTGCGGGCGGTGACGGCGAGCACGACGGCACCGGCGGCGTCGACGGTGCGGGTGAGCTCGACGTCGCCCGACAGGCTCTGGCCGACGAGCGACAGCGTGATGCCGGTGCCGACCACCCGCAGGTACGGGCCGCCCGGCAGCGCCAGCGACACCGGCGTCGGCGAGCCGCCGACGAGGAAGGACGTGCTGACCGGCGTCGTCGTGGTGTTGACCTGCACCGACAGCGTGCCGCTGATCGCCACCGACGGGACCGACAGCGAGACGGTGCCGCTGACCGTGCCGGCCAGCCCACTCGGGCGGACGACGAACAGCGCCGTGCCGCCGGTGACCGACAGCATGCCGCCGATCGACAGCGAGGCGTTGGTGACGGCCAGGCGCACGACCTGCGTGTCGTCGCCGCCACCGGGCACGCCGTCGGCACCGAGGTCGGTGGCGCGCTCGAACGCGACGTTGCCGGTGATGGTCTGGCCGAGGACGGTGAGGGTCAGGCCGGTGCCCTCGAACCGCAGGTACGGGCCGCCGGGCAGCGCGACGGCGAGCGTCGCGGCGCCGACGGCGACGCTCGTGCTGACGGCGGCCGAGCCGGTGTTGACGGCGACCGACAGGGCGCCGGACAGCGCGACGCCGCCGGGCAGGTTGACGGCGATCGTGCCCGACAGGCGGCCGGCGACCGCGGTGCCGGTGGACACGAGGACGCCGGAGCCGCCGGTGAGCCGGACGCCCGCCGCCGCCGTGCCGAACAGGACCTCGACCCCGGTGAGGCCGACCGTCGTGACGGTCGAGCCGTCGGACGCCGTCGACCGCTCGAGGGCGACGTCGGCGGTCAGCGACGCACCGGCGAGCGCGAGCGTGACGCCGCTGCCGCTGACCCGCAGGTACGGGCCCGCCGGCAGGTCGAGCACCACGGTGCTGCCGGCGACGTCGATGCTGCGGCTGACCGCGGGCGTGCCGGAGTTGATCGAGACCGCGAAGGCGCCGGTGAAGACCACGCCCGGCACCGTCACGGTGATGCCGCCGCTCACGCGGCCGGCGAGCCCGGCTGCGGTGGAGACGAACGCGGCCGTGCCGTTGGTGACCGTGACGGCGCCGCCGGCGAGGGTGGCGCTGACGCCGGTGGCGCCGACGACGACGTCACCAGCAGGCGCCGTGTCGAACGAGAAGCTGCCGGTGAGCGACTGCCCGGCCAGCTGCAGGGTCGCGCCGCTGACCGAGAAGGACCTGACGACCGCGGAGGTCGGGAACAGCAGCTCGATCCCCGGCCCGGTGCTGCCCGGCACCGAGAGCACCAGCGGGACGGCCGCGGTGGCGCCGTGCACCGGCGCGCCGGTGGTGTTCACCCTGACGCTGACCGTGCCGCCCGAGATCACGACACCGGCGATGCCGATGAGGCTGACGCTGCCGGTGGCGACGAGCGCGTGGCCGGCGCCGGCCTGCACGACACCGATCCGGGCGCCGGACAGCAGCACGCCGCTGGCGAGCGGGTTGATCTCGCCGCTCTCGAGCCGGGCGGGGCCGCGCCCGAGGAAGATCGTCAGTCCCTCGCCGGCGAACCGGCCGCTGCTGTCGAAGGAGACGTCGCCCTCGATCGTGAGGAACTCACCGATGGTGAGCCTGGCGCCGAGCAGCGCCACCTCGACGAGCGGCGTCGAGACCTGAGCGAACTTGACGACCAGCGTGCGCCCGCCGACCTGGATCGCCTCGTCGATGTCCTCGCCGGTCACGGTGATGACCCGCACCACGACCCGCGCGCCGGCCGACACCGGACCGGCCGCGATGCTGGCGGTGCCGTTGAGGTAGCCGGCGATGCCGGTGCTGCGGAGCAGGAAGGCGCCCTCGCCGCCGGTCAGCTGCACGCTGTCGCCGCCGACCGTCGCCGACACGTTCGACGCGCCCACGACCGCGACCTCGTTGCCGGCGCCGTCGAGCCGGCGCTCGAACGCGAAGTCCCCGGACAGGGACGGGCCGGTGGCGGTCAGGCTGAGGGCGGCGCCGACCACCTCGACGCGCAGGTACGGCCCGGCCGGGACGGACAGGACGGTCGAGGTCGTGCCGACCGTGAAGGTCTCGGCGACCGCCGCGGCCCCCGTGTTGACCGCGAGCCGGACGGTGCCACCGGTCAGCGTCACGCCGCCCGCGGCGACGGTGACGCCGGTGACCAGCCGCCCGGCCACCCCTGCCGACGTGAGCAGCAGCTGACCGCTGGTCGGGCCGACCGTCACCGGACCGAAGCTCAGCAGGTTCTGCGGGACGCTCGACACCAGCGCCGGCGTCACGGCCGCTCGGACGACGGTCGCGCCCGCGGCCGTCGTCGTCTGCTCGAACGAGATGCCGGTGCGCAGCGTCTGGCCCGCCACGACGACCTGCACGTCGGCGCTGCCGACGGCGACGCGCTGCTGGCCCGGACGCGTGTCGAACGACGCGGTGAGGGTGGAGGCGATGCTGATGCCCGGCACGGCGAAGCTGACCGGGCCGCTGAACGAGCCGTGGGCACCGGTCGCCGTCAGCGTCAGGGTGAGCGACGCGGGGCCGACGGCCAGCAGCCCGCCGCCGAGCGACAGCGACGCGTTCGCCACCGTGAGCACGGTGTCGGCGCCGCTGCGGACGACGGTGACGTCGCCCGACACGGACTGGCCGAGGACCGAGACCGACAGCCCGGTGCCGACGAACCTCACGTAGGTCTGCCCGCTGCCCGAGGCCGGCAGCACCAGCGGCACCGAGACGCCGCCGACGGTGAAGATCTCGTTGACCGCCTCGTCGAGGCTGCTGACCTGCAGGGTGAGGGCTCCGGCGACCCAGACGCCCGGCACGTTCACCGCGACCGTGCCGCGGATCTCGCCGGCGACGCCGGCCGCCTTGAGGAGCACGACACCGGTGCCGCCGGAGAGCGACACCACCGGCGTGCCGCCGGCGCCGAGGGCGAAGGTGAGGTTCGCGACCGCCACCCGGACGACAGGCGTACCGCCCTGGACAGCGGTGCGCTCGATCGCGAGGTCGCCGACCAGCGTCGGCCCAGCGGTGCCGATCCGGAACCCGGCGCCGAGCGCCTCGACCCGCAGGTACGGGCCCGCCGGCAGGTCGTCGACCGCTGCGGCACCGGTGTTGAGCGCGACCGAGATCGTGCCCAGCTCGAGCGCCGACAGGGTCGCGCCGGTGTCGACCGTGCCGGAGACGCGCCCGGACACCCCGGCGGCCGTGACGGTGAACGCGCCGTTCACGCCCGTGACGGACAGGATCGTGTCGCCGCTCTCGGCGGTGGCGCCGGTGCGCAGGGCGAACGATCCGCCGGTGACAGCGACCCGGGTGGTCGTTCCGCCGCCGGCGGTGACGCGCTCGACCGACAGCGTCCCCGCCGACAGCAGGATGCCGGCGAGCCGGATGCCGATCGGGCCGCCGGCCAGCTTCAGGTACGGGCCTGCCGGCAGGCTCACCGAGCCGGCCTGCTGCGCGATCGCCGTGGTGTTGAACGCGACGGTCAGGGCGCCGGTCTCGATCGCCACGCCGGGCAGGTTCAGTGACAGCGAGCCGGTGATGCTGCCGAAGGCGCCGGTCGTGCCGACGGTGAAGGTCGACGTCGCGCCGGTCTGGCCGATCGCCGGGCTGGCGAAGGTGCCGATGACCGTGGCGCCGTCGCGCAGCTCGAGCCGGACGTTCGTCGTGCTGACGGTGAAGCCGCCGGCCGTCCGGGCGAAGCCGAGGTCCGCGGTGAACGACGTGCCGCCGACCGCGATCGTCAGGCCGGTCCCGCGCACCTGCACGAAGGGCACGGTGGCGCTGGGCGCCCGCTCGTCCGGCGTGGACGCCGTGCCGTCGGTGAAGCGCACGATGACGTCGCCGTCGCCGTCCGGGAAGGCGATCGTCTGGTTCACCGCGGTGGTGAGCTCGTTGACCCGGACGACGATCAGGCCGGTGACGGACAGACCTGGCAGCCCGACGAGCTCGACCGTCCCACGGACGTCGAGGGCGTACTTGCCACCGGACTTCCAGAAGCCGACCGTCGCGCCGGTGAGGAGCAGCCCGCGCGCCAGCGGGTTGCGCGTGCCGTCGGACAGCAGGGCCGGCCCGTCGCCGACGAAGACGGTGAGGTTGCGGCCGGCGAACCCGCCCTCGCTGCCGGTGAAGTCACCGGTGATCGTGACGTAGTCACCGATCGTGAGCGTGCCGCCGAGGATCGACAGCGAGAAGACGATCGCGGCGTCGGTGAACACGACGCGCAGGTCCTGCCCGCCGACCGACACCGTCTGGTCGACGGCCGAGCCCGAGTTGTTGACGCGCACGACGACGTTGCCGCTGATCGACAGCGGGCCGGTGTTCGCCGACACGGTTCCGGAGACGTAGCCCGCGATGCCGCCGGGGACGGCGGGCGTCGCCGCCGGGTCGGCCGGCACCACGACGAGTGCGCCGGTGACGTTGCTGATGGTGACGGAGTCGGCGGCGACGGTGATGCGGCCGTTGCGGATGGCGAGCACCGTGCTGGCGCCGGACCGGCTGAACAGGAAGGTGCCGGAGATCGTCCCGAGTGCCGGTGAGCCGAGCGTGATGGCGTTGGCGGCGTCGACGGTGACCTCGACGCGCGTGCTGCTCGCGGCGAGGGTGCGGCCGCCGACGACGGCGGCGGTGGTGCGGGTGTTGACGTCCACCCGGGCCGCGATGCCCGTGGCGCTCAGCACGCCCGGCACCTTCAGCGACGCCGTGGCCGTGAGGGTGCCGGCAGTGCCGCTGGCCGCGATCTCCAGCACGCCCGTGGAGACGCGCACCGACGCGATGCCGTTCGGCAGCACCAGCGAGACGCCGGACAGCGACACGGTGACGACGGCGCCCGCCGCCGTGGTCGTGCGCTGCAGCCGGATGTCACCGGTGAGCTCCAGCCCGGCGATCGTCAGCGTGACGTTGATGCCACCGACCCGCACGGTCGACGCGGCCAGCGCGACGCCGCTGACCGTCTGCGGGGTCGGGGTGGTGTTGATCTCGACGCGGACGCCGCTGGACAGCGAGACACCGGGCACCGTCAGCGCGACGTCACCGGTGAACGAGCCGTACACCCCGCTCGCCACCGACGTGAGGCTGGCGCTCACGCCGCTCACCGTCGCGAGCCCGGCGAGCGAGAGCGTGCCGCCCGACACCGTCAGCGACGTCGTGGTGGAGGTGCGCGTGATCGAGACGGTGCCGCTCAGCGTGCTGCCGAGCACGTCGAGCGAGATGCTCGTGCCGGTGAACCGGAGCGTGTTCGCCGGCACGTCGAGCACCGTGACGATGCCGCCGACGTCGACGGTCTGGCTCACCGGCGAGGCGCCGGTGTTGAACTCCAGCGCCAGCGTGCCGGTGAGCGAGACGCCCGGGATGCTCACCACCACGGAGCCGCCGAGCCGGCCGGCCTGCGCGCCCGGCAGGAGCACGACCGTGCCGGCGCCGTCGACCAGGCGCACGCCGGGCAGGGTCAGCGAGACCCTGCTGAAGGCCATCCGGGTGACGAGCAGGTCGTCGGCGGTGCCGGCGACGCCGTCGGCGCCCTTGTCGTCGGCGGTGCCGAACACGCCGTCGGCACCGGCGGACCGGACGCGCTCGACGGCGACGTCCCCGGTCAGGGACTGCCCGGCCACCGTGATGCTCGCGCCGAGGACGGTGACGCGCAGGTACGGGCCGGCCGGCAGCCCTTCGGCCGCTGCCGACGTCGTGTTGACGGCCACGCCCACGTCGCCGGTCAGCGCGAAGCCGGTCGCGTTCGCCGACACGACCGCCGACAGCGTGCCGGCCAGGCCGGCCGAGGTCGCCAGCAGCGACCCGTTGACCGAGGCGACCGCGACCGGGCCGAGCGACAGGCTGGCCTGCGAGACGGTGATGCGGGACGTCGCGGTCGCTCCGGTGCCGGTGCGCTCGACGCTGAAGGCGCCCGTGAGCGCCTGCCCGGCGACGCTGAGCGTGACGCCGGTGCCCGCCACGCGCACGTACGGGCCGGCCGGCAGCGCGCCCTGCGCGGCGCCGGTCGTGTTGAACGCCGCCGACAGCGAGCCGGCCGCCAGCGAGACGCCGGGGACGGTGAGCGCGGCGGTGCCGGTGAGGGTCCCGAAGACTCCCGCCGGGCCGGTGGTGAGGATGCCGCTGCCGGTGACGCTGACGACCGGCGTGCCGGAGCTCCCGGGCCGCAGTTCGAGCGTCGCCGACTCGAGGCCGACCGTCAGGCCGGCGCCCGACCGGGTGACGGTGAAGGTGCCGCGCACCGAGGCACCCAGCAGGGACAGCTCGAGGCTCTCGCCGCGCACGAGCGCGTAGGCGCCGCTCGCCGTCGCCTTCTGGCTGTCGGTGAAGACCACCGCGACGACGTCGTCCGGGGTGATCGTGATGGTCTCGTCGATCGCGGTGGTGAACGTGTTGACGCGCACCACGACGGTGCCGGTCAGCGTGACGCCCGGGATGCCCAGCAGCGACGCCGTGCCGCTCGCGTCGACGGCGAAGGTGCCGGTGCTGGCGTTGCCGTTGCTGCTGACGACGCCGATGCGGGCGCCGGTGACGAGCAGGCCGCGGGCGAGCGGGCTGATCGAGCCGTCCTCGAGCCAGGCCGGCCCCTCGCCGACGAACAGGCTGACGCCCCTGCCCGCGAAGACCTGCTTCCCGTTCTGCGAGGTGTAGGTGAAGCTGCCCTTCATCGTCACCGGGCCGACCTGCAGCACCGCCGAGAGCACCGAGACGGAGAAGGTGTCGACGCCGTCGGCGAAGGCGATCCGCAGCTCGCGGCCGCCGACGCTCACGGTCTCGTCGAGCGCGGTGCCGGTCCTGTTGAGCCGGATGGCGAGCTGCCCCGCCAGGGTGCTGCCGACGGCGGCGGTGCCGGTGAGGTAGCCGGCGACACCGCCCGGAACGCCGGTGACGGTGTCGGCCGGGACAAGGACGAGCACGCCCTCGACGGCCTCGGCCGTGGCGAGCGGGGTGACGACGCGACCGCCGACGACGGCGAGCACCGTCGTGCCGCCGCTGCGACTGAACAGGAACGTCCCGGACAGTGTCCCGAGGCCGCCGAGGGCCAGCCGGGCGCCGACGACCTCGACCCGGGTGGACTGCGCCGGCAGCGTGCGGGTGCCGAGCTGCACGGTGGCCGCGCTGGTGTTGACGTCCACGGCGACGGTCGTGGCCGACAGCGACAGGCCGCCGGGCAGCACGAAGGACGCCGCACCGGACAACGACCCGGCCACCCCGGCCGCGGCGACCTCGACGCTGCCGGTCACCCCGGTCAGCTGCACGACGCCGGCCAGGCTGACGTTCACGCCGGCGAGGTCGCCGCGGACGACCGCGCCGGCAGCCGTGGTGCTGCGGGTGAAGCTGATGCGGCCAATGCCGTTCGGCGCG
>JBKHYE010000124.1:0-8238 GCA_046565705.1 Actinomycetes bacterium
CCTGCAGGGCGCGCTCGCGGGCGTCGTGCGTGACGACCTCGAGGTGCTCGGCCGCCCAGGCGTCCACGACCTCCAGGCCGTGGTCGAGGTCGTCGACCAGCACGTGCGCCGACTGGCCGGCCAGCGCCGCCTCGACGCGCTCGCGGTGCCGGGTCGCCGGGACCTGCTTGCCGAGCTCGACGTCGACGGCGTCGAGCAGGTCGGCGCTCGGCGTCACGAGCAGGCAGGCGGCGAGCGGGTCGTGCTCCGCCTGCGCCACGAGGTCGGCGGCGACGAAGGCCGGCACGGCAGTGTCGTCGGCGAGCACCGCGACCTCGGTGGGGCCCGCCTCGGAGTCGGTGCCCACCAGGCCCTGCACCAGCCGCTTGGCCGCGGTGACGTAGACGTTGCCCGGGCCGGTGATCACGTCGACGGCGGGCACGCCCTCGACGCTGCCGTCCGACCCGCCCGCCAGCCCGAACGCGAGCATGGCGATCGCCTGCGCCCCGCCGACCGCGTAGACCTCGTCGACGCCGAGCAGCGCGCACGCCGCGAGCACGACCGGGTTCGGCAGCCCGCCGAACTCCTCCTTCGGCGGGCTGGCCACCACGAGGCTCGGCACGCCGGCGACCTGGGCCGGGACGACGTTCATGACCACGCTGCTCGGGTAGGCCACCCGGCCGCCCGGCACGTACAGCCCTACCCGGCCGACCGGCACCCAGCGCTCGGTGACCGTCGCGCCGTCGACGACCGGGACGACGACGTCGTCGCGCAGCTGCGCCGTGGCGACGGTGCGCGCGCGACGGGCCGACTCCTCGAGCGCGTCGCGGACCGCCGGGTCCAGGTCGCGCAGCGCCGCCTGCAACGCCTCCGCCGGAACGCGGACGCCGTCGCGCTGCACGCCGTCGAAGCGCGCGGTCGCCTCGAGCACGGCGGCAAGACCGCGATCGCGCACCGCCTCGACCACCGGCCGGACGAGCTCGACACCGGCGGCGACGTCCAGCTGCGCCCGCGGCAGCACGCCGCGCAGGTCGCTCCCGCGGCGCCCGCGCAGGTCGATGCGGCTCAGCACGGGGGAAGGCTCCTCGAGGGCAGTGCAGGGAAGGGCGGCGGGCGACCCCCCAGGCTACCGGCGATCTTGCTCGCGGTCTGCGTGCGCGCCGCGTGACACGGGCCACGGTGGGCGGGGCCCGCACCGGCCCGCGCGGGCGGGAACGCGTGCTGCGCCCTACCCTCGCCCGGTGGCCGCCCGGCTCCCGCTGTTCCCGCTCGGGCTCGTGCTCGTGCCCGGTCAGCTGCTGCCGCTGCACGTCTTCGAGCCGCGCTACCGCGTGCTGGTCGAGGACCTGCTGGGCCAGCCCGAGTCGGCGCGCGAGCTCGGCGTGCTGGCCATCCGCGCGGGGCGCGAG
This sequence comes from Actinomycetes bacterium, assembly GCA_046565705.1. Taxonomy (GTDB): domain Bacteria; phylum Actinomycetota; class Actinomycetes; order Mycobacteriales; family SCTD01; genus DATLGD01. The sequence continues at coordinate 1,389 of JBKHYE010000124.1, forward strand.
GTCGGCGAGGACGGCGTGCTCGCCCTGCACGAGGTCGGCACGGTGGCGCGCCTCCGGACAGCCGACCGGCACCCCGACGGCCGGTACGACGTGCTGACCGTCGGCGTCGACCGGTTCCGCGTCGTCGGCTTCGAGCACGACAAGCCCTACCTGGTGGGGCGCGTCGAGCGGCTGTCGGACGCGCCCGGCGACCCCGCGGACGCGGCGGTGCTCGCCCCCGCGGCGCGCGCCGCGCTGGCGCAGTACGTGCGCGCCCTGGCTGCCGCGGGAAGCGGTCGCGACGCGCTGCCCGAGCTGCCCGAGGACCCCCGGTCGCTCGGCTACCTCGTCACCGCCGCCGCACGCGTCGACCTCGCCGACCGGCAGGCGCTGCTCGAGGCGCCGGACGACGCCGCGCGGCTGCGCGCGGCGCTGGACCTGCTGCGCCGGGAGACCCGGCTGATGCACGCCTTGTCGGCGGTGCCGGCCCCGGAGCTCGCCCGCACGCCGCTCAGCCCGAACTGAGTCGGCTACGCGTCGTCGGGGGCGGGCAGTCGCCAGCTGGCGACGACCATGACCACGGTGAGCGCGGCGACCGGCCAGCCCACGAGGAGCGCGATCGACCGCAGCCGCAGGGGGAGCTCGAGCGCGCCGTCGAGTCCGGAGCGCAGGAACGCCTCGGCCTCCTCCCGGCCGACGAGCATCCCGGTGCGCCGGGCGATCTCGGCGGCGAGCAGCCCACCCACCGTGGCCCCGACGACGCATCCCGGGCCGTGCCGCCGGCCGACCGTGACGACGAGCAGCCCGACGAGGAGCCCGGCGAGCACGACGACGACCAGGTACGTGGCGTCGGCGTTGACGAAGTCGCGGGCCGTCGGGTCGGCGACGCGCACGCTGTCGCCCGCGGCGACGACGGATGCCCGCGGCGCGATCGCGGCCCAGACGAGCCCGGCCGGGGCGGCAAGCAGCACGCAGCCGACCGCGGTGAGCACCGCGGCGAGCACCTCGCCGACGACGCCGCGCGGCAGCAGTCCGGGCCGCGGCGGGCCGGGCAGGACGTCGGGCGCGGTCACCTCCGCCACGCTAGCGGTGCGCCGTACGCTGCCGCCCGTGCGCGCGCCACGGCTGCTCCCGGGAGTCGCGCTGCTGTCGCTCGGGGTCGCCGGCGCCGCGGGGTGCACCGACGAGCAGCCGGCGCTCGAGCGCCCGGCGGCCGCGTCAGCGACGGCGTCGCCGACCGACTCGACCCCGACCGCCGCGGCGTCGATCGACCTGCCGGCCGGGCCGCTGCGTGAGCTCGTGCCTGCGCCCGACGAGGTGCCCGACGGGCTCGAGCCGGTGATGGAGGGTTCCGGCCCCCGCGATGCCGCTGAGGTGGCCGCGTTCTCGTCGGACCCCTCGGCGGCGTCGACCCAGCTCGCGCGGCACGGGTTCGAGGCCGCCTACGTCGCGCAGTACGCCTCGCGCACGGACCTGCGGTCGCTGACCGTCGTCGTGGTCCGCTTCGCCGACGCCGGTGGCGCGCGCGCCGACCTCGACGGTGACGTGTCCGCATCAGGAGGGACAGCCGTCGACGCGCCGACGATCGGCGACGCCTCGGACGCGCGGCGCCTCGCGCTGCCCGACGCCGAGGCGGCGGAGCTGCTCACCGTGCGGTTCCGCAAGGGGGCCACGACGTGGCTGGTCGCCTGGCGCGCCACCCGCCCCGCCGACGCCGCCGTCCCGCTGGCCGTCGCGGAGGCGCTCGCCGAGCGCGGCTGACGTCACGGCAGGAGCAGCCGGCCGCCCGCCAGCACGGCGAGCGGCGCGCGCCACGCCTCGGGCTGCTCGAGCGGGTCGGCCGGCAGCAGCACGAGCGCAGCCGGCTGCCCGACCTCGACCCGCCCTGAGAGGCCGAGCAGCCGGGCCGAGCCGTCGGTGGCGGCGCGGAGCGCGCCGGCGCGGCCCAGGCCTGCCTCGGCGAGCCGGTCGAGCTCGCGCGGGTCCACGCCCGGCCGGGTCCCCGCGTTGTCGAGGTCGCTGCCGTAGACGAGCGGCACGCCCGCCGTGACGAGGGCGCGGGCGTTGGCCGCCGGCGCGTCGTCGTCGTCCTGCTGGGCGACCAGCGTCTGCAGGGTGGACACGACCGGCACGTCCGCGGCGGCGATCCGGTGCACGACCGGCTCGGGGAGCCGCTCGACCGGGGTGTGGGCGAGCTCGTCGACGCCGGCGTCGAGGACGCGCTCGACCGCGGCGGCCGTGAGGGCGTGCGCCGTGACGCGCAGCCCGCCGTCGTGGGCGGCGCGCACGACCGCTGCGAGCTCGGCCGGAGTCGGCACCGGCAGGCCGCCGGCCGGCTCGACCGCGACCTTGACCACGTCGACGCCGTCGGCGGCCAGTCGGCGCACGACGGCCGCCGCGTCCTCGGGTCCGTGCAGCCCGACCGCGAACCCGTCGGCGCCCCAGCTGCGCGTCGGGTAGCCGCCCGGCGCCGTCAGGAGCGGTCCGGCGAGGCGCAGGACGGGCGGCGCGGAGCGCGCGCGCAGCTCGGCGACGAGCGCGGGCGGCGCACCGAGGTCGCGGGCCGCGACGACCCCGCCGGCCAGGAGCTCGACCGGGTCGGCGAAGGCCAGGTGCACGTGCGCGTCGACCACGCCCGGACCGACCCACGCCCCCACCAGCCTGCGGACGTCGTCCGGCACGTGCACCGCCGTCGCCGGGCCCGCGGCCGCGACGTCGCCGTTCCGGTCGACGACGACGACCGCGTCGTCGAGCGGTTCGGCGTCCCCACCCCGCCAGAGCCGTCCCGCCAGCGCGACGCCCGTGCCGAGCCCGCTGTCGCGGGTCACCGCGCGGGCGACCTCAGTGCCACGCCTCGGCGGTGCGCCAGACCAGGATGTCGAGGATCCGCAGCTGCGTCACCGGCGACTCCTGATCGGCGGCGAGCTTCTCCAGCTCGGCGAACGCGCCGGCCTCGGCCCGCAGGTCGGCCCGCATCTGCATGCACAGCAGCGCCATGAACTGCTGCCACGACCGGTCGGTGGACCGCGGGATGGCACCGGGCGCCGTGTACGCCTCGAAGATGCGCGAGTCGTACAGCGGCACCAGGTCCGGGCGCTTGCGGTGCAGCACCTTGCTGACGATCGTGCCGCGCACGCCACGGCCGGCGTAGCGGGGCTCGTCGAGCATCCCGAAGATGCCGGCCACGCACAGCACGTGGTCGTCGTCGGCGTCCTGCAGCGAGACCGGCGGGAGGTCGGCGACCGCCTCGAGCGCCGGCAGCATGTCGCGCAGCAGCCGGAACCGGGCTCGGTCGAGGTCCACCCCCATCAGGGCCGGCGCGAGCAGGTCGCCGTCGACGAGCTGCGGCGACCCGTTGGTGACCAGGGTGTCGTAGCTCGGGTACGCGTAGCCGTTGCGCGGGTCGAGGTAGTCGAGCAGGACGTGGTCGGGGTGCTCGACCTCGAGCGTGCCGGCGCAGAGCCTCAGAGGATCCACCCGGCCAGCCTGCCACGACCGGGCGGCGGTGGACGGCCGGACGCCCCTCGCCGCGCGGGCACGTCCGCGCAGCGGCGCCTCAGCGCGCCGGACGGTCAGGCTCCAGCGGGCAGGCAGCCGGGGCCGAGCAGTGCCTTGAGGTCGGCGAACAGCGACGGCGTCGCGGTCACGCGCAGCCGGTCGTCGAGCCGCACGACGGTCTTCTTCGGGCCGTTGACGAGCTGCAGGTGCACCTCGGTGGTGCCCGGGTGGGCGGCCAGGACCTCCTTGAAGCGCTCGACGACGGGCGGCGTGACCCGTGGCGTCGGCAGCTGCACGACGACCGGACCGCGCGGACCCTGCGACAGGTCCGGGATCATCACCTCGTTGGCGATCAGCTTGGGCACGTCGTCGCGCTTGTCGACCCGACCTCGCACCAGCACGACGGCGTCCTCGACGAGGTGCACCGCGGCCGCGGCGTACGACGCGGGGAAGAACATCGCCTCGACCGAGCCCTCGAGGTCCTCGAGCTGCACGGCCGCCCACGGGTTGCCCTGCTTGGTCACCCGGCGCGTGACGCTGGACAGGATGCCGCCGACGGTGACCGTCTTGCCGTCGTCGAGCTCGGCGATCGCCGAGACCGGGCAGTCGACTGCCGCCGCGAGCACGTGCTCGACCCCGAGCAGCGGGTGGTCGCTGACGTACAGGCCGAGCATCTCGCGCTCGTAGGCGAGCAGGACCGACTTCTCCCACTCCCCCATCGGCACGGTGACGTCGAACAGACCGGGGTTGTCGTCGGCGTCGTCGGCCGAGCCGAACAGGTCGAACTGGCCGATGGCCTCGGCCCGCTTGGTCTCGAGGACGGCGTCGACCGCCTCGGCGAGCACCGAGCACAGGCCCTTGCGCGCGTGCCCGAGGGAGTCGAAAGCCCCTGCGCGGCAGAGGCTCTCGACCGTCTTCTTGTTGCAGCAGACGGCCTCGACCTTGCGCAGGAAGTCCCCGAAGTCGGCGAAGCGGCCCTTGCTCTGGCGGGTGGCGACCAGCGAGGCGACGACGTTCTCGCCGACGTTGCGGATGGCTGTGAGGCCGAAGCGGATGTCGGTGCCCCGCGGCGTGAAGTCTGCGTCGGACTCGTTGACGTCGGGCGGCAGCACCTTGATGCCCATGCGCCGGCACTCCGCCAGGTACAGCGCGCTCTTGTCCTTGTCGTCCTTGACGCTGGTGAGCAGCGCGGCCATGTACTCGGCCGGGTAGTTCGCCTTGAGGTAGGCGGTCCAGAACGAGACGAGCCCGTAGCCGGCGGTGTGCGCGCGGTTGAAGGCGTAGTCCGAGAACGGGACGAGGATGTCCCACAGCGTCTTGATGGCGCCGTCGGAGTAGCCGTTGGCCTTCATGCCGTCGCGGAACGGCACGTACTCCTTGTCGAGGATCTCCTTCTTCTTCTTGCCCATGGCGCGGCGCAGCAGGTCGGCGGCGCCGAGCGAGTAGCCGGCGAGCTTCTGGGCGATCGCCATGACCTGCTCCTGGTAGACGATCAGCCCGTAGGTCTCGCCCAGGATGTCGGCCAGCGGCTCGGCGAGCTCGGGGTGGATCGGCACCACCGGCTTGCGGCCGTTCTTGCGGTCGGCGTAGTCGTTGTGCGCGTTGGCGCCCATCGGGCCCGGCCGGTACAGCGCGAGGACGGCCGAGATGTCCTCGAAGCTGTCGGGCTGCATGGACCGCAGCAGCGCCCGCATCGGGCCGCCGTCGAGCTGGAAGACGCCGAGGGTGTCGCCGCGCGACAGCAGCTCGTAGGTCTTCGGGTCGGGCGTCATGACGTCGAGGTCCTCGAGCACGACCGTCTCACCCCGGTTGTTCTCGATGTGCTTGAGGCAGTCGTCGAGGACCGTGAGGTTGCGCAGCCCGAGGAAGTCCATCTTGAGCAGCCCGAGCGTCTCGCAGGCGCCCATGTCGAACTGCGTGATGATCGCGCCGTCCTGCTCGCGGCGCTGGATCGGGATGACGTCGAGCAGCGGTTCGCGGCACAGGATGACGCCGGCGGCGTGCACGCCCCACTGGCGCTTGAGCCCCTCGAGACCGCGGGCGGTGTCGACGACCGACTTGACGTCGGGGTCGCTCTCGTAGAGCGCGCGGAACTCCCCCGCCTCGCCGTACCGCTTGTGGCTGGGGTCGAAGACGCCGGACAGCGGGATGTCCTTGCCCATGACGGCGGGCGGCATCGCCTTGGTGATCTTGTCCCCGACGGCGAAGGGGTACCCCAGCACGCGGGCGGCGTCCTTGACGGCGGCCTTGGCCTTGATGGTGCCGTAGGTGATGATCTGCGCGACCCGCTCCTCGCCGTACTTCTCGGTCGCGTACCGGATCATGTCGCCGCGCCGGCGCTCGTCGAAGTCCATGTCGATGTCGGGCATGGAGATGCGCTCGGGGTTGAGGAAGCGCTCGAACAGCAGCTTGTGCTCGATCGGGTCGAGCTCGGTGATGCCGAGCGCGTAGGCCACCAGCGAGCCGGCCGCCGACCCGCGGCCCGGCCCGACCCGGATGCCGGCGGTCTTGGCGTACGACACGAGGTCGGCCGTGACGAGGAAGTAGCCGGGAAAGCCCATCTGGCAGATGACGTCGACCTCGTAGTCGGCCTGCCGGGTGTGCCCCTCGGGCACCGGCGCGGGCGCGAACCGGCGCGCCAACCCCTCGTGCACCTGCTGGCGCAGGTAGGTCTGCTCCGTGAAGCCCTCCGGCACCTCCACGCGCGGCATGAGGTCGGCGCCCTCGGTGAACGAGATCTCGCACCGCTCGGCGACGAGCAGCGTGTTGTCGCACGCCTCGGGGAACTCGCGCCAGAGGTCCCTCATCTCGCGCGGGCTCTTGAGGTAGAAGTCCTGCGCGTCGAACTTGAAGCGCGTCGGGTCGCTCATCGTCTTGCCCGACTGCACGCACAGCAGCACCTCGTGGGCGCGCGCGTCCTCCGGGTGGGTGTAGTGCAGGTCGTTGGTCGCGAGGAACGGGATGCCCATGTCCTTCGCGAGCCGGATGAGGTCCTTCTGCGCCCGGCGCTCGATGCCGATGCCGTGCTCCATCAGCTCGCAGTAGAAGTTCTGCGCGCCGAAGATCTCGCGGTACTCCCCGGCGCTGCGCTTGGCCCTGTCGTACTCGCCCATGCGCAGGTAGGTCTGGATCTCCCCGGACGGGCAGCCGGTGGTGGCGATGAGGTCGACGTCGGGCCGCACGTGCTCGGCGAGCAGCTCCTTGTCCATGCGCGGCTTGTAGTAGTAGCCCTCGAGGCTCGCCAGGCTCGACAGCTTGAACAGCCGGTGCATGCCCTCGGTGGAGGTGGCCAGCATCGTCATGTGGGTGTAGGCGCCGCCGCCGGAGACGTCGTCCTCGCCGCCGTCGCCCCAGCGCACGCGGGTCTTGTCGA
>JBKHYE010000125.1:0-13996 GCA_046565705.1 Actinomycetes bacterium
GGGCAGCCGGCCGCCGCGCGCGGAGGGCGAGCTCGACGAGGTGGGCCAGCTGCGTCTGTCGGTGCGCCAGCTCGAGCACGCGCTGGCCGCCCGAGTCGTCGTCGAGCAGGCGATCGGCGTGCTGACCGAGCGGCAGCGCAGCAGCCCGCGTGACGCCTTCGAGCGGCTGCGCAAGACCGCCCGCTCCCGCGGCCGCAAGGTCCACGACCTCGCCCGCGAGGTGGTCATGAGCTCGACCGACCCGGCCGTGCCGCTGCCGCCCGAGCTCGCCCCTCGCCGCCGCGACCCGGGCCGCTGAGCGCACCGGTCCCCCGCACGCCGCGAGACGAGTCACCAGCGCGGCCGCGCGACGCGTGCGATCCGCCGTCCGCGCCCGTCCCGTCCCGTAGCGTCTAGCGTCTCGCGGCGTCGACGAGGAGGACCCGTGGACAAGGCCGTCGAGAGCACGCCCGCCGTGCACGACGACGTCGACCGCGCGCTGCTGGCCCAGGTCGTGCAGGTGTCCACCGACGCCATCTACACCGAGGACCTCGACGGGTGCATCACGTCGTGGAACGCAGCGGCAGAGGTGCTCTACCGCCGCAGCGCCTCCCAAGCGCTCGGCGCGCCGGCCGCCACGCTCACCCCCGACGAGTACCGCACGGAGCTCGACGCGGCCCGGGACCGCGCGCTGTCCGGCAGCGCTGTTCAGCGCTTCGACACGGTGCAGCAGCGCGCGGACGGGTCGTACGTGCCGGTGAGCCTGACGGTCTCTCCGCTGCGCGGGCCGGACGGCGAGGTCACCGGCGTCGCCACCAGCGCCGTCGACATCACCGAGCGCGCGCACCTGCAGGCCGAGGTCGAGAACGCGACCCGGCAGCTGGAGGCGCAGCAGCAGGTGCTCCTGCGCAGCAACCGCGACCTCGAGCAGTTCGCCTACGTCGCCTCGCACGACCTCTCGGAGCCGCTGCGCGTCATCACCGGGTACGTGCAGCTGCTCGAACGCCGGTACGGCGACGTGCTCGACGAGCGGGGCGAGCGGTACGTCCGGCACGTCGTCGAGGGGTGCACGCGGATGCGTGCGCTCATCGACGACCTCCTGCACTACTCGCGGTTCCTGCGCATCGAGCGCGAGGCGCAGGACGTCGACCTCGCGGCTGTCGCTGCGCAGGTCGTGGAGGGGCTGCGGTCGCAGATCGACGAGACCGGCGCGACGGTCGTCATCGGGGAGCTCGTGCCGGTGCACGGCGACCAGGCGTCGATCGCGGCGATGCTGCAGAACCTGGTGAACAACGCGGTGAAGTTCCACGCGCCGGGGTCGCAGCCGCGCGTCGAGGTGAGCACCGTCGTCGACGGCGGCTGGGTCGACCTCTGCGTCGACGACAACGGCATCGGCATCGCGCCGGAGTTCCGCGAGAAGGTCTTCCGGATGTTCCAGCGCCTGCACGTGCGCGAGGACTACGGGGGCACGGGCATCGGGCTCGCCGTCGTGCAGAAGGTGGCGGAGCAGAGCGGCGGGCACGCCTGGGTCGAGGGCTCGGCCCTCGGCGGCTCCCGCTTCTGCGTCAGACTGCCCGGAACAGGGCGGGCGGTACCGACCGGAGAGGAGCCTTCGTGACGCGCGAGGCCGAGCTGATGCAGATCCTGCTCGTCGAGGACAGCCTCGCCGACGTGGAGCTGACGCTCGAGGCGCTGCACGAAGCCAAGATCGCCAACGAGGTCACCGTCGTGCGTGACGGGCAGGCCGCCGTCGACCACCTGCTGCGCCGCGGCGACGCCGCCGACGCGCCACGGCCGGACCTCGTCATCCTCGATCTGAACCTGCCCAAGCTCTCGGGCCACGAGGTGCTCGCCGAGATGCGCGCCGACCCCGAGCTGCGTCGCCTGCCGGTCGCCATCCTGACCACCTCCGCGGCGGAGAAGGACGTCGTGAAGGGCTACGACCTCGGAGCCAACTGCTACCTGACAAAGCCGGTCGATGTGGAGCAGTTCGTGCATGTCGTGCAGTCCATCGAGGACTTCTGGCTCGGGCTCGTGCGGCTCCCTCCGCGCTGACCGCCAGCGGGCGGGTGGTGCGGAGTGGCCCGATCGGGCCATTGTCGGAGTCAGTCCTGTTCCGGCTGCCTGCCGCGCTGTTGACTCGTTCCCGAGGCGGCGTGAAGGGGGCTCGATGCAGCTGCTGGGGCCTGCCGAGATGCGCACGCCGGACGGCGAGATCTCCGTCCTGCTCGTCGAGGACAGCGACGCCGACGCCGAGCTTTCCGTCGAGGCGCTCGAGCATGGGCTTGGCGGTGTATCGCTGACCCGCTGCGTGGACCTGGAGCAGGCCCGGTCCGCGCTGGCGGGCTCGCGGTTCGACGTGGTGGTGCTCGACCTCGGGCTGCCCGACAGGACCGGCCTGCAGCGGGTCTCGGCACTGCGGAGCGGGTGGCCCGACCTGCCGCTCGTCGTCCTGACCGCCGACGCCGGTCTGTCGAGGCGCGCGATGGCGGCCGGCGCGCACGACGTCCTCGTCAAGGGGGCCGACGACGGCCGGAGCCTCGCGACGGCGGTGCAGCACGCCGTCGACCGCGCGCGCTTCGAGCTCGCCACGGCGCGTTACGAGCGCATCGCCCGCAGTTTGCTCGACGCGATCGAGTCACCGACCTGCGCCGTCGACGGCGACGGCGTCGTCGTCGCGGTGAACGCGGCCTGGCAGCGGTTCGGCCTGGAGCACGGCGCCGACCTGTCCCGCTGCGGCGAGGGCGCCGACTACCTCGCGGTGTGCCGGGCCGCCGCGGCCGACGGCGACGAGACCGCCGCCGCCGTCGCCGACGGGCTGCTCGACGTCCTGGCCGGGCGCCGGGCCCGGTTCGAGCGCGACTACGCCTGCGTGACCGACGACCGCTGGTTCAGCGTCCGCATCACGCCGATGAACGGCATGCCCGGCGCCGTCATCAGCCACGTCGACGTCACCGCGGCGAAGGCCGCCGAGGACCGCGCGCAGCAGCTCGCGCTGCACGACGGGCTCACCGGCCTGCCGAACCGGCTGCTGCTGCGCGACCGGCTGGAGCAGGCGCTGTCGGAGGCCAGCCGGCACGGCTCGGTCGTCGCCGTCGCGCTGATCGACCTCGACCACTTCAAGCGCGTGAACGACAGCCTGGGACACGCCGTGGGTGACGCGCTGCTGACGGCGGTGGCCGAGCGGCTGAGCAAGCGGTTGCGCACCGGCGACACGCTGGCCCGGCTCGCCGGCGACGAGTTCGTCGTGGTGTGGCGCGATGTCGCCGGCGACGCCGAGGTCGAGGCGTTGGCCGGCCGGCTCGAGGAGGGGCTGCACGAGCCGTTCGACGTCGAGGGCACGACCCTCACCGTGACCGCGAGCGTCGGCGTCGTCGTCGGCCGACCGCCGCAGACCGGCGAGGAGCTGCTGCAGGCGGCGGACGCCGCGATGTACGACGCGAAGGCGCGCGGACGTGCGCGGCGTCGGCTCTACGGCCCTGAGCTGGAGCGGGCGGCGGTGCAGCGCACCGAGACCTCGGCCGACCTGCAGGACGCGCTCGAGCGCGGCGAGCTGGTGCTGCACTACCAGCCGGTGGTCGACCTGACGACCGGTGCGGTCACCGGCGTGGAGGCGCTGGTGCGGTGGGAGCACCCCGAGCGCGGGCTGCTCGGACCGGCGTCGTTCCTGCCGGTGGCCGAGGCGACCGGGCTGGTCGTCCCACTGGGCCGCGAGGTGCTCCGTCAGGCGTGCGCCGAGGCGGCGCGCTGGCCCGACGGGCCCGGTGTCGGGCTCGACGTCGAGGTCAACCTGTCGCCGCGGCAGATGAGCCAGCCCGACGTCGTGCGCTCGGTGCGCGAGGCGCTCGAGGAGTCGGGCCTGTCGCCGCACCGGCTGGTCATCGACGTCACCGAGTCGGCCGTGATGGACGACGCCGGCTCCACGCTGCACGACATGGCGGCGCTCGGCGTGCGCATCGCGGTCGACGACTTCGGCACCGGCTACAGCTCGCTGCAGCAGCTGACCCGGTACCCGGTCGGGACGCTGAAGGTCGATCGCACCTTCGTCGCGGGCATGGGGTCGGGCGAGGACGACGACGCGATCGTCAGCAGCGTCGTCGGGCTCGCGCACGCCGTCGGCGCGCGGTGCGTGGCCGAGGGCGTGGAGACCGTAGAGCAGGCGACCGCGCTGCGGCTGCGGGGTTGCGAGCTCGCGCAGGGCAACCTGTTCAGCCCCGCGGTGCCGGCGGCCGAGCTGGCGCACGCCATCGACCGGTCGCGGGCGGCAGCCGCGGCGCTCAGCGGCAGCGGGCTGACGCCGGAGACGCTGCCGGCCCCCGACGTGACGGCGCGGATCCGCGCGCTGCACGCGTCGGGTGCGTCTCTGCACACGATCGCTGCGGCGCTCAACCGCAGCGGTGCCGAGCACCCCGCCGGGCTGCGCTGGCACGCGCGCGCGGTCGGGCGGGTCCTGGCCGACGTCGTGGAGACGGCGTTCGCCGAGCACGTCCCGCGGACGCGGGCGAGCGAGGAGAACGACGCTCGGCGTTAAACGTCGCGCCAGCGCATCTCGGCGATCGACCACAGGCCGTACGCGACGAGCGACAGTGCCGAGAGCAGCAGCAGTGCCTGGCCGAACGGCTGCCGAGCGACGGCGTCGAGCGCGGCGTCGAGCCCTCGCGCCTGGTTCGGGTCGTAGGACAGCGACGCGTCCACGAGGAACCAGCCGACCAGCGCGATCGCCAGCGACCGGCCGCCGAGCCCGGCCACGCCGAGCCACACGAGAGCGCGACGCCACTGCGCCGGAGCGCCGTCGAGCCGGTCGGCGTGGTGGTGCTGCAGCGCGCGGACGAACAGCACGACGGCGACGACGACCGCGACCGCGCCGATGACGCCGACCGCGGTGCGGCCGCCGGGCAGCCCCATGACCGTGGCGGTCGCGGTCTTGGTGTCCTGCTCGCTGTCGGGGCTGCTCCCCATCGCCACCCGCAGGCTCGCGACCGCCGCCGCGCCGTAGATGACCCCCTCTGCTGCTGACTTGAGCCGGTGCAGCACGCGGTTGCTGCTGCTCTTGTGCCGGTGGCCGACGGCGGCGCACAGGAACCGGTAGGCGCTGTACATGGCGAAGCCGGCCGCGACGAGCAGGAGCAGCGCCGTGCCGCCGGGCGAGCCGGCGATGGCACGGAGCGCGCCGCTCTGGTCGGTCTCCTGCGACGACCCGCCGCCGAGCGCCACCGAGGCGGCGAGCAGGCCGATGAGCAGCCACAGCGCCGCGCGCGACCCGAGGCCCGCCTTGGCGAAGCGCTCGACGACCGGGTGCTGCTCTGCACGACGGGCCGCGCGGCCAAGGTCGGTGGTCACTGCCGACCTCTACCCGTTCGCGCCCTCGAGCCACGTGTCGATGAGGTGCCGTGCGATGGAGACGCGCCCCGGCAGCTGCAGGCCGCTCCCCCGCCCCCACTCGGTCGCCTGCCGCAGCTCGTCGCGGGTGAACCAGCGGACGTCGTCGAGCTCGCCGTCGAACGTGGTCGGGCAGGCGTCGGCGTCGCACGAGGCGAAGAAGCCGAGCATGAGGCTGGACGGGAACGGCCACGGCTGGCTCGCGACGTACTGCACGTCGCTGACGACGATGCCGGCCTCCTCGCCGACCTCGCGCACCACCGCCTGCTCGGCGCTCTCGCCGGGCTCGACGAAGCCCGCGAGCGTGCTGTAGCGACCGGGTGGCCACAGCGGCTGCCGGCCGAGCACGCAGCGGTCGGCGCCGTCGGTCACGAGCACGATGACGGCGGGGTCGGTGCGCGGGAAGTGCTCGCTGCCGTCGTCGGGGCAGCGGCGCACGGAGCCGCCGCGCACCACCTGCGTCGGGGCGCCGCACCGCGAGCACCGCGGGTGCGCGGCGTGCCAGTTGGTCAGGCCGACGGCGTGCGCGAGCAGGCCGGCGTCGTGGTCGTCGAGGACGGTGCCGAGCGTCCGCAGGTCGCCCGGCCGGGTGCCGAGGCGCGGCTGCAGCGTGCCGGCGACGGCGAACACCGGACCGTCGTCGTCGGTGCCGAGGTAGAGGCGGTCGCCGTCGGGGGCGTCGGCCGCGGGCACCAGGACGAGCCGCGGCCGGTCGCCGCTCTCGTCGGCGAGGACGCGGCCGGCGTCGACGACGAGGACCCGCGCCCGTTCCCACGCGGCGGCGAGCGCGGCGTCGTCCTCGCGCAGCGCGGCGTCGCGGTCCACAGACGCGCGCGAGAGCGCGGGAACGCCTGTCACCGCACCGTTCTCACGTGTCGAGCTCGACGTCCATCACGCCGCGGACGGGACCCTCGACCTGCTCGACGTCGCCGACCAGCACCGTGGTGAGCCTTGCCGGAGCGAGGTAGCGCGCGGCGGCCTCGAGGGCGTCCTCGACCGTGACGGCGGCGAGCCGCTTGGGCTGGTCGCGCAGCCACTCGACGCCGAGCCCTGCCGCCGCGAGCTGCGACAGCGTGCCGGCGAGGCCGGCCTGGCTCGCCGTGCCGATGGCGAGGCTGCCGATCGCGTAGCGGCGCGCCTGGTCGAGCTCGTCCTGGGTCACCGGCTGCGTGGAGACGCGGCCGAGCTCGTACCACGTCTCGACGAGCGCTGCGGCCGTCGTCGGCGTGGCGACGTCGGCGCTGATGATGAGCCGCGACCCGGCCGGCGGGTGCTCGACGATGGCGTGCGGGCTGTAGGTGTAGCCCTTGTCCTCACGGATGTTCGCGACCCAGCGGCTGGAGAAGTAGCCGCCGAAGACGAGGTTCGCGAGCACGAACGGCGCGGAGTCGTCGTCCGCGCGCGACGGCGCCGGCGCCGAGGCGCGCAGCGTCGTCTGCACCGCCCCGGGCCGGTCGATGAGCAGCGCGGGGCCGCCGGGCTGCTCGGGCAGGGGTGGCACCTGCGGCGCCGCGTGGTCGGCGGTCCAGCCGCCGAGCGCCTTCTCGACCATGCCGACGGCGCGCGCGGGCGACACGTCGCCGACGAGAACGAGGATGCTGCCCTGCGGCGAGACGCGCGCGGCGTGCAGCGAGCGCAGCTGCGACGGCTTGACCTGCTCGACCTCCTCACCGGTGGGCAGGTCGCGGCCGTACGGGTGGGTGCCGTAGAGCCGGTGCAGCAGCGCTTCTCGTGCGACGACGGCGGCCTGGCTGCGGTAGATGGCCAGCTCCTGCACGAGCCGGTCGCGCTCGCCGAGGACCTCGCGCTTGGGGTACGTGGCGCCGGTCAGCGCCTCGGCGAGCAGCTCGAGCAGGCCGGGCAGGCCGGAGACGAGCACCGAGCCGCCGATGCCGAGCCGGTCGCTGTCGGTGCTCGCCGACAGCTGACCGCCGAGGGACTGCAGGTCGGTGGCGATCTGCTCGGCGTCGCGGCGCTCGGTGCCGAGCAGGAGCGTCTCACCGAGCAGCGCGGCCTGCGCCGTCTTCGCTCGCTTCGTGGACGGCGCGGCGAACGGGATGCGCAGGCGGAGCTCGGCCAGCGGGACGCCGGGACGGCGCACGGCGATGACGCGCAGCCCGTTGGACAGGACGGTGTCGGAGACGGTCGGCAGCTTCGGCGCCTTGGTGGGCTGGAGAGCCGGGACCGGTCGGGCCTGCGTCATGCGGCGGCTCCGGGGCGCAGCTCGAGCACCGCGCGGTTGTCGGGGCGCAGCGTCGTGGCCGCTTCCTGCACCTGCTCGGCGGTGACGGCCTGCAGCAGCTGCGGCAGCTCGTTGACGAGCTCGGCGCGGTCGCGCTGCTGCTCGAACACCGACATCGTCGTCGCGCGGCCGAGCACCGGGTCGAGCTCGCGGTAGTAGCGCGAGAGCAGGCGGGCGACAGTGCGCTCTATCTCCCCCGTTTGCAGCCCGTCGTTCGCGAGGCGAGCGATCTCCTCGTCGACGGTGGCGAGCACGGCGTCGACCGGAGTCTCGTCGGGGTGATGGACCTCGATGAGCAGCGGCGTCGGGTCTCGGGCGTCGAGCGGGTCGCCGAGCAGGCCGAGGTAGCCGCCGATGCTGGTGACCGAGCGGTCGCGCAGGATCATCCGCTGCTGCAGTCGGGCGGCGTCGCCGTCGGTGAGCACCTCGGCCAGCACGAGGTGCGGCAGGTAGCCGGGCAGGTCGGCCGGGTCGGGCGTGCGCCAGCCCATCGCGACGGCGGGCGCGGGCGCCAGCCGGTCGTGCACGGTGGTGCGCCGCTCCTGCGTGATCGGCGGCTCGGCGAAGCTCGGGCGTGGCGGGACGTCGCGGGCGGGGATGTCGCCGAAGTGCTCCTCGACCCAGGCGAACACCTGCGCCGGGTCGACGTCGCCGACCACGGTGAGGACCGCGTTGCCCGGGGCGTAGTAGCGGTCGAAGAACTGCTGCGCATCCTCGAGGGTGGAGCTCTCGAGGTCGACGAAGTCGCCGTAGCCGTTGTGGCTGTTGGCGAAGTCGTCGAACAGCACCGGCGGGATGAGCAGCCAGGGGAACCCGCCGTAGGGCCGGTTGAGGACGTTGACCCGGATCTCGTTCTGGACGACGGCGATCTGGTTCTCGAGGTTCTCCTGCGTGAGCGCGACGCTGCGCATCCGGTCGGCCTCGAGGAACAGCGCCAGCTCGGTGGCGCCGCTCGGCACCACCTCGTAGTAGTTCGTGTAGTCGACATGGGTGGAGCCGTTCAGCGTGCCGCCGCTGCCCTGGACGTAGGTGAAGTGCTGGGTCTTGGCCAGGCTCGCCGACCCCTGGAACATCAGGTGCTCGAACAGGTGCGCGAAGCCGGTGCGGCCCTCGGGCTCGCTGCGCATGCCGACGTCGTAGTAGACGGCGACGGCGACCACCGGGCTCGTGCGGTCGGGGCTGACCAGAACGCGGAGGCCGTTGGCGAGCGTCGTCCGCTCGACGGGGTAGCTCGTGGCGGCAGAGCGGGCGGCAGGTGCAGAGCGGGTCCGGGGCGGCACCCGCGCGACGGTAGTACGCGGCATCCGGGACACCGTCACAAGACGGCGGGGCCCGCCTCGTGCAGCGGCACAGCAGGGAGACCGCGCGGCGGCGTCGAAACCTGCCCGCAACGCCGTCCGCGTTCGCCCCCACCTGCTTGGAGCCCCTGTGCACCGCGTCGCCAAGACCACGATCGTCGCCGGCCTGACCGGCGCCCTCACCGTCTCCGCGGCGTGGGCCGGCATCGGGCTGGTGCCCGTGCCGGTGCCGCAGCCGGTCGACGAGGTCGCAGGCTCCGTGCTGCCGGGCGAGACGGCCGCGCCCGAGTCCGCCGCCGGTGCGAGCGCTGCCGACCTCCCTGGCCTGAAGGGTGGGCAGGTCTACGCCGGTGCCGCGAAGCGCAACCTCCTTCCGGACCCAGAGGGGATGAAGGAGAAGGGCTTCCCGGACGCGCGCTGGGAGAAGGACGCCACCAAGTGCAAGGTCGTCGACCCGGTGTTCCTCGAGCGGCTCGCCTCGAACACCGAGGAGGAGATTGACCACCTCGCCTCCGCCGGGTCGCCCTGGCCGGAGAACCCGAACTGCATCTACATGGGCGGCTACGGGCTGGGGCCCATGTACCCGATCAGCTCGTTCGACGAGGAGCTCGGGCTCTGGGTGCGGGCGCTGGCGATCCGGGACGGCGAGGACCTCGTCGTACTGACGGTGATCGACGCCGAGGGCTGGCTCTGGGACTACGCCAACAAGTGCGACGACTGCGGCATCAAGCAGATCGGCGAGTCGCTGGCGGCGGAGCCGGAGCTGGCGGCGCTCGGCATGACGCCGGAGTCGTTCAACCTGCACGCCACGCACGCCCACACCGCGATGGACTTCCTCGGCGGCTGGGGCTTCGTGCCGGACTGGTACATGGCGCAGGCCACCGAGACGATCAAGCAGACGGTGCGCGACGCCGTGGCGGCGCTCGAGCCGGCCGTCCTCGAGGTGGGCCAGGCCGAGGCGCGCGAGCACAACAGCGAGCGCCGTGGCACCTACCGCTCGGCCGAGGAGTCCGAGCTGACCTGGCTGCGCGCCGTCGCGGCCGACAGCCCGAAGGGCAAGCCGGAGGTCATCGCGACGCTCGGTGCCTTCGCGGCGCACCCGGTGACCGAGGACGCAGACTCCGGCGTCGCGCACCCGGACTGGCCGGGCTGGTTCGCCAAGGCCGCTGAGGACCGCTTCGGCGGCGTCGGCATGCACTTCATGACCGGCCTGGGCAACGTGACGGGCGCGAAGAACCACCGGCACAACGAGGACGGCACCGTGCGGCGCTCGACCGGCGCCGAGCTCGTCGACCTCATCGCGCCGGTCGGCGCCGGCCGCGCCGTCGACAAGACCGACGTCCGCATCGCCGCCACGACCTGGAAGCAGCCGGTAACGAACGCGCCGCTCGACGCGCTCGGCGCGCCCGGGTTCTTCGACCGGCAGTTCGACAACTCGCCGTCCACCGTGCGCACCGGCAAGAACGCCGACAAGGCGCCCTGCACCTCGACCGCGCCGCAGTCGGTGGAGCTGCCGGCCCGCGCGATCGCCATCGGCGACGACATCGTGCTGACCACGGGCCCGGGTGAGCTCTTCTCGAACCTCACCAACACCATCAAGGAGAAGGCGCCGGACCGGGTGGTCTTCCCGCTGGCGCAGATCAACGACTCGCTGGGCTACATGCCGCAGAGCTTCGAGCACCACCCGGTCGGCCACCAGGGGCTCGGGTTCGTGGCCGGCGGATACGTCTTCGTGAACTACGAGGACAGCTACGCGATCGACCGGTGCGTGGGCGACATGGTGCTGGAGACGACGCTGGGGCTGATGCGCGAGGTCGGGTGACCGGCTTGGCGTCGCGGTCGTTCGCCGGCGACTCGTCCGAACGGATGAGTCCCCGGTCGGCTGTTCGGTCAGGATGTGGCGACGGACCGTGACGACGGCCTGATCGTCAGCCACTCTGGTCCGGTGAGAGCCGCATGACCGCCACGACCGAGCACGACGCGGGCCACTCACCGCGCACAGCGGGGGCCGCGACACCGGCCAGCCGCGGCGGCGGGACCCGACCTCGGCACGTTCTGCTCGGCACCGATCGGGCCGTCGCGACTGCGCTGTTCTTCGGCCTTTGGCTGCTTTACCTGCTCACTGCCGGACACCTTTTCCAGAGCATCGACACCAACTCGATGTACTTCCCGGCCTGGCAACTGGCGCACCACGGCAACATCACGATGGATGCCCACGCACATGAGCTTGGCTTCTGGGTCGAAGCCGGTGGTCGCGTGGTGAGCGACCGTTTCCCGGGTGCGATGTGGCTGGCCACGCCCTTCTACCTCATCGACCCGTTTGCTGAGCCGTTGCCGCTGATGGCCAACTGCGCGGCCGCAGCCGCGACGGCCGGCGCGATGACCGTGCTGTTCTTCCTGCTTCGCCGGCTCACGACCAGGCGCACGGCTCTGACCGCCGTGCTGGTGGCCGCCCTCGCCACGCCGACGTGGACGGTGTCCGGCGATGCCCTGTGGACGCACGGACCTGGGCAGCTCTGGCTCGTGTCCGGAGTCTTCCTCGCCGCCTGCGGACGGCACCTCGGATCCGGCTTGTCGTTCGCGGCGGCGATTCTCACCAGGCCGCACTACGCGGTGGTGGCGGCGGCGGTCGGGGTCGGCGCGTCGCTCCGGCAGCGCAGGTTCCGACCGATGGTGCTGGTCGGTATCGGCAGCGGCCTGGGCGTCGTCGGGCTCATCGCCTGGAACTTCCACGTCTACGGCGCCGCTGACCCGCGCGGTGGCTACGCCAGCGACAGCCGCACGAGGTCCCTCGACCCGACGGGGCTGCCTCTCGTCGAGTATCTCGAGCGCGTCGCCGGCACCCTCGTCTCGCCCTCGCGCGGCGTCCTGGTGCTGACGCCGTTCCTGCTCCTGTTGCTACCCGGGCTGGTCACGGCCTGGCGGCGCAGCCCTGCCTGGAGCAGGTCGGCGGCGATGGGCGGCCTGCTCTACATGATCGTCCAGCTGCGCGGCAACGACTGGATGGGCGGGTACTCCTTCTACTCCTACCGGCTGGCCCTGGAGTGGCTGACGCTCAGTGCGCCCCTGCTCGTGGTCGCCTACCAGTCGTGGACGGCGCACAGGGCATGGCGCCGCCGAGTCTTCACCGCGCTCGTGACCTTCAGCGTGGCGGTGCACGGAGTCGGCGCCGTCCTGTACCGCGGCGACGGCGCCGGGGAGCCGGAGTACTGGACGCACTGGCCGCCACTGGCACTCCTGAACGAGCGGCAGCTCGCCACCCTCACGATCGGGCTGGCCACGGCAGTCGTCGCGCTCGCCGTACCACGTGTCCTGCGCCGCGTCGCTGATGCGCCATGCCTGCACCGTGACGTCGTCCCGGCTTGAGAGCGGACGAGCGCAGCACCCGCCTCCGACCAGGAAGCGGCCCACGACGCTCGCCCGGCTGGTTCGCGACCCACTGACAGGATGGGTGGCCCTCTGGGGCGCGCTCGTCCTGTCGATCGGACAGGTCGGCGCGGACGCGCGTTGGCTGGCGGCGCTAGGCGCGGTGATCCTTCGAGAACGACGGGTGCCCGCAGGAGTGCCGTACGCCTCCGCACCGACCCAGGATTGGGTGAACGTGCCGGTGCTGTCCGAGGTCCTTTTCCACCTGCTCTATAGCGCCGGCGCTGACACCGCCCTCTGGCTGGCTCACGCCGTAGCTTGCGTCGCGGGTCTGGCCATCACGGGAGTGACAGCACGCCGCGCAGGCGCGAGTCCGGGCGCGGCCGCTGTCGTCACCGGAATCGTGCTCGTCGGGGGCGCTTCCACGTTCGCGGTAGCACGGCTGCAGATGTGGAGCATCGTCCTGCTCCCGCTACTGGTGGCGTTCCTGACATCTCAGCACCGCCGCCCGGATCAGCGCATTTGGCTCCTGGTGCCCTTGCTCGCTCTCTGGTCCAACCTCCACGGCGCGGCCCTGGTCGGGTACGCGGTGGCGGGCGCCTACCTCCTCCTCGAGCGGGCCAGGGTCCGGCCGGCCGAGTCGGCAGCCGTCATCCTTGCCTCCGGCGCGGCGCTCTTCGCCACGCCGGCGCTGTGGCGCACGGTCGAGTACTACCTCGGCGTCGCGACGAACGAGAGCGCTCGCATGCACGTCGGGCTCTGGGCCCGGCTGTCACCGGACCAGCCGCTCGACATCGCCTTCGGCCTCTCGGTGCTGGTGCTGCTGTGGCTCGGCCGGCGCTACCGACCGAGCCTGTGGGAAGCCGTCGCGATGGCCGGTCTCGTGCTGCTGACGGCGTCGGCGGCGCGCAACGGGGTGTGGCTGCTCCTCTTCGTCGCGCCGCGGGTCGCGAGTGTCGTTCGCCTGCCCGCGCGTCGTCACACAGACGTCGTCGCGACTGCTGCACTCCTGGCCGCGCTCGTCATCGGTGGGACTGCGGTGGTCCGCGGTCCGG
Source organism: Actinomycetes bacterium (assembly GCA_046565705.1). Taxonomy (GTDB): domain Bacteria; phylum Actinomycetota; class Actinomycetes; order Mycobacteriales; family SCTD01; genus DATLGD01. Next base: position 13,320 of record JBKHYE010000125.1, read on the forward strand.
CCGGTGAAGTCCCGAGTTCTGAGACGATCGACGCCGCCGTGCGCCTGTCGCACACCTGCGATCTGTACGCGGACGGTCAGCTCGGCGAGCACGTCGCGGTCGCAGGCGGACGTGTCGTGATCGCCAACCCGCTCGACGCCTACCTGCCCGAGGACCAGCGCCGGTACCTCGAGTGGTTGGGGTCGGGCGACGTCTCCTTCCTGCCTCCTGATGTCGACGCGGTCTTCGTGTCGAAGGGGAGCCGGGCAGCGGACATGCTCAGCGACGACGCGCGCTTCGAGCTCGTCCGGTCCGACGCGTCGACGGAGGTCTACGCAGCACCGTCCTGCGCACCGGCCCATTAGCACATCCAGCGTGCTCGCGTCTAGGGCAATTCCCGCGACTGGTCCGTGCAGGCCATGTGGTTCGGCCGAACGTCGGAGCCGATGCTGACCGATCGTCCTATGCAGGCGTGACCGTTAGTCCCCGGCAATGCGGGCTGTTCGTCGGATGTGGCCCGTGCCCGCGCGGCGCACGATCGACAGCGTCAGGTCGGCACCGGCCGACGACACCGAGAACGGCCACGCCGGCCGGTCAACCACGAAAGGCACTCCGATGCTCAGCTTCCTGTCCTTCCTGCAGGCCTTCGTCGCCGACCGCAAGCGCGACGAGGGCGCCACCGCCGTCGAGTACGGGCT
>JBKHYE010000126.1:0-11841 GCA_046565705.1 Actinomycetes bacterium
CTCGAGGTGCGCGGCGAGGTGTTCATCGCCACCGCGGACTTCGCCGCCATCAACGAGCGGCTGGTCGCCGAGGGCCGGCCGCCGTTCGCCAACCCGCGCAACGCCGCCGCCGGCAGCCTGAGGCAGAAGGACCCGCGGGTGACGGCGTCGAGGCCGCTGTCGCTCACGCTGCACGGCGTCGGGCGCACCGAGGGATGGACGCCGCCGAGCCAGTCCGAGGCGTACCGCCGGCTGGCCCAGTGGGGGCTGCCGGTGAGCTCGCGCGCCGAGGTGTTCGACGACCTCGACGGCGTGCTCGGCTACATCGCGAGGTGGGGCGAGCACCGGCACGACGTCGAGCACGAGATCGACGGCGTCGTCGTCAAGGTCGACCAGGTGCCGCTGCAGCGACGGCTCGGCGCCACCAGCAACGCCCCGCGGTGGGCGATCGCGCACAAGTACCCGCCGGAGGAGGTGACCACCAGACTCCGCGACATCACCGTGAGCGTCGGCCGCACCGGTCGGGCGACGCCGTTCGCGATGCTCGAGCCGGTGCACGTCGGCGGCGTCACGGTGAGCACCGCGACGCTGCACAACCAGGACGAGGTGCGGCGCAAGGGCGTGCTCATCGGCGACACGGTCGTCGTGCGGCGCGCGGGCGACGTCATCCCCGAGGTCGTCGGCCCGGTGGTCGACCTGCGCGACGGCAGCGAGCGCGAGTTCGTCATGCCGGCGACGTGCCCGGAGTGCGGCACGCCGCTGCGGCAGATGCGCGAGGGCGACAAGGACCTGCGCTGCCCGAACGCGCGGTCCTGCCCGGCGCAGCTGCGGGAGCGCGTGTTCGCCATGGCCAGCCGTGCCGCGCTCGACATCGAGGGGCTGGGCTACGAGGCGGCGCGCAGCCTGACCGAGCAGGGGCTCGTGCGCGACGAGGGCGACGTGCTGCTGCTCGACGAGGACACGCTGCGGCGCAGCGAGTTCTACACGACCAAGAGCGGTGAGCTGTCGGCCGCGGCGCGCCAGCTGCTCACCAGCCTCGAGCAGGTCAAGACCCGACCCCTGTGGCGGTGGCTGGTCGCGATGTCGATCCGGCACGTCGGCGCGCCGACGGCGCGCGACCTCGCCCGCGAGTTCCGCTCGCTCGAGCGGATCGAGAAGGCGTCGGTCGAGGAGCTCGCCGCGGTCGAGGGCGTCGGCCCGGTCGTCGCGCAGGCGGTCGCCGACTGGTTCGACGTCGACTGGCACCGCGACGTCGTCGACAAGTGGCGGCGCGCAGGCGCGCGGCTCGCCGACGAGTCCGCCGACGAGGGCGCACGGCCGCTCGAGGGCGTGACGGTCGTCATCACCGGCACCCTCGGCAGCCACAGCCGCGACGGCGCGACCGAGGCGGTGCAGGAGCTCGGCGGCAAGGTGACCGGCAGCGTCTCGAAGAAGACCGACTTCGTCGTCGTCGGCGCCGACCCCGGGACGAGCAAGTACGAGAAGGCGGCCAAGCTCGGCGTGCCCAGGCTGGACGACGCCGGGTTCCGCGTGCTGCTGGCCGACGGCCCCGACGCCGCCCGGGCGGTCGCGACGACCGGCGAGGAGCCGGCAGGAACCTGACGCCGCCGCGGCGAAGCCCTCCCCGTCGTCCAGCCTCGGGGGAGGACGGGTGCAGCCAGCCGCACCGCCCGGTACCGCGCGCGCGGTCGCCGGAGCCGCCGCGACCGTGCTCGCGGCTGCGCTGCTGTGCCTGCCGACCGTGCGCGACGCCGAGCCGCCGACGCCGCCGACGGGGCAGGAGGCCGCAGCACGCGCCGCGTCGCTGGGCGTCACGGTCTGGCCGGGTGCGGCGTCGCCGGACCACGACGTCGCCGTCGACATCGAGCCGGTGCCGCCAGCGCCCGCAGCGCCCGCGCAGGCGCCGCTGCCCACCGCGACCGCCGCCCCGGCCCGCGTGCCGGTGCAGCATGCACCGGCGCCCCCGACGCTGGAGCGCCGCGCTCGCGCCGCGCTCGAGGCGCTCGACTACCCCTGGCCGGAGCTGGGCTTCGACATCCACTTCGCCGCGCGCGGCGACAGCGCGCACCTGGGCTTCATCGACCCGCAGGCCCGCACCATCACCGTGCTCGTGCGCCCCGAGCAGTCCGACCTCTCGCTGCGCGCGACGGTGGCGCACGAGATCGGCCACGCGGTCGACATCGTCACCGGCAGCGACGAGCAGCGCGCCCGGTACCGGCAGCTGCGCGGGCTGTCACCCGCGACGCCGTGGTGGCCGTGCGACCTGTGCTCGGACTACCGGTCCGGCGCGGGTGACTGGGCCGAGGTGTTCGCCTACTGGCTGGTCGGCCCGGGTGACTTCAGGAGCGAGCTCGCCGGCCCGCCCGACGACCGCGCGCTGCAGGACATCGCCGAGCTGTTCACCCCGCCGTCGGCGCGGGTGCCCGCCGGCTCGGAGCCGCAGCCGGCGAAGGAGCAGAACCGCTCACCCCGGCCGTCCTCGTCCCCGTCGCCGTCGAGCCGGCCGGTGCTGCCAGACCTGCCGTAGCGCGGTCAGACCGGCGAGAGCCGGTCCGTCACCGTGGCGGCGATGCCGGCCAGGTGCGCCAGCCGCAGGACCTCCGAGGCGCGGAACCGCGGCCCGCCCGGCCGGCCGAGCAGCACCGCGCGCTCGGAGCGCCCCACGGGTGCCGCGGCGAGCTCGGTGCCGGTCGCCCCCCAGCGCTCGGGCACCCACTCCTCGCGCACGTCGAGCCGACGGGCCGTCGTCAGGGGCAGCCAGGGCAGCGCGACGTCGGTGAGCTCGGGTGCGCCCGCGCTCGCGTGCAGCGCGCGCACCCCGGGGGCGCCGCGCTCGACGAGGGCGGCCCAGCCGGCGCGGAAGACGCCGGGAGCATGCTCGACGAGCAGCGGCAGCGCCCGCGCCGGCGCGGCGGCGAGCTCGTCGACGAGCTCGAGGTCGCGGTGCAGGTCGGTGACGCCGTAGTACGGGCGCAGCGACTCGACGACGACGCCGTCGACCGACTGCGCGCTGGTGATGAGGCGGTCGGCGAGCCCGCCCGCCGGCAGTGCGACGACGAGGTCGTCGACCGCGCCGTCCGGCCCGCGCTCCACGACGTCGAGCGACAGGATGTCGCCGCCGACCTCGCCCAGCGCGGTCGCGAGCGCGCCGAGGGAGCCGGGACGGTCGGGCAGCACCACACGCAGCAACCAGGACATGCGACCGACCGTCGCGGTCGCGCGTTGCGGTGCTGTTGCGCGGCGGTGTCCGCGGGGTCAAACCCGGATGCGTGCGTCCCTAGACTCGGCCCGACCGCCGCCGACGAGGAGGACCCGTTGCCCGAGATCACCCGCGAGGAGGTCGCGCACCTCGCGCGGCTGTCGCGGCTCGCCCTCGAGGACGCCGAGCTCGACGCCCTGGCGGGGCAGCTCGACGTCATCCTCGGGGCGGTCGCGAAGATCCGGGAGGTCTCGGACGCCGCCGACGTGCCGCCCACCACGCACGCCGTGCCGCTCGAGAACGTGCAGCGGCCCGACGTCGTGCGGCCCTCCCTGCCGCGCGAGGCCGTGCTCGCCGGCGCTCCCGACGCCGAGGACGGCCGGTTCCGCGTGCCGCAGATCCGCGCGGACGAGGAGTGACGGCGTGACCGACCTCACCCGCATGACCGCGGCCGAGCTCGCCGCCGCGGTCGCCGCCAAGGACGTCTCCGCCGTCGAGGTGGCGCAGGCCCACCTCGACCGCATCACCGCGGTCGACGCGCGTGTGCACGCCTTCCTGCACGTCGACACCGAGGGCGCGCTCGAGCAGGCGCGCCGCGTCGACGCCGCCATCGCTGACAGGTCCGGCGTCACCGGGCCGCTCGCCGGCGTGCCGCTGGCGCTCAAGGACGTGATCGTCCAGCAGGACGTCCCGACCACCGTCGGGTCGCGCATCCTCGAGGGCTGGCGCCCGCCGTACGACGCGACGGTGACCCGGCGGCTCAAGGACGCCGGCGTCGTGCTGCTCGGCAAGACGAACATGGACGAGTTCGCGATGGGCTCCTCCACCGAGCACAGCGCGTTCGGCCCGTCGCACAACCCGTGGGACCTCGACCGCATCCCGGGCGGCTCGGGCGGCGGCTCGGCCGCGGCGGTGGCCGCGTTCGAGGCGCCGCTCGCCATCGGCACGGACACCGGCGGCTCCATCCGGCAGCCGGCCGCGGTCACCGGCACCGTCGGCGTCAAGCCCACCTACGGCGGGGTGTCGCGCTACGGGCTCGTCGCGTTCAGCAGCAGCCTCGACCAGGCCGGCCCGTGCGCGCGCACGGTGCTCGACGCCGCGCTGCTGCACGAGACGATCGGCGGGCACGACCCGCTCGACTCCACGTCGATCCCGTCGCCCGTGCCGCCCGTCGTCGAGGCCGCGCGGCAGGGCGCGCGGGAGGGCTCGCTGCGGGGGCTGACGGTCGGCGTGGTCCGCGAGCTGTCGGGCGAGGGCTACCAGGCCGGCGTCGAGGAGCGGTTCCACGAGGCCGTCGACGTCGTGCGCGGGCTCGGCGCCGACGTCGTCGAGGTGTCGTGCCCGCACTTCGGCTACGCGCTGCCCGCGTACTACCTCATCGCGCCGAGCGAGGCGTCGAGCAACCTGGCCCGGTTCGACGCGGTCCGCTACGGGCTGCGCGTCGGCGACGACGGCGAGCGCAGCCTCGAGGAGGTCATGTCGCTGACCCGCGCGCAGGGGTTCGGCGCCGAGGTCAAGCGCCGCATCATGCTCGGCACCTACGCGCTGTCGAGCGGCTACTACGACGCCTACTACGGCCAGGCGCAGAAGGTGCGCACGCTCATCTCGCGCGACTTCGCGAGCGCCTTCGAGTCGGCCGACGTGCTGGTCTCGCCGACGACCCCCACCGTCGCGTTCCCGCTGGGGGAGCGGCTCGAGGACCCGGTCGCCATGTACCTCGCCGACCTCGCCACCATCCCGAGCAACCTCTACGGCGGTCCCGCGATGTCGCTGCCGGCCGGGCTGTCCGACGGTCTGCCGGTCGGCTTGCAGGTGATGGCGCCGACGCTGCGCGACGACCTGCTCTACCGCGTCGGCGGCGCCGTCGAGGTGGCGCTGAACGACCGCTGGGGCGGCCCGCTGCTCGACCGCGCACCCGCACTCCCGGAGGCCTGACCGTGCCGCTCGTCCCGAACACGCTGTCCGTCGAGCGCGTCGTCGCCGCACCGCCGGAGCGCATCTTCGACCTGCTGGCCGACCCGGCCCGCCACCAGGAGCTCGACGGGTCCGGCACCGTCCGCGACCCGCACCGCGCCCCCGAGCGGCTGTCGCTCGGCGCGCGCTTCGGCATGGAGATGAAGGCGGCCGTCGGCTACCGGATGGTCAACGAGGTCGTCGAGTTCGAGGAGGGCCGGCGCATCGCCTGGCAGCCGCGGCCCGCGGCCGGCGCGCTGCGGCCGTTCGTCGGCGGTCGCATCTGGCGCTACGAGCTCGAGCCGGTCGAGGGCGGCACGCTCGTGCGTGAGACGTGGGACATCAGCCAGGAGAAGGTGCCGCCGCTGCTGTGGGCGCTGCGCCCGCTCACCCGCATCGGCATGACCCGCACGCTCGACCGTCTCGAGGAGCTCGTCACGTGACCGCGACCGTCCCGCTCGTGCCGTACGACGAGGCGCTGTCGGAGTTCGAGCCGGTCATCGGGCTCGAGACGCACGTCGAGCTCGGCACGGCGTCGAAGATGTTCTGCGGCTGCGCCACCACGTTCGGCGCCGAGCCGAACACCCAGGTCTGCCCCGTGTGCCTCGGGCTGCCGGGCGCGCTGCCGGTCGTGAACGAGAAGGCCATCGAGTCGACCGTGCGCATCGGGCTCGCGCTGCACTGCACGATCGCGACCTGGTGCCGCTTCGCGCGCAAGAACTACTTCTACCCGGACATGCCGAAGAACTTCCAGATCTCGCAGTACGACGAGCCGCTGTGCACCGACGGGTACCTCGACGTCGACATCGAGGGACCGGCCGGGCTCGAGACGGTCCGCATCGAGATCGAGCGCGTGCACCTCGAGGAGGACACCGGCAAGACGCTGCACGTCGGCGGCGCGACGGGCCGCATCCACGGTGCGTCGCACTCACTCGTCGACTACAACCGCGCCGGCATCCCGCTCGTCGAGATCGTCACGAAGCCGGTGGCCGGCACGGGCACGCGCGCCGCGGCGGTCGCCAAGGCGTACGTCGCCGAGCTGCGCGACCTGCTGCGCGGGCTGGGCGTCAGCGACGTGCGGATGGAGCAGGGGTCGCTGCGCTGCGACGTGAACACCTCGCTCTCGCGTCCGGGTGAGCCGTGGGGGACCCGCACCGAGACGAAGAACGTGAACTCGCTGCGCTCGGTCGAGCGTGCGGTGCGGTTCGAGGTGGAGCGGCAGGCCGCGGTGCTGCGCGAGGGCGGGCGCGTCGTGCAGGAGACCCGGCACTTCCACGAGGACACCGGCGTGACGACGTCCGGCCGCTCGAAGGAGGAGGCGACCGACTACCGCTACTTCCCCGAGCCCGACCTCGCGCCGGTGGCGCCCGACCCCGCGTGGGTGGAGCAGCTGCGTGCGGCGCTGCCCGAGCCGCCGACCGCCCGGCGCAAGCGGCTGACCGCCGAGCTGGGGCTGTCCGACCTCGACGCGCAGGCCATGACGAACGCGGGCGTGCTCGACCTCGTGCTCGCCACCGTCGAGGCCGGTGCGCCGGCTGCCGAGGCGCGCAACTGGTGGCTCGGCCACCTCGCCCAGGCCGCCAACGCGCGGGGCGTCGAGGCGGCCGAGCTGCCGGTCACGCCGCAGCAGGTGGCGCGCGTCGCCGCGCTGGTGGCCGAGGGCCGGCTCACCGCCGGGCTCGCCCGCCAGGTGCTCGACGGGGTGCTCGCCGGCGAGGGCGATCCCGACGACGTCGTCGCGGCCCGCGGTCTCGAGGTCGTGAGCGACGAGGGCGCGCTCGGCTCGGCGGTGGAGGACGCGATCGCCGCCAACCCCGACGTCGTCGAGAAGATCCGGGGCGGCAAGGTGCAGGCCATCGGCAAGCTCGTCGGCGACGTCATGAAGGCCACCCGCGGTCAGGCTGACGCCGGCAAGGTGCGCGGGATGCTGCTGGAGCGGCTGGGCGTCGAGGGCTGAGCGGCGCGGGTCAGGACGACGGCCGCGACGGCACCTTCCGGCGCGACAGCAGACGCGCGGGGCTCCGGCCCTCGGCAGGCGAGCTCTCGGCAGGCTCGTCCGGCGGTGTCGGCGCGGGCGGCACGGGGCGCGCCATGGGTCCGGTCACGTCCTCGGCCAGGCCGTCGGGTGACTGCTGGCGCGTCGTCATGCCGCGGTAGCGCCGGCGGGCGGCGAGCACCGCGTTCAGCTCGGCGCCCGCCAGCAGCGCGACGGCGAGCAGGTAGAACCAGAACATCAGGATGAGGCCGCCACCGAGCGCGCCGAGCAGCGGTGAGGCCGGCACGACCGCCGTCAGGTAGGCGTTGAGCATGGCCGAGGCGGCCAGCCACAGGATCGCGGTGAGCAGCCCGCCCGGCAGGTCGTGCCGCCACTTGTGCCGCAGCGCGGGCGTGAGGTGCTGCACCGTCGTCGCCCACAGCACGAGCGCGCCGAACGCCAGCGGCCACCGCAGCGTCTGCCACAGCGTCTCGTACCCGCGGTCGAGCCCGACCTCGCTGACGACGTCGACGCCGCGCCCGAACAGCGGGCCGATCACGAGCACCGTCACGGTGACCGCACCGGTCAGCACCGAGCCCAGCCCGAGCAGCAGCCCGAGCCAGCGGCGGTACCACCAGCCGCGCGTCTCGGGCACCTCGTAGGCGATGTTGAGCGTGTTGATGAGCGTCGCGAACGCCGTCGACAGCGACGCCAGCGCCAGGACGGTCGCGAGGGTCAGCAGGTTGAAGCTGCCGTCGAACAGGTCCTGCACCGTGTCGACGACCGGGCCGGCCGCGTCGGTGAGCACCCGGTCGAGGAAGGACAGCACCGCCTCCTCCACGCGGTCGGCGGCGTCCTGCCCCACGATCGCGCCGAGCTGGCCGACGACGGCGGCGGCGACGAGCAGCGCCGGGAACAGCGTGAGGACCGCGAAGAACGCCGACTCGGCGGCGATGCCGAGCAGCCGGTCGCGGTCGGCCTTGCGGATGACGTCGACGACCGTCCGCGGGAACCACCACAGCCGGGGCGTGCGCGCCGCGAGGGCGGCGTCCTCGGCCGTCGCGCGCGCCCGCAGCACGGTCGTGGCAGCGCTGACCTCGCCGCTGACACGGCGCCGTCGCACCTGCTCGGGGTCGGTCACGGTCGCCATGTTCCCCGACCGGCGGGCCGGCGGCTGCCGGACGCGCGGTTCAGCGGGCCGGCAGGCGCAGGACGCGGTCGTCCGCCTGCACCGGGTCGCCGCGGCCGTCGCGGTTGCTGGTCAGCACCCAGAGCGAGCCGTCGGGCGCCGTGGCCGCGGTCCGGAGCCGGCCGAAGTCGCCGACCAGCAGCGCCTCCGGCTGCCGGGCGCCGCCCTCGCCGTCCAGCGGCACGCGCCACAGCCGCTCCCCGCGCAGCGCCGCCACCCACAGGCTGCCGCCGGCGACGGCCGCGCCGCTCGGCGACGCCTCGTCCGGCGACCAGGTCGTGATCGGCGCGAGGAACCGCCCGCCGCCGTCGCCCGGCCCCTCGACCACGGGCCAGCCGCCGTTCGTGCCCTGCTCGACGACGTTCACCTCGTCGAACCGGTTCTGGCCGAACTCGACGGCGTACAGCCGTCCGTCGTCGTCGAACACGAGGCCCTGCACGTTGCGGTGGCCCTTCGACAGCACCAGCGACCCGCCGGCGACCGGCTCGCCGTCGGGCGTCGTGCGCAGCACCTTGCCGCCGAGCGACCGGTCGTCCTGCGCCAGCGAGGTGTCGCCCGCGTCGCCGGTGCCGATGTAGAGGTTGCCGTCGGGGCCGAAGGCGATGCGGCCGCCGTTGTGGACGCGCGCCTTCGGGATGCCGGTGACGACGGGCTCGGTCGTCGACGGCTCGTCGAGCCGGAAGCGGACGACGCGGTTGTCCTCCGCCGTCGTCACGTAGACGTAGACCAGCCGGTCGCTCGCGAAGCTCGGGCTGACCGCCAGCCCGAGCAGGCCGCCCTCACCGCCGGGGTCCGCCTCGCGGACGCGCGTGACCTCAGCGGGGGCGCCCCCGCCGGCCGGCACGCGCAGCACGCGCGCGGTGTCGCGCTCGGTGATGAGCGCGTCGCCGCCGGGCAGGAAGCCGATGCCCCAGGGTGCCTGCAGCCCGGTGACGAGCACCTGCACGGCGGCCGGGTCGGGGGTGCCCTGCGCGGCGGGCTGCGACGGCGGCGTCGTCGCGGGGGTCGTCGGGCCGGCCGTGCGGCTGGGGGTGGCGGTCGTCGGTGCGGCGTCCGGCCCCGCGGCGGGCACGGGGTCGTCACCGCAGGCGCTGAGGACGAGGGGGAGGAGCAGGGCGGCGGCGGCCGCGCGGCGTCGGGTCAGGGCCACGCTCAGGACAACGCGGCGGAGGTGCCGGCCGTGCCCGCGCTGCGTGGCGCCGGTCGGGCGGGCGGCCCGAGGTCGCTGCGGCGGGCCAGCTCGTCGAGGGCGACCTGGACCAGCTCGGGGTGCTCCATCGGGAGGAAGTGGCTGCCGGGCAGCACCGTGATCTGCGCGTGCGGGATGCGCGCGGCGGCGTCGACGACGTCGTGCATCGACGTCAGGACGTCGTGCCGGCCGGCGAGCAGCGTCACCGGGCACTCGAGCGACGAGACGTCCATCGGCCGGTGCTCGCTCGCGGCGACCGCCAGGTGGAAGTACCACTTCCAGTCCTGCCGGACGAACTCGCGCAGCATCGGCTCGACGACCTCGGTGCGCGCCGCCGGCAGCATGAAGCCGCTGTGCGTCACGAGCCACGCCGTCCGCTCGTCGACCGGCACCCGGTGGGCCACCCACGTCAGCGCCGGACCGATCGCACGCGCCCACCTCGCGACACCGGTGGCCAGCACGTGCCGCAGCGGCCGCGGGATGCGCAGCGGACCGCCCATTGTCGAGAACGTCCCGCCCGGCACCCCCGCGACGGCCATCAGCCCGGCGACGCGTTCGGGGTGGCGCAGAGCCAGCTCGAACCCGATGTTGACGCCGATCGACCAGCACGCGACGAGCGCGCGCTCGACCCCCGCGGCGTCCATGACGGCGATCGCGTCGTCGACGTGGTCCTCGATGCGCACCCGCGCCGGGTCGGCCGGCCGCTGCGAGCCGAACGTGCCGCGGTAGTACCAGGTGACGGTGCGGTAGCCGCTGTCGCGGCCGACCAGCCCCGGCCACGACTCCGGGATCGTGCCGAGCCCGTTGCTGAGCAGCAGCGGCACCCGCTCGTCGTCGGCGTCGCCGTCGTCCTGCCACGCACGCAGCAGCGTGCCGTCGGCGCTCTCGACGTCGAAGGTGGTCGGCACGCGGGCGATGCTAGGTCGCCGGGGAGCCCGGGCCGGCCACCTGCTCGGCGGCCCGCACGAGCTCCCGGAGCTCGTGCCGTGGCACCGCGGTGAGCACCGACCGCTCGCCGTCGTGCAGCAGCCGCAACGGGCCGCGGCGCGGCAGGTCGAACCCCTCGACCGACGACCAGGGAGTGCGGTGCCGGCGCAGCCCGTTCGACCACTCGAGCGCGTCCGGCGTCACGACGACGCGGGCGCGGAGCACCCAGACGGCGCCGGCGACCGGGACGGCGAGCAGCCACGACAGCGCGGGCAGCGAGGCGGCGAGCGGCAGCGCGCCCACGAGCATCAGCAGGGCGGGGAACAGGCTGATCGGCCGAGGGCCGAAGCGGGTGCGCACGCGCGGCACGCCGTCCGCACGGGGAGTCGCAGGAGGCACGACTTCGATGCTCGCACGGGCGCCGGCCCGCCGCTGCGCGCCTAGAGTTCGGCGCATGGCCACCCGCAAGCCGCGCAGCACCGACGTCACCGAGGGCATGCACCGCGCCCCTCAGCGCGCGATGCTGCGCGCCGTCGGCATGACCGACGACGACTGGGACAAGCCGCAGATCGGCGTCGCGTCGTCGTGGAACGAGATCACGCCGTGCAACCTCTCGCTGCAGCGGCTCGCCACCGCCGCGAAGGACGGCGTGCGCCGGGCCGGCGGCTTCCCGATGGAGTTCGGGACCATCTCGGTGTCGGACGGCATCTCGATGGGGCACGAGGGCATGCGCGCCTCGCTGGTCTCGCGCGAGGTCATCGCCGACAGCGTCGAGACCGTCATGTTCGCCGAGCGGCTCGACGGCTCGGTGACGCTGGCGGGCTGCGACAAGTCGCTGCCCGGGATGCTCATGGCGGCCGCCCGGCTGGACCTGGCGAGCGTCTTCCTCTACGCCGGGTCGACGCTGCCCGGCCGGTACGGCGACCGCGACCTCACGATCATCGACATGTTCGAGGGCGTCGGCGCGTGCGCCCGCGGGCTCATCACCCGCGAGGAGCTCGACGCGCTCGAGCGCGCCACCTGCCCGGGTGAGGGCGCGTGCGGCGGGATGTACACCGCCAACACGATGGCGGCGGCCGCCGAGGCGCTCGGGATGTCGCTGCCGGGCAGTGCGGCGCCGCCCGCCCCGGACCGCCGGCGGGACGCGTTCGCCGTCGCCTCCGGCGAGGCCGTCGTGAAGCTCGTGGACGCAGGGATCACCGCCCGCAAGATCATGACGAAGGAGGCGTTCGAGAACGCCATCACCGTCGTCATGGCGCTCGGCGGCTCGACCAACGCCGTGCTGCACCTGCTCGCCATCGCCCACGAGGCGCGCGTCGAGCTGTCGTACGACGACTTCACCCGCATCGGCAAGCGCGTGCCGCACCTGGCCGACGTCAAGCCGTTCGGCCGCTACGTGATGACGGACATGGACCGCATCGGCGGCGTCC
>JBKHYE010000127.1:0-5222 GCA_046565705.1 Actinomycetes bacterium
GTCGCGGGGACGCCGAGGAACCTCTGCCCCGGCGGCACCCGGCCCTCGCGGCCCACCAGCGACGGCTCGACGACGAGCACGCCGACCTCGCTGGCGAGGATGACGCGGCCGTCGGCCGTCTCGTACCACCGCGACGGGCGCAGCCCGTTGCGGTCGAGCACGGCGCCGATGAGCGTCCCGTCGGTGAACGTGACGCAGGCGGGTCCGTCCCACGGCTCCATCACCGAGGCGTGGAACTCGTAGAAGGCGCGCTTGGCCGGGTCCATGTCCGGCGCGTTCTCCCACGCCTCCGGCACCATCATCAGGACGGCGTGCGGCAGCGACCGACCGGCCATGTGCAGCAGCTCGAGCACCTCGTCGAAGCTCGCGCTGTCGGAGGCGCCCGGCGTGCAGATCGGGAACAGGCGCGACAGGTCGTCGGGCAGCTCGTGCGGGCCGCGCAGCAGCGCCTCGCGGGCGCGCATCCAGTTGCGGTTGCCCTTGACCGTGTTTATCTCGCCGTTGTGCGCGATGTAGCGGTACGGGTGCGCGAGCGGCCAGCTCGGGAAGGTGTTCGTCGAGAAGCGGCTGTGCACCAGCGCCAGCGCGCTCGCGAAGCGCTCGTCCGACAGGTCGGGGAAGAACGGCTCGAGCTGCCCGGTCGTGAGCATGCCCTTGTGCACGAGCGTGCGGCTCGAGAGCGAGGCGAAGTAGGTGCCGGTCTCGTGCTCCGCGCGCTTGCGCGTGACGTAGGCCCGCCGCTCCAGCGCGTACGGGGTCATCGAGTCCTCGGCAGCGGCGAGCAGCAGCTGCTCGAACCGCGGCATGACGGAGCGGGCGGTCGCTCCGACGCCGGCGCCCTCCGGGTCGGTCGGCAGGACTCGCCAGCCGAGCGCGCGCAGTCCCTCCTCGCGGGCGATCGCCTCGATGCGCGTGCGGACCGCCGCGGCCTCGGCGTCGTCGGTCGGCAGGAACGCGGTGCCGACGGCGTAGTGGCCGGCCGGCGGGAGCACCACGCCGTCGTCGGCGAGCACGGCGCGCAGCAGCGCGTCCGGCACCTGGGTGAGGATGCCGGCGCCGTCCCCGGTGTCGGGCTCGCTGCCCGAGGCCCCGCGGTGCTCGAGGTTGCGCAGCGCGGTCAGGCCCTGCGACACGATGTCGTGCGACGCGCGCCCGGCGACGTCGACCACGAAGGCGACGCCGCACGCGTCATGCTCGTTCGCGGGGTCGTACAGCCCCTGCGGGGCCGGGCAGGCACTGGTCAAGAGAGGGCCTCCGACACGGTGGACACGGGTGGTGTGGACGGTCGTGCTCTCTGCTCACCCGGGACGTCGGCGGCCCTGCTGCAGATGTCCGTCAGGTTACACCGGAGCACACCGGTCCCGGGCCGTCGAGCCCGCCACCGGGCCGCGACGGACCCGCGAGGACGGGGTCCGTAGTACATCCGAAGCCTCCCGAGATGACCCTTTCGAGGCATGGTGGCGCGCGGCCCGACGGGGAAGGCTGGAGCCGTGCGCCTGCCCCCCCGTGCCGCCCCCTCGACCGCGCCTGCGCGGTCGGCGTGGCTGCCGGCCGGTCGTGAGCTCGCCGCGGCCGACTTCCGCTGGCGGCACCGGGTGGTCTGCGGGCTGCTGGCCCTGCACGTGCCGGTGGTGCTGGTGCTCGCCGCGTTGCGCGACGGCTTCCCGGTGCACGCGCTGGCCGAGACGCTCCCTCTGCTGGTGCTGCTCGGCGTGGCGCTGGCGCCCCTGCCGTCGCGGCGGATGCGCGCCTTCGCGGCGTCGATGGGACTGCTCACCTGCTCGGCGCTGATCGTCCACCTGTTCTCCGGGCAGGTGGAGGCCCACTTCCACTACTTCGTCGTCGTCGCGGTCGTGGCGCTCTACCAGGACTGGGCCGTCTACGCCCTGGCCATCGGCTTCGTCACGCTGCAGCACGGGATCATGGGTGGGCTGCGCCCGGAGTCGGTCTTCCCGCACGGCGATCCGTGGGTCTGGGCGCTGGTGCACGCCGGCTTCATCCTCGCCGAGTCGGCCGTCCTGATCCTGTTCTGGCACGCCAGCGAGCAGTCCCGCTCGGAGGAGGACCGGCTGCGCCAGGCGCTGGCCGAGGGCGCCGACAGCGTGCAGGCCCGGCTCGCGCACGCCGACCAGATCCGGGCGGACCTCATCGCGACGGTGTCGCACGAGTTCCGCACGCCGCTGACCGGCATCCGTGCCGCGACGCTCACGCTGCTCAAGCGGGGCGACCGCCTCGACGTCGACGGGCGCCGCCGGCTGCTGCACGCCGTCCTCGACCAGCAGGAGCGGCTGTCGCGGCTGCTCGAGAACATGCTCACCGCAGCCGAAGCGACCTCGGCCGACCCGAGCGCGGTCGCGGAGGTCGACGCCGTGGCGGCCGAGGTCGCGATGCTCGCCGTCGCGGCCCGGCCGGCGAACGGCGAGGTGCAGGTGCTCGTCGAACCCGGCACCACCGCGCGCATCGACCGGCAGGCGCTGCACCAGGTGCTGGCCAACCTCGTCGACAACGCCCAGCAGCACGGCAGCGGTGGGTCCGTCCCCATCGTCGCGGGCGGCTCGGACGCCGCCGGCGTCTGGATCACGGTCAGCAACGACGGCAGCGACCTCGACCCGGCGATGACGGCGAAGCTGTTCGAGTCGTTCACGCAGGCCGACAGCAGCGCGACGCGCCACCGGGAGGGCCTCGGCATGGGGCTCTACGTCGTCCGGCGGCTCGTGGAGGTGCACGGCGGCCGCGTCGGCGTGCGCACCGAGGGCGGGTGGGTCACCGTCGAGGTCAGGCTGCAGGGCGCCGGCACCTCGCGCTACACCCCCGCGCCGACCGCCGTCCCGATGCCGTAGGTCGCCGCTGCGGCCGCGGCGCCGAGCAGCAGCTGCCGGGTGCCGCTGTACAGGGCGCCGCGTGCGGTGAACCGGCTGACGAGCGCGCCAGTGGCGAACAGCGCCACGAGCGCGAGCGCGACGGCCAGGACGGGCGACGAGGCGCCGAGCAGGTACGGCACCACAGGCACCGCGGCCCCCAGCGAGAAGGCGATGAACGACGAGGCAGCCGCCGTCCGCGGGGACGGCAGGTCGTCGGGGTCGATGCCGAGCTCCTCGCGCGCGTGCACGCGCCACGCCTGCTCGGGATCGGCGGACAGCTGCCGGGCGACCTCGCGGGCCGTGGCCTCGTCGACCCCCCGGGCGCGGTACAGCGCCGCGAGCTCGGCCTGCTCGGCGTGCGGCACGCGCGCGATCTCGCGCTTCTCCACCTCGATCTCGGCGGAGGCGAGCTCGGCCTGCGACGCGACCGAGGTGTACTCGCCGACGGCCATCGACAGCGCGCCGGCGACGAGCCCTGCGAGCCCGGTCAGGACGACGGTCGACGACGACACGCCACCGCCCGCGACACCGGCGATGAGCGCCGTGTTGCTCACCAGGCCGTCCATGACGCCGAAGACGGCGGGCCGCAGCCAGCCGCCGGTGACGTCGCGGTGGCGGTGGTGGATCTCGACGCGGTACTGCTCATCGGGGGGTCCGCCGTCGGCCCGGTGCTCGGTCACGTCGGCGAGCTGACGTCGTCGGGCGGTGCGCGCCCGGGTTCGTCGGTGTCGGAGCGGTCCTGGGGCTCGACGTCGGTCTCGCGCGGAGCGCCCCGGCGCAGCCAGAAGAACAGCATCGCCAGCACGAACGCGGCCAGCGCGACGTACTGGTTGAGCCGCAGCCCGAGCCAGCTCTCGGCGTCGTCGATGCGCAGCCCCTCCACCCAGAAGCGGCCGGCGGCGTAGCCCGCGACGTAGAGGGCGAACACCCGACCGCCGCCGAGTCGCCAGCGGCGATCGGCCCAGACCACGAGCGCGAAGACGCCGAGGTTCCACAGCGCCTCGTAGGCGAACGTCGGGTGGTACGCCTCGGCGCCCGGTACGGCGTCGGGGTTGTCGGGGTCGATCTCGAGCCCCCAGGGCAGGGTCGTCGGCCGACCGAACAGCTCCTGGTTGAACCAGTTGCCGAGCCGCCCGATCGCCTGCGCGACGGCGACGCAGGGCCCGACGGCGTCCATGAGCGCGGTCGCGGAGATGCCGCGCCGCCGCGCCACGAGCACCGCGGCGAGGGTGCCGCCGGCGATGCCGCCGGGGATGCCGAGCCCGCCCTCCCAGACGTAGAGGGCCGACAGCGGGTCGTCGAGGTAGGGCTTCGGCGTGGTGAGCACGTGGTACAGCCGCGCCCCCACGATGCCGGCGGGGACGGCGACGGTGGCGAGGTCGGCCACCGTCCCGGGCCGTCCGCCACGGGCCCGCCACCGGCGCTCGCCGAGCACGATCGCGGCGACCACGCCGAGCAGGATGAACAAGGCGTACGCCCGCACCGGCACGGGTCCGACATACCAGACCCCCTGTTCGGGACTGGGCAGGTACGCGAGCGGCGGCACGGGCCCGAGGCTAGGCGACCGGGTGCTGCCGGGCCGCGGTCAGCGCCGGCGGACGCCGTCGGCCAGGTCGGCCGACAGCGCGCGCACGGCGTCGACGCCGCCCTCACCCAGTGCCCGGACCAGCGCAGAGCCGACGATGACGCCGTCGGCGAAGCGCGCCACCTCGGCGGCCTGAGCGCCGTCGCTGACACCGAGGCCGACGGCGACGGGGACGTCGGTGAGCCGGCGGGTCCGTGCGACGAGCTCTTCAGCGCGGTTGCCGACCTGGGCGCGGGTGCCCGTGACGCCCATCGTCGATGCCGCGTAGACGAACCCGCGCGTCACCTCGCCGACCACGCAGATGCGCTCGTCGGTGCTGCTCGGCGCCACGAGGAAGACGGTGTCGAGCCCGTGCCGGCGGGCGGCGTCGACCCAGGGCCTCGCCTCCTCGGGGATGAGGTCCGGCGTGATGGCACCCGCTCCGCCGGCGGCCGCGAGGTCCGCGGCGAAGCGCTCGGCACCGAGGCGCTCGACCGGGTTCCAGTACGTCATCACGAGGGCGGGCGCCCCGGTCGCCGCGACCGCCTGCACCGCGAGGAACGTGTCGCGCAGTCGGGTGCCGGCGCGCAGGGCGGCGTCGACCGCGGCCTGGATGACCGGCCCGTCCATGCCCGGGTCGGTGTACGGGACGCCGACCTCGACGGCGTCTACGCCGGCCTCGACCATGGCGAGCATCGCGTCGACCGACTCCTGCACCGACGGGAACCCCACCGGCAGGTAGCCGATCAGCGCAGCGCGGTCCTCGTCCCGACACCGTGCGAAGAGCTCGGACAGCC
>JBKHYE010000128.1:0-5733 GCA_046565705.1 Actinomycetes bacterium
GCGCCCGGCGGCTGCTGTGGGGGCTGGAGTCGCTCGACCGCGGCATCCCGCGCGCGCACATGCCGGTCGCCAAGGACGGCACCACGGTCGGCGAGGTCACCAGCGGGACGTTCTCGCCGACGCGGCGCGTGGGGATCGGCCTCGCGCTGCTCGACCGCAGCGTGTCCGAAGGGGACGAGGTCACGGTTTACGTGCGCGGTCGGACGAGCAGCATGCGCGTCGTCAAGCCGCCGTTCGTCCCGTCGCGCGTGCGGTGACGCGGGTCCTGCTCGTCGGCCTCATGGCCGCGGGGAAGTCGACGGTCGGGCAGGCCGTCGCGGCGGCCACCGGCTGGCCCTGCCTGGACAACGACGCGTTGCTGGAGCGCAGCACCGGGTCGACCGCCGCGCAGCTGCTGGCCGAGCACGGGGTCGATCGGCTGCGCGCGGCCGAGTCCGACGTGCTGACGCTGCTGCTCGCGATGCCGGGCCCGTTCGTCGCGGGCGTCGCGGCCGGCACGATCCTCGACCCGCGCGACCGCGAGCGGATGAGGGCCGGTGCGCGCGTCGTGTGGCTCAGGGCGGCCGTCGAGACGCTCGCCCGGCGGGCCGCGAAGCGGGGCGGCCGCGCCTGGCTGGACGAGGACCCGGCGACGGTGCTGCGGGCGATGGCGGACGAGCGGGAGCCGCTCTACGCCGCGACCGCGCACCAGGTGCTCGACATGGACCGGCTGACGCCCGCGCAGGCCGCACGTCAGGTCGTCGCGGCGTGGGGATCGTCCGCGTCAGCGACCTAGGGCGTGTCTCACCTGTTGAGCGGCTCTGAGGGTCGATTGTCGGTGGATGTCGACGACTGCGATGTTGACCGATGCTCAGTGGGCGCGGATCGAGCCGCTGCTCCCGCCGCTGAAAGGGGCGATGGGTAAGCCGTTCCTGCCGCATCGTCCGGTGGTGGAGGGCTGCATCTACCGGCTCAAGGGCGGGATCCCGTGGCGGATGCTGCCGCGCCAGTTCGGTGCTTGGCAGACGGTGCACCGCCGTCATCAGCGGTGGTCGCAGGACGGCACCTGGGATCGGATCTTGGCTGCGCTGCAGGCGCAGGCGGAGACGGCCGGCGACATCGACTGGCAGGTGTCGGTGGACTCGACGATCAGCCGGGTTCATCAGCACGGCGCGACCGCGGCGAGGTGTTCGTCGGGGCCGTCGTCGCACACAGGGGGGTCGGTCGAACTACAAGGATCGGTGGCTTCGTGAGGACGAACCGGACGATCACGGCATCGGCCGGTCGCGTGGCGGGCTGACCAGCAAGACCCACGCGCTGGTCGACGGCAGGGGCCGGCTGCTGGTCTGCATCGTCAGCCCCGGACAAGCTGGGGATTCGCCGGCGCTGCCGAAGCTTCTGGACGCGCTGTCGGTCAACAGTCACCGCCCGGGCCGGCCCCGCACGACGCCGGTCTCGCTGCGTGGTGACAAGGCGTACTCCTCCCACGGCCACCGTGAGCTGCTCCGCAGCCGTGGCATCAAGGCGGTGATCCCGGAGCCGGCCGACCAGGTCGCCAACCGCAAGCGCAAGGGTGCAGCGGGCGGGCGCCCGGTCGGCCTGGACGTCGAGGACTACAAGCAGCGCAACGTCGTCGAGCGGTTCTTCAACCGGCTCAAGAACTGGCGCGGCATCGCCAGCCGTTACGACAAGCTCGCCACCGTCTTCCGCGGCAGCGTCATCCTCGCCGCCATCGTCGACTGGCTCCGCTGACCTATGAGACGTGCCCTAGCGGGGCCTCGGCGCGTGACCGCCGAGCAGGGCGTTGAGCTCGTCCTCGACCTCGGTCGTCGCGACGAGCAGCAGCTCGTCGCCGCCCTCGAGCGCGGCGTCCGGCGTCGGCACGATGACCCGGCCCTCGCGCAGGATCGCCGTCAGGGCGGTGTCGTTCGGCCACGGCACCGAGCCGACGAGCTGGCCGACCAGCGGCGCGTCCTCGGCGAGGGTCAGCTCGACGAGGTTGGCGTTGCCCTTCTGGAAGGTGAGCAGCCGCACGAGGTCACCGACCGAGACGGCCTCCTCGACGACGGCGGCCAGCAGCCGCGGCGACGACACCGAGACGTCCACGCCCCAGGACTCGTTGAACAGCCACTCGTTCTTGGGGTGGTTGACCTTCGCGACGACGCGGTCGACGCCGAACTCGGTCTTGGCCAGCAGCGAGACGACGAGGTTGACCTTGTCGTCGCCGGTGGCGGCGACCACCACGTCGCAGCTCTGCAGGCGCGCCGTGACGAGGGTGTCGAGCTCGCACGCGTCGGCGAGCAGCCACTCCGCGGTCGGGACGCTGTCGACCTTCATCGCGCGCGGCTCGCGCTCGATGAGCAGCACCTCGTGGCCGTTGCCCAGGAGCTCGGTGGCGATGGAGCGGCCGACGTTGCCGGCGCCCGCGATGGCGACGCGCATCAGAGCTCTCCTGCCTGCGGCGCGGCGGCGAGCACCGCGACCACCTCGTCCATCCGGTCCGCGCGCAGGGTCACGTGCAGCAGGTCGCCCTCCTGCAGGACGGTGTCGGCGTGCGGCAGCATCCCGTCGCCGAGGCGGGTGAGCAGCGCGACCCGCGCACCGCTGGCGCTCTCGAGCCGGGTGAGCCGCTCGCCGATCCACGCCCGGTCGTAGGCGACCTCCGCCAGCACGATCCGTCCGCTCGGGTCGCGCCACTCGCTCGCCTCGCCCTCGGGCAGCAGCCGGCGGATGACCTGGTCGGCGGTCCAGCGGACCGTGGCGACGGTCGGGATGCCGAGCTTCTGGTAGACCGCCGCGCGCCGGGCGTCGTAGATGCGGGCGACGACGTTGTCCAGGCCGAAGGTCTCGCGGGCCACGCGCGCCGCGATGATGTTGCTGTTGTCGCCGCTGCTGACGGCGGCGAAGGCGTGCGCCCGGTCGATGCCGGCCTCGAGCATCGTGTCGCGGTCGAAGCCGACGCCGGTGACCTTCAGCCCGGTGAAGTCGGCGGACAGCCGGCGGAACGCCCCGGCGTCGCGGTCGATGACGGCGACCGAGTGCCCGAGCTCCTCCAGCTCCTTGGCGAGGGCGGAGCCCACGCGCCCGCAGCCCATGATCACGACGTGCACGGTCCGCTCCTGTCCGCTCGGTCCGACCCGCGGACCGCGAGCGACGCTACACGCGGGCACCGGCCGTACGCTCTGCGTTCGTGTCCAGGGCCAACGACGTCGTCAAGCGGGTCGTCGTGGGCCGGGCCCTGCGCAGCGACCGGCAGAGCGAGCAGGAGCTGCCCAAGCGGCTGGCGCTGCCCATCTTCGCCAGCGACCCGCTGTCGAGCGTCACGTACGCGACGCAGGAGCTGCTCGCCGTCCTCACCCTCGGCGGGCTGGCCTACCTCTACCTGACGCCGTACCTCGCGGCCGCGGTCGTCGTCGTGCTGCTGGTCGTGGTGCTGTCCTACCGGCAGCTCGTCCACGCCTACCCGAGCGGCGGCGGCGACTACGAGGTGGCGTCGCGCAACCTGGGCCGGCGCAGCGGCGGCGTCGTCGCGAGCGCGCTGCTCGTCGACTACGTGCTGACCGTCGCGGTGTCGGTCGCGGCCGGCGTCGACAACATCATCTCAGCGTTCCAGGGGCTCGCGGACCACCGCGTCGCTCTCGCGCTCGGCTTCGTGGTGTTCCTGACCGCGATGAACCTGCGCGGCGTCAAGGAGTCCGGCAAGGCCTTCGCCGTCCCGACGTACGGCTTCGTCGTCGGCATCCTCGCGATGATCGCGCTCGGCCTGTACCAGGCGAGCACCGGCGACGCGCCGGTCGCGGAGAGCGCCGCGTACGAGGTCGTCCCGGAGGAGGGCAAGGCGGGGCTGACCGGCCTCGCGTTCGCGTTCCTCGCGCTGCGCGCCTTCGCCACCGGCTGCACCGCGCTGACCGGCGTCGAGGCCATCGCCAACGGCGTCCCTGCCTTCCGCCGGCCCAAGAGCCGGAACGCCGCGTCGACCCTGGCGCTCATGGGCGGCCTGGCCATCACGATGTTCGCCGGGATCACGGCGCTCGCGGTGATCGCGGACGTGCGCTACTCCGAGGACCCGAGCGGGCAGTTCGTCGGCTTCGAGGAGGGCCAGGTCCAGCGCAGCGTCATCGCGCAGCTGGCCGCGTCGGTGTTCGGCGACGGCACCGTGCCGTTCTTCTACGTGCAGGTGATGGCGGCGGGCATCCTCATCCTCGCCGCGAACACCGCCTACAACGGCTTCCCGCTGCTCGGCTCGATCCTCGCGCAGGACCGCTACCTGCCGCGCCAGCTGCACACCCGCGGCGACCGGCTGGTCTACAGCAACGGGATCCTGCTGCTCGCCGTCTTCGCCGGGCTGCTCATCGTGGCCTTCGACGCCAGCGTCACGCGGCTGATCCAGCTCTACGTCATCGGCGTGTTCACGGCCTTCACCTTCGGTCAGGTCGGCATGGTGCGGCACTGGAACCGCCTGCTGCGCAGCTCGTCGGTGACCGCCGACAAGCTGCCGCGCATGCGGCGCAGCCGGCTCATCAACCTCACCGGCGCGACGCTCACCGGTGTCGTGCTCGTCATCGTGACGATCACGAAGTTCACCCAGGGCGCCTGGCTGGTGCTCATCGCGATGCCGGTCATCTACGGGCTGATGCGCGGCATCTACAACCACTACACGCGCGTCGCGGAGGAGCTCGAACCCGAGGACGAGCTCATCCCGCTGCCCAGCCGCAACCACGCCATCGTCCTGGTGAGCAAGGTCCACGCCCCGACGCTGCGCGCCCTGGCGTACGCCCGCGCGACCCGGCCGCACGACCTCACGGCGCTGACCGTGTCGGTCGACCCGGAGGAGTCGCGCCAGCTGCAGGAGCAGTGGGACCGGCGCGAGATCCCGGTGCCGCTGACCATCATCGACTCGCCGTACCGCGAGATCACCCGGCCGGTGCTGGAGTACGTGCGCGACATCCGCCGCAAGAGCCCGCGCGACGTGGTGACCGTCTTCATCCCGGAGTACGTCGTCGGCCACTGGTGGGAGCAGCTGCTGCACAACCAGAGCGCGCTGCGCCTCAAGGGCCGGCTGCTGTTCCAGCCGGGCGTGATGGTGACGAGCGTGGCCTACCAGCTGCGCTCGTCGGAGCGGCGTCGCGACGACGACGACGCGAGCGCGCCCGGCGACGTGCGCCGCCCCACCGTCCCGTGATCCTCGACGTCGGAGCCGTCGCCGCCGGCGGCGCCTGCGTCGCGCGCGCCGACGACGGCCGGGTGGTGTTCGTGCGGCACGCGCTGCCGGGGGAGCGGGTGCGCGTCGTCGTCACCGGCGAGACGAAGAGCTTCCCGCGGGCCGACGCCGTCGAGGTGCTCGAGCCGTCGCCGGACCGGGTCGAGCGGCCGTGCCCGTACGCCGGCCCCGGGCTGTGCGGCGGCTGCGACTGGCAGCACGTCGCGCTGCCCGTCCAGCGCGAGCTCAAGGCGCGGCTGGTCGCCGAGCAGCTGCGCCGCGTCGCGCACGTCGAGCGGGACGTCGTCGTCGAGGCCGTCCCGGGCGACGTCGACGGGCTGCGCTGGCGCACGCGCGTGCAGTTCGCGGTCGACGCCGCCGGACGGCCGGGGCTGCGCAAGCACCGCTCGCACGAGCTCGAGCACGTCGACCTGTGCCTCATCGCGACCAAGGACGTCGAGGAGGTCGGGGCCGAGCGGCTGGAGTGGCCCGGGGCGTCGTCGGTGGAGGTGGCGGCGGACGGCGGGCAGCGGGTCGTGACCGTCACCGGCCGG
>JBKHYE010000129.1:0-3682 GCA_046565705.1 Actinomycetes bacterium
ACGAGAGGGAGCGCCAGGCCGACGAACGTGAGGCGTTCGCCGACGAGCGCGATCGACTGGCTGACGACCGCGACGACCTGGCGACGGCACGTGACGGCTCCGCCGACTCGCGAGACCGAGTGGCCGACCGTCGTGATCACACCGCCGACGCGCGGGACTCCGCCGAGCGTGACGTCGACGTCGAGGGCCTGGTGCGCCGGGCCGACGCCGCCGACGCGCGGGCCGAGACACGCGACCGCGCGGCGGACCAGCGAGACGCTGCCGCGGACGCGCGAGACCGGGCCGCGCGCACGGACCGGGGTGCCGCCGGAGAGGACCGCATGCACTCGTCCGTCGACCGCGTCCACAGCGGACGCGACCGCGACCAGGCCGCGGTCGACCGGGCGGACCTCGTCGCCTCGCGGGTGCAGGGCGACCAGCGCCGCGAGGCAGCCGCCGGCGACCGCCAGGACAGCGCCCTGGACCGGGTGCAGTCCGAGGCCGACCGCGTCGACGCGGGCAAGGACCGCGAGCAGTCCGCCGCAGACCGGGAGCTCGCCGCGCAGGTGCGCGGTGAGGCGTCCGCCGGTCCCGACGACGACGACGCCTCGCGCAGCGGCTGAGCCCACGTGTGGTGAGCGCTCCCGTCGTGATGGCGGGTGTAGACCCCAGACGTCACCGCGCGCGTCGTCGTCGCTCTGTCGGCGCCCCCCGACGCCGTCCCCGATCAGCTGCGGCGTGCGGTCCGGGATGCGTCTGCAGCGGCGGCACGCCCCAGCCGCACATGCGTCTCGTACGAGGCCGGCGCGTCGAGGTGCGCGTCGGGATCGACACCGACGCCGAGCCGGTCGACGAGCTCACCGCCGAGCCAGCCCGTCACGCCGGCCAGTGCAGCCGCGACGACGGCCAGCGTCAGGGCCAGCGAACCGGGCACGTGCCCGGGTTCGTCGACGCGCAGCAGCCAGCTCACGGCGAACAGTCCGACGACGACCACGTTGCCCAGTCCGTGCACCGCACCCACCCGCTTGGCCCGCGTCCCGGCCGGGATCGCGAGCCAGTCGATCGCGCCGAACATCGCCGCCAGGAGGCCGGTCAGTATGCCCGCCGCGATCATGAGATAGCTGGCGGTGGTGAACTCGTCGTTGTCGGTGACGCGCTCGACGACGTCGAAGACGACGCCCGTCGCGAGCAGGCCGAGCGGAAACGCGATGAGCTGCTGGTGGATGGGGTGGCCGGCGGCTTTGGCGGCGCTCTCCATGACTGCTCCTGGTTCTCGGGGTCCGGTCATCAGTCGGCGACTGCAGGTACGTCCACGTCGTGGCTGACGATCCTGCGCGCCGGAAGTCCCGGCCGTTGGCTGCCCGTCGCGCTGTGGCGATCAGCCCTCGGTCGTCGTGTCGTCCTTCTTGGCCGTCTCGCAGCCGCACTCCTTGCACATGTCGCACCTCCCGTCCGGTACTTTCGCCAACAGAGGTTGTCATACTCCTCCGTCGAGGTTCCGTCAACACTGGTTGGTGGAACGGTCCTAAGATGCCGGCCATGACCCTGGAGGAGAACGTCGAGGCGCTCGGCGTGCTGGCGGAGCCGCAGCGCCGCCGGGTGTTCGAGCTCGTGCAGCGAGACGGCCCGGTGACGGTGGCTGATCTCGTCACAGGGCTCGGCATCGGCCGGACACTGGTCGCGTTCCACCTCGCCAAGCTGGTCGACGCCGGCTTCGTCGAGGCCGTGGAGCCGCGGAGAGCGACCGGCGACAAGGGACGTCCCGCACAGCGGTTCCGCACCAGCGGTCGAGAGGTCGTCGCGTCCGTGCCAGATCGGCGCTACGAACTGCTCGCCGGGATCCTCCTCGACGGCGTCGCCGCCCACCGGCCGGGCGAGAGCGCCCACGACAGCGCTCTACGGGCCGCCCGCCGTCGCGGGACGCAGCTCGGGCGGAGCTTCGCCCGCGGCCGCATCGCGCGCCGCGCCGCGACTGCGCTGGCTCGGCTCGAGCCGCTGCTGGTGAGCGTCGGATACGCACCGAGACGTGAGGGCGACGAGATGTCCGTGCGCAACTGCCCCTTCGACCGGTTCCGCGAGGAGCACACCGAGCAGGTGTGCTCGCTGAACCTCGCCCTGTCCGACGGCTACCTCGACGGGCTCGGCGTCGACGACGTGCTGAAAACCCGGCTCCGGTCGTGTCCCGACAGCTGCTGTGTCGTCTTCGAGCCGACGTCGGGCTGACCGCGACGGCGACGCGACCAGCGCGCCAGCCCCGCCTCGCTCAGCTGCGCAGCGCCGCCGCGAGCGTCGGGAACACCTTCGCCACCTTGGCCGTGAGGTACTCGCCGTAGACACCGTCCCACGCGTGCACGCTCTGGCCGTCCCACCGGCGCGAGCCGTCGTCGTCCGGCAGGTCGCGGAACGCCTTGTCCGGGAGCGGCGTCACGGTCGCGTCCCACGACGGGTCGACGAACAGCGGGAACGACAGCCGGTCGGCGCCGCTGAGGTTTCGCACGCGGTGGGGGTTCGACCGGTACTCACCGCGCGTCATCCGCTCGAGCATGTCGCCGATGTTGACGACGAACACGTACGGGTCGGCGGGCACGTCGATCCATGCCTCGCCGCTGCGCACCTGCAGCCCGCCGTGGTGGTCCTGCGCCAGCAGCGTGATGAGCCCGTAGTCGGTGTGCTCGCCGACGCCCCAGGAGTGCGTGTCGCCGGGCGGGTAGTGGAAGACGCGGAAGAGCACGGTCGGGTCTGCGGTGAGGTGCCGGGCGAACCAGTCGCGCTCCAGACCGAGGCCGAGCGCGACGCCGCTGAGCACGGCCTGGCCGAGGGCGGTCACCTCGTCGATCCAGCGGAGCACGACGGGCCCGAGCTCGGCGGGCTCAGCGGGGAACAGGTTGGGGCCGTGCAGCGGCGTGCCGGCGACGACGCGCGGGTCGTCGGGCGGCAGCTCGGTGCCGAAGTAGACGCCCTCCTTGCGGTCCGGCTCGCCGGACGTCAGCTCGCCGCCCACCGGGAACCAGCCGCGCCAGGCGACGCCACCGCGGGCCATCGCGATCTCCGCCTTGGCCTCCTCCGGCAAGGCGAAGAACTGCCGGCAGAGGTGTTCGAGCCGGTCGCGAAGATCCCGCTCGATGCCGTGACCGGTGACGAGCAGGAACCCGGTGTCGCGGCAGGCGGCGTCGATCCGCTTGCCGACCGCGGCACAGCTGGCAGCGTCGGCCTCAGGGTCGAGCAGCGCGGACACGTCGATGACCGGAAGACCCGTCATGCCGTCAGGCTCTCAGGCCGTCAACGTCGGCGCGACGGCTGCCAGCCCGTCCGCCGGTCACGCCCGCGGCGGGCGCGGTGCCGGGACCTGCCAGCCACGCGTGAACCCGAGGATGCGCAGGCCGGCGATGAGGACGACGCACCCCCACGTCGTCGCCGGACCAGACAGGTCGGCGGAGTCGGCCAGCGCGAAGATCGTCACACCGAGCAGCGCGGGCGTCGCGTACCACTCGCGCTCGGCGAACAGCCTCGGCTGCTCGCCGGCGAGCAGGTCGCGCAGCACCCCGCCGCCGACGCCGGTGATGACGCCGACGATGACGGCGGTGAGCGGCGTCGTGCCGAGCGCCAGCGCCTTCAACGTGCCGGCGACGGCGAACAGCCCCAGGCCGACGGCGTCCAGAAGCAGGACGGCTCGCTCGATGCGGGCGACGCCGGGGTGGAAGAA
>JBKHYE010000130.1:0-15925 GCA_046565705.1 Actinomycetes bacterium
GCCGAGGAGACCGCCGCCGCCGAGCCGGCCGCGTCGGACGGGAGCGACAGCAAGTAAGCACCCCCGCCGACGAGCCCGTCCTCCCCGCTGCGGAGGGCGGGCTCGCGCGCGCTGAGGGGCAGGCGCCGGCGTCCGGCGCCGCACGGGTCCGGCTGGACCTGGCCTACGACGGCACCGAGTTCGGCGGCTGGGCCGCCCAGCCCGGGCGCCGCACGGTGCAGGGCGTGGTCGAGGAGGCGCTGGCCGTCCTGTCGGCGCTGCGGCCGCGACTGACCGTCGCCGGGCGCACCGACGCGGGCGTGCACGCCCGCGGTCAGGTCGCGCACGCCGACGTCGAGCCGCGGGTGGCCGATGACCCGCTGCTGCTGCGCCGGCTCAACGGGATCCTGCCCGACGACGTGCGGGTTCGTGCCGCCCGGCGTGCGCCCGACGGCTTCGACGCGCGCTTCTCGGCGCTCGCCCGCACCTACCGCTACCGCGTCGCCGACACCGCTGACGTCGTCGACCCGCTGCGCCGTCGCGAGGTGCTCGCGTGGCCCCGCGCGCTCGAGCTGTCCGCTATGGCATCGGCCTGCGCGCCGCTGCTCGGCGAGCACGACTTCGTCGCCTTCTGCCGCCGTCGCGAGGGCGCCACGACCGTGCGCGCGCTGCTCGCGCTGGCGTGGGAGCGCGACCGCGACGGCCTGGCCGTCATGACCGTGACCGCCGACGCGTTCTGCCACTCGATGGTGCGGTCGCTCGTCGGTGCGATGCTCGCCGTCGGCGAGGGCCGCCGGCCGCCGGAGTGGCCTGGCTCGCTGCTCGGCCTGGGCGCACGCGCCGGCGACGTCGTCGTGGCGCCCCCGCACGGCCTCGTGCTCGAGCGGGTCGACTACCCGCCGGAGGAGGAGCTGCTCGCCCGGCAGGCCGTCACGCGCAACGTGCGCGGCTGAGGTCAGTCGACGTCGAACCGCCACTGCGGCGGGTGAGCGAGGATCAACCGTCGGCTCGTCTCTCCACAGCCGTCACCAGCCGACGCACCAGGAGCCAGACTGGTGCCGTGACCGCGGAGGGCTTCGGGGCGTACCTCGCCACGCTGGACGACGACGCGCTCGCGCGCCTCGTCGCGCGTCACCACGACCTGCTCCATCGGCCGCCGAGCTCGCTCGACGAGCTCGCGGCGCGGTTGTCGCAGCCGACAGCGGTGTGGGACAGGCTGCAGCTCCTCGACCGGTCAGCGGTTCAGGTCGCCGGAGTCGTCTCCGCACTCGGTGGCCGCTCCACCGTCGACGGCGTGACCGCTGCGCTCGAGCGGACCGGGCCGGTGCCTCCGGAGCACGTCACGGGCGCCCTGGCCCGGCTCCAGGAGTCGGGCCTGGCGTGGCCCGTCGCGGACGGCACCGCCTGGCGCGTCGCGAAGGGGGTGTCGCAGCACTCCGCGGCGGTCCTCGGCGTCGGGCTGCCGTTCCGTGCCGTCGTCGAGCGTCGGCACCCGGCTGAACTGGAGACGGCGCTGCGCGTGCTCGGTCTCGAACGCGCCGTCAGCAAGCAGGACGCCGTCGAGCGGCTGTGCGACGTGGTCGAGGACCAGGGTCGGCTGGCGGAGGTCGTGCGCGACGCCCCTCCCGAGGTGCACGACGCACTCGAGCGCTTCGCGACGGCGGGACCCCAACCGCTGCTCGACGCCGTCGCGCGCACCTGGCTGTCAGAGCGCTGCCTGCTGTGGCAGCTCGACGACGTCGTCACGGTCCCCGGCCAGCTGGTGCTGCTCGCGCGAGGTGACCGGCTCGTCGGTGAGGTGCGCGTCGAGCCGACGACGCGGTCGACCACCCCTTCGCCTACCGGCGGGGACGACGCGCTGCGACTGGTCCAGCGCGTCCGGGCTCTGCTCGCGGCCGTGGACGCCGCGCCGCCGAAGCCGCTGCAGGCGGGCGGCATCGGTGTGCAGGAGCAGCGTCGGCTCGCCAAGCGGCTCGGAGCGGATGCCACCGACGTCCGGTGGCTGCTCGACCTGTGCGGTGACGCCGACCTGCTGACGACGTCCGCGACGGCAGGCACGCTCACGCGGGCGGGTGCCGGCGTGCTCGAGCTCGACGAGGTGGACGCGTACCTGCTGCTCGTCGACGCAGCCCTGAGCGCGGGCCGCGACGACGGCGTCCCGAACTCCGCTGCGCTGGCGATGGCGCCGTACCGGTCGGGCATCCCGTCGCTCCGCGAAGCAGCGGCGTGCGGCGTCGTCGGCGACGGGCTCGAGTGGATGTCGTGGCGCTGGTACGGCGCTCGTCGGGACCGTCTGGCGCGGCTGCTCGAGCAGCTCGAGCGGCTGGCCCTGCGGCACGGCGATCACCCGAGACCGTGGGCGGCGCCGCTCGCCGACGGTGACACCGCGACCGCGCGTGCCGCCCTGCTCGACGCGCTGCCGCCGGAGCAGGACGACGTCGTGCTGCAGGCGGACGGCACTGCGGTCGTCGGCGGCCGGCCGTCCCTCGGCCTGCGCCGGCTGCTCGACGGCGTGGCCGAGCGCGAGAGCGAGCGCACGTGGCGCATCGACGCCGGACGCGTCCGCCGCTCGCTCGACGCGGGCGCCTCGGCCACCGCGCTGCTGGACGAGCTGCACGAGCGGTCGAGGCACGCCGTCCCGCAGGTGGTGCAGCAGCTGGTGCGCGACGTGGCTGCGCGGCACGGCCGCATCGAGGTCCTGCCGTCGAGCACCCTGCTGCGTGTGGCGGACGGCCCGCTGGCGGTGGAGCTGCTGCACGACAAGCGGCTCGCCGGCCTCGGGCTCCGGGAGGTGCAGCCGGGTCTGCTGTCCAGCCAGAAGCGCCCGGCGGAGGTGCTGGACGCGCTGCGGGTCGCGGGGCACGCGCCGGCCGGTCCAGCCGGACGCGAGCCGAAGCGGCCGGCCGGTCGCGGCAGGCCCGCGACGTCGTCCTGGTACCGGCTCGCCGACCCGGCCGAGGTCGTCGCGTCGCTGCGGACGCAGAAGCAAGCCGGGCCGGACGTCGTCGAACCGCCGGTGCCGGAACTGCAGCCGTGGGAGGTCATGGACGTGCCTGGCCTCCCGCTCGATCACCTGGCCCTGCACGAGCAGCTCCTCCTGCTGCGGGCGCTCGACGACGGCGGACCCGTCGAGCTCGACTACCGCGACGCCGCCGGGAGCGTCACGACGCGGGTCGTCGAGGACCTGGCGGAGGACGATCACCTCCTGCTCGGGTGGTGCCGGCTGCGCGAGGACGAGCGGCAGTTCCTGCCGGCTCGCATCCTCGCCGTCCGCCCTGCCCGCTGACGTCCGGCAAACCGCTGGCGGGCGGGTGGTCCGCACCAGCACACTGCCGCCATGGGCCACGTCGACGTCTCGCGCGTCTCGCACGCCCTGCCGGACGGGCGAGTGCTGTTCGCCGACGTCGGCTTCCGCGTCGGAGAAGGCGCGAAGCCGGCGCCGATCGGCGCCAGCGGCACGGCAAGGACGACGCTGCTGCGCCGCTACGAGCTGCCAGCGCAGGTCGACCAGCGCTACGAGACGCTGTCCAGCGGGCAGCGGACGCGCGCGCAGGTGCTGCTGCTCGAGCTCTCCGGCTGCACCATGCTGCTGCTCGACGAGCCGACCGACAACCTCGACCTCGACAGCGCGGAGGTGCTCGAGGCGGGCCTCGCAGCCTTCGGCGGCACCGGGCTCGCCGTCACCCATGACCGGTGGTTCGCGCGCGGGTTCGACCGGTTCGTCGTCTTCGGCGCCGACGGCCGGGTGACCGAGCGCGCCGAGCCGATCTGGGACGAAGGGAGAGTGGTGCGTGCCCGGTGACCTGCTCGAGCTCCGCCGCATCACGCCGGCGGACTGGCGCTCGCTGCGCCACCTGCGGCTGGCGGCGCTGCTCGACGAGCCGATGGCCTACTGCGAGCGCTGGGCCGACGCCGCTGCGCTGGACGACGACGCCTGGCAGGCGCGCGCCGTCCGCGGCGCCGACGGCGGCGATGCGTTCCAGGTGATGGCCTGGGACGGCGCGCGACCGGTCGCCACCGCCGTCGGCTTCGTGGCGGAGCACGCCTCCCTCGGCACGCCCGTGGCCTGGCTGGTCGGCGTGCACGTCGCGCCCGACGTGCGCGGTCGGGGCCTGCTGGAGCGACTGGTCGACGCCATCGTCGCGTGGGCGCGGGAGCAGGGCGCGACCTCGCTGCACCTCGAGGTGCACGAGGCCAACGCACGGGCACAGGCCGCCTACCGGCGGCTCGGCTTCGCCGACACCGGCCGGCGGCGGCCGTACCCGCTCGACCCGACCGCCGTCGAGCTCGAGCTCGCCCGCCCGCTCTGACCCGCGCGACCGGCTGGAGCCCTCCCGACGGTTTCGGGGCGCGTGGGAACCGTCGGAAGCCCTCCCGACGGTTTCGGGGCGCGTGGGAACCGTCGGAAGGGCTCCGGTCCTGGGCGTGGTCGCGGCTTTGCCCGGCGCCGCGCCGCTCAGGTATCGTGGCGGGCTGTTGCCCGGCGGGCCGCTTCTGCGTGCGTCCGCCCGGCCCTCTCAGCACAGCAGCAGCCCCGACGGAAGAAGCGGTCCCCGTGCGCACGTACCAACCCAAGCCTGCCGACGTCCAGCGGCAGTGGCACGTCATCGACGCCACTGACGTCGTGCTCGGCCGGCTGGCGAGCCAGGCGGCGGTGCTCCTCCGCGGCAAGCACAAGCCGTACTACGCGCCGCACCTCGACACCGGCGACTTCGTCGTCATCGTCAACGCCGGCAAGGTCGCCATGACCGGCAACAAGCGCGAGCAGTCCACCGTCTACCGGCACTCCGGCTTCCCGGGCGGGCTCAAGCGCCGCTCGTACGCCGATGTGCTCGACAGCAAGCCCGAGCGGATCATCGAGAAGGCGATCAAGGGCATGCTCCCGCACAACACCCTCGGGCGGCAGATGCTGTCGAAGCTCAAGGTCTACGCCGGCCCGACCCACCCGCACCAGGCCCAGGCGCCGGTGCCCTACGAGCTGAAGCAGGTTGCCCAGTGACGGCCCCGACCGCAGACCTCGTCCAGACCGTCGGTCGCCGCAAGGAGGCCGTCGTCCGCGTCCGGCTCGTCCCCGGCACCGGGCAGTACCGCCTCAACGGCAAGACGCTCGAGGAGTACTTCCCGAACAAGGTGCACCAGCAGGCCATCAACGAGCCGTTCGTGACGCTCGAGAAGGCCGAGCAGTACGACGTCATCGCCCGTCTCCACGGCGGCGGCATCTCCGGCCAGGCCGGCGCCCTGCGCCTGGCCATCGCGCGCGCCCTCATCGAGGTCGACGGCGACGACCGGCCGGCGCTGAAGAAGGAGGGCTTCCTGACCCGCGACGCCCGGGTCAAGGAGCGCAAGAAGTACGGCCTCAAGAAGGCCCGCAAGGCGCCGCAGTACTCCAAGCGCTAGTCCGCCACGAGGGGCGGCCACCGGACCGGTGGCCGCCCCTCGGCATGTCCGCCCCCGCGCTGCGCCCACCCGCGTCGCGGTGATCAAGGTGCAGGCTGGGGCGTGTCGCAGCGAGCGTCCCGCACCTTGATCACCCCGGCACCCGGAGAGGAACGAGCATGACCCGGCTGTTCGGCACCGACGGCGTGCGAGGCGTCGCCAACGGCGAGCTGCTGACGCCGCGGCTGGCGATGGACCTGGCCGCCAGCGCGGCCCGCGTCCTGCGCAGTGACCTGGGCCGTCGGCTGACCGTCGCGATCGGTCGCGACACCCGTCCGTCCGGCCCCATGCTCGAGGCCGCCGCCGCTGCGGGCTTCACCAGCGAGGGCCTCGACGTCGAGCTGCTCGGCGTGGTGCCGACACCCGTGGTGGCGCACGCGTGCGCGACCGGCGCCGCGGACCTCGGCCTGATGATCTCGGCGTCGCACAACCCGATGCCGGACAACGGCCTGAAGCTGTTCGGCCCGGGCGGGCACAAGCTGCCCGACTCCGTCGAGGACGACGTCGAGGCGGGCATCGGCGCAGCCGCCGACCGCCCGACCGGCACCGGCGTCGGCACGGTGACCGCAGCCCCGCCCGAGCGGGTCGAGGCGTACGTCGACGCGCTGCTCGCGACGCTGGAGCACCCGCTCGACGGGCTGCGCGTCGTCGTCGACTGCGCACAGGGCGCGGCGAGCCGGCTGGCGCCGGAGGTGTACCGGCGCGCCGGTGCCGACGTCGTCGCCGTGCACGCCGACGGCGACGGCGCGCGCATCAACGAGGGCACCGGCGCCACGCACCTGGAGGCGCTGCAGGCCGCGGTGCGCGAGCACGGCGCCGACGTCGGCCTGGCCCACGACGGCGACGCCGACCGCTGCCTCGCGACGACGGCCGAGGCGGAGATCGTCGACGGCGACCGGATCCTCGCCATCTGCGCGCTCGGGCTGCGCGACCGCGGCCGGCTGCCCACCGGCACCGTCGTCGCGACGGTGATGAGCAACCTCGGCTTCGTTCACGCGATGCGCGACGCGCGCATCGCGGTCGTGCAGACCGCCGTCGGCGACCGCTACGTGCTCCAGGCGATGCGCGAGGGCGGGCACTCGCTCGGCGGCGAGCAGAGCGGCCATATCGTGTTCGGCGACCTCTCGACCACCGGCGACGGCCTGCTCACCGGACTGTCCCTGCTCGGTCGCGTCGCCGCGACCGGCCGGTCGCTCGCCGACCTCGCCAGCGTCGTCACCGTGCTGCCGCAGGTCCTGGTGAACGTGCGCGCCGACCGCTCGCGCGCGCAGGCACCGGACGTCCTGGAGGCGGTCGCGAAGGAGGAGGCGGCGCTCGGCGGCGACGGCCGCGTGCTCCTGCGGCCGTCGGGCACCGAGCCGGTCGTGCGCGTGATGGTCGAGGCGCCCACGCGCGAGCTCGCCGACGAGGTGGCGCAGCGGCTGGCCGACGTCGTCGCGGGCTGACGATGCGCAACCTGACGCGCGCGGAGGCGGCTGCGCGTGCCGCGCTGCTCGAGGTCTTGTCGTACGACGTCCACCTCGACCTGCGGCCGGCGCTCGAGACGGAGGAGGTCGTCTCGACCTGCGAGGTGCGGTTCGCCTGCCGGCAGCCCGGTGCCACCACCTGGGTCGACCTCGATGCCACCGCGGTCGAGGTGGAGCTCAACGGCCGCGCGCTGCCGCCGGCCGACGGCAGCCGCATCCCGCTGCCGGACCTCGCGGCCGAGAACGTGCTGCGCGTCGTCGCGCGCTGCCGCGCCGGCCGCAGCGGCGAGGGGCTGCACCGCTTCGTCGACCCGGCCGACGGCGCGGTCTACCTCTACGCGCAGTCCTTCCTCGACGACTGCCAGCTCCTGCTCGCCTGCTTCGACCAGCCGGACCTCAAGGCGGTTTTCCGGCTGACGGTCGACGCGCCCGAGCACTGGTCCGTCGTCGGCAACGCACGCGGCGCCCGTGACGGCGGGCGCTGGACGTTCGCGCCGACCGAGCGCATCTCGACGTACCTGTTCACGGTCGCGGCCGGGCCGTACGCGTCCGCGCACCGCTGGCACGACGGCGTCGAGCTCGGCCTCTGGTGCCGGCAGTCGATGGCCGAGCACCTGCTCACCGAGCGCGAGACCGGCGAGCTGTTCGAGGTGACGGCGGAGGCCCTCGAGCTGCAGCAGCGGCTGTTCGGCCGCGCGTACCCGTTCGGCGACACCTACGACCAGCTGTTCGTGCCCGAGTTCAACCCCGGTGCGATGGAGAACCCCGGCGCGGTCACCTTCTCCGAGCAGTTCGTCGCCCGCGGCCGGATGACCGAGGGCCGGCGCCGCACCCGCGCGATGGTCGTCGCGCACGAGCTGTCGCACATGTGGTTCGGCAACCTCGTGACGATGCGGTGGTGGGACGACCTGTGGCTCAACGAGTCGTTCGCCGAGCTGATGGGCTACCTCACCGTCGACCGCACGACGCGCTTCGACGACGTGTGGGTCGACTTCTGCACCAGCCGCAAGTCGTGGGGCTACCGGGCCGACGCGCTGCCGACGACGCACCCCGTCGCGGGCACCGCTGACGACGTGCGATCGGCGCTGCTCGACTTCGACGGCATCAGCTACGCCAAGGGCGCCTCGGTGCTCCGCCAGCTGATGGCGACCATCGGCGAGGACGCGTTCTTCGCCGGCGTGCGCGACCACTTCGACCGGCACGCCTTCGGCAACGCCGTCGTGGGGGACCTGCTCGCCTCGCTCGAGCGGGCCGCCGGCCGCGACCTGCAGCAGTGGGCGCAGGGCTGGCTGCACACGCCGGGCACCAGCACCCTGCGCGCCGTCGACGGCCGGCTGGTGCAGGGGCCGCCCGCCGACTTCCCGGTGCTGCGCGAGCACCGCGTCGGCGTCGGTGTCTACGACGTGCGCGACGAGCGGCTGGCGCTGCGCACCCGCCTCGACGTCAGGTCGACGGACAGGGCCGTGCCACTCCAGGGGACCGACGGGGCCGCGCTCGTGCTGCCCAACGACGACGACCGCACCTTCGCCAAGGTGCGGGTCGACGAGGGGTCGCTCGCGACGCTGGTCGAGCGCCTGTCGTCGCTGGACGACCCGCTCGCCCGCGCCGTCGCCTGGGCCGCGCTGTGGGACGCCACCCGCGACGCAGAGCTGTCACCGGCGACGTTCGTCGACGTCGTCGCGCGGCACGCGCCGGCAGAGCGCGACGTCGGCGTCGTCGAGACGCTGCTCGCGCAGGGGCGCACCGCGGCGCTGCTGTACGAGGCGGACCGGCCCGACCTGCTCGACGCCCTCGCGCAGTCGGCGCACGACGCCGCGCTCGCCGCACCGCCCGGCAGCGACCTGCAGCTGGTGCACGTGCGCGGCTTCGCACTCGCCGCGCTGCCCCAGCGGGCGCCTGCGCTGCGGGCGCTGCTCGACGGGACGTCCGCGCCCGAGCGCCTGGTGGTCGACGTCGACCTGCGCTGGCTGCTCGTGCAGCGACTGGCGGCACTGGGCGCGATCGGCGACGACGAGCTCGCCGCCGAGGAGCAGCGCGACGCCACGTCGGCCGGCCGGCTCGCCGCGCTCACCGCGCGTGCCGCGCGGCCGACGCCCGTCGACAAGGACGAGGCGTGGGAGGCGGCGACCGGCGGTGCCGGGCTCTCGAGCCACGAGGCGCAGGCCCTCGCCACCGGCCTCTGGCAGCCGCTGCAGGCGGACCTCACCCGGCCGCTCGTGCCGCGCTACGTCGACGCCGTCCCCCGGCTCTGGGCCGACCGCACGCCCGCAGTGGCGACGGCGCTCACGCGGCTGCTGTTCCCGTGGTCGCTGCCAGAGCCCGAGGTGCTCGACGTCGTCGACCGGCTGCTGGACGTCGACCTCCCGCCGGCCGGCCGGCGCGTGGTCGTGGAGCAGCGGCACGAACTGGCGCGCGCGCTGCATGTTCGGCGGCACGGGACGTCGAGCGCCGCGCAGACGGCGTCGGCCCACTGGCGGCAGCCGGCGGACTAGCCTGCCCGCCATGTGCGGCATCGTGGGGTACGTCGGTGCGCAGGCCGGGCTCGAGGTGGTCCTCGACGGCCTGCGGCGGCTGGAGTACCGCGGCTACGACAGCTCGGGCGTCGCCGTGCTGTCCGACGACGGCGAGCTCAACGTCGAGCGACGCGCGGGCAAGCTGAGCAACCTGGAGGAGGCGGTCGCCGCCTCGTCGCTGCCCGGCAGCCTGGCCATCGGCCACACCCGGTGGGCGACCCACGGACCGCCGACCGACCGCAACGCGCACCCGCACGTCGACTGCAAGGGCGACGTCGCCGTCGTGCACAACGGCACCATCGAGAACTTCGAGGTGCTCGTCGACGGCCTCCAGGACCGCGGCCACGAGCGGCGCAGCGACACCGACACCGAGGTCGTCGCGCACCTCGTCGAGGAGCGCCTGGCCGAGAACGGCGGCGACCTCGCCGACGCCGTGCGCGTGACCTGTCGTGCGCTCGAGGGGTCGTTCGTCGTGGTCGTCACCTCGCGCGCGCACCCCGACCTCGTGGTCGCGGCACGGCGGAACCTGCCGCTGGTCATCGGGCTCGGCGAGGGGGAGAACTTCGTCGGCTCCGACGTGACGGCGTTCATCGCGCACACCCGCACGGCCCGCGCCGTCGAGCAGGACCAGGTCGTCGAGCTGCGCCGCGAGGGCGTCGTCGTCACCGACCTCGACGGCACCGTCGTCGACGGCGAGACCTACCACGTCGACTGGGACACCGCCGCCGCGGAGAAGGGCGGCTACGAGTACTTCATGCTCAAGGAGATCGACGAGCAGCCGGAGGCGGTGCGCGAGACCATCGGCGGCCGGCTCGGCACCGACGGCCTGCTCCACCTCGACGAGATCGCGCTGTCCGACGAGGACCTGCGCGGCATCGAGCAGGTCGTCGTCATCGCCTGCGGCTCCTCGTACCACTCGGGCATGGTCGGCAAGTACGCGATCGAGCGCTGGTGCCGGCTGCCGGTGCACGTCGAGCTGGCGTCGGAGTTCCGCTACCGCGACCCGGTGATCGGCCGGGGCACGCTCGTCATCGCGATCAGCCAGAGCGGCGAGACGGCCGACACGCTCGAGGCCGTGCGACACGCCCGCGCGCAACGCGCGTGGGTGCTGGCGGTGACCAACACGATCGGCTCGACGATCGCCCGTGAGAGCGACGCCGCGCTGTTCACCCGCAGCGGCCCGGAGGTCGCCGTCGCGTCGACCAAGGCGGTCATCGCGCAGCTCGCCGCGATGTACCTCGTCGGGCTGTACCTCTCGCAGGTGCGCGGCACCCGCGACCCGGACGAGGTGCGGGCGCACCTGCGCGACCTGCAGGAGATCCCCGACCTCGTCACCGAGGTGCTGTCGCGGATGGAGCCGGTGCGCAAGCTCGCCCGCGAGATCGCCGACGAGCCGCGGGTGCTGTTCCTCGGCCGGCACGTCGGCTACCCGATGGCGCTCGAGGGGGCGCTCAAGCTCAAGGAGCTCGCGTACGTGTCCGCCGAGGGCTTCCCGGCAGGTGAGATCAAGCACGGGCCGATCGCACTGGTCGAGCAGGGCACGCCGGTCGTGGTGCTCGCGCCGCGGCACGCGCTCCAGGCCAAGCTCGTCAACAACGTGCAGGAGGTCCGAGCGCGCGGTGCGCGGACCATCGTCGTGGCGACCGACGGCGACGAGAGCATCACGCCGTACGCCGACCACGTCATCCGGATCCCGGACACCAAGTCGCTGCTGACGCCGCTGCTGACGATCCTGCCGCTGCAGGTGCTGTCGGCCGAGGTGGCGCAGGCCCGCGGCCTCGACGTCGACCAGCCGCGCAACCTGGCGAAGAGCGTCACGGTCGAGTAGCCGCCTCCTCCCCGCCCGGAGCCCTCCCGACGGTTTCGGGGTGCACCGAAACCGTGGGGAGGGCTCCAGGGTCAGAGGCGCGGGCGGCGTCCCACCGGGAGTCGTCGAGGTCGAGGTCGTGCAGCTCCACGCGTGCACCCTCGCACGCGGGGAACTGCGTGCCACGGTGACCGGTCGGGGCGCCTCGCGCGTGCCACGATGCGCGCAGACGTCGGACGAGGGGGCGGAGTGGCCGGTCGCAGTCGCGTACCGCTGGTGGTCGCCGCGGTCGTCGGCGTGGTCGCCGTGCTCGGCGTGCGCTCGCTCGTCGAGGGCGGTGACGACGGCAGCACCGGCGAGCCGGTCGCGGCCGGCGGTGACTGCGTCGTCGTGCAGCTGGCGGCCTCGTCGGAGAAGGCGGCGCTGCTGCGCGACATCGCCGCCGACTACGCCGCCGAGGACCGCGACGTCGACGGCCGCTGCGGCCGGGTGGAGGTCACGAGCAAGGCGAGCGGCGGCGCGATGGAGGCGCTGGCCCGCGGCTGGGACGAGGCCGTCGACGGACCGCGCCCCGACGTCTGGTCACCGGCGGCGTCGTCGTGGACGGTGCTGCTCCGTCAGCGCACGACCGCCGCGGACGCGCCCGACCTCGTCGGGGACGCCGAGCTGCCGAGCATCGCCCAGACGCCGCTCGTCATCGCGATGCCGAAGCCGATGGCCGAGACGCTCGGCTGGCCGCAGGCGCAGCTCGGCTGGTCCGACGTGCTGGCACTGGCCCAGGACCCGCAGGGGTGGGGCACCAAGGGCAAGCCGTGGGGCGCCTTCAAGCTCGGCAAGACGCATCCCGGGTTCTCCACCTCGGGACTGCACGCGACCGTCGGGTCGTACTTCGCGGCGACCGGCCTGTCGAGCGACCTGTCCGAGGCCGACCTCGCGAAGCCCGAGGTCCAGGCGTACGTCAAGGGCGTGGAGAACGCGGTCGTCCACTACGGCGACACGACGCTCACCTTCCTCGGCAACCTGCAGAAGGCCGACGGCGCGGGGCAGGCGCTGTCGTACGTCAGCGCGGTCACGGTCGAGGAGAAGTCGGTCTGGGACTACAACCAGGGCAACCCGAGCGGCGACCCGCAGACGCTCGGTGACGTCGGCAGGCCGCGCACGCCGCTGGTCGCGATCTACCCGGAGGAAGGGACGCTCGTCAGCGACAACCCCTACGTCGTGCTGCAGGCCGACTGGGTCGACGACGCGAAGCGGGCGGTGGCCGCGGACTTCCTGGAGTACGTGCGGTCCGACGACGCGCAGCGGCTGTTCGAGGAGAACGCCTTCCGCGGCTTCGACGGTGAGCCGGGGGAGCTCATCACGCCGGAGAACGGGCTGCTGCCCGAGCAGCCGGCGCAGACGCTGAACCCGCCGTCACCGCCGGTGCTCGCGGCGGTGCAGGCATCGTGGGAGCAGCTCCGCAAGCGGGCGAAGATGCTGCTGGTGCTCGACGTCAGCGGGTCGATGGGCGAGCCGGTGCCGGGCGCCGAGAGCAAGCTCGAGCTCGCGAAGGACGCCGCCGCCGACGCCGTCGAGCGGCTCGCCCCTGACGACGAGATCTCGCTGTGGATCTTCTCGACCGACCTCGACGGCAACCGGCCGTACCGCGAGCTCGTGCCGTTCGGACCAGCGGCGCAACGGCTGCCCGCGGTGCAGTCGCAGATCGAGGCCCTCATCCCGCAGGGGGGCACCGGCCTGTACGCCACCACCCGAGCGGCCAAGAAGGAGCTCGAGGCGAGCTTCGACCCGAGCCGCATCAACGCCGTCGTGCTGCTGACCGACGGCAAGAACGAGTACCCGCCCGACAGCGACCTCGAGTCGCTCGTGCGCGAGCTGTCGAGCGAGGACGCCGACCGGCAGGTCCGCGTCTTCCCGATCGCCTACGGCGCGGACGCCGACCTCGGCGAGCTGCGCCGCATCGCCGAGGCCTCGCGCGCGGCGGTGTACGACGCGTCCGACCCGGCGTCGATCGACAAGGTCCTCACCGCCGTGCTCGCCAACTTCTGACGCCGTGTCGCTGTCGGACGAGCTGCGCGACCCGTGGGGTCTGCTCGTCGCCGGCGTGTCCGGCGGGATGGCGTGGGCCGTCCTCGCCACCGCGGTCGGCGGCCCGGCCGCTGTGGCGGCCGGCGCAGGCGTCGCCGCTGCCGTCTACGGCGTCAAGGCCGTCACCGGCGCCGTCGTCAACCGCGACCGCCGTCCGCGCGCGTCCGCCGCCGTCCCGGAGCGGCCACCGCGCGGCACCGCCGCCGCAGGGTGGTTCGAGCAGGCCGAGTCCGCCGTGCGCGCCCTCGACGACATGGCAGCCACGGCGCCCCCCGGTCCGACCGGCGACGCCGTGCGCCGGGCCGCCGACGACGCCGACGACGCGCTCGTCGCCCTCGGCCGGGTCGGCGTGCAGGTGACGGCGGTCGAGCGGGCGCTGTCACGGGTCGACGCCCCCGGTCTCGACGCCGAGGCGGCGCGGCTGCGCCAGGCCGTGGAGCGCGCGCCGACCCCGGAGCTGCGGCAGGAGGTCGAGCGGTCCGCCGCCGCGCTCCGCGACCGGGTGGAGGTGCGCGACCGGCTGCGCAGCGCGCGCGACACGCTGCTCGCCCGGATGCAGTCGACGACGCTGAGTCTCGAGGGCGTCGTCGCGCGGCTGGCCGAGGTGCTCGCCCTCACCGCGACGACGGGCGCCAGCGACACGGCGGTCCGCGACCTCGACGGCATCGCCGACGAGCTCGACGGGCTCCGGGCGGGTCTCGCCGAGAGCGAGGCGGTGTCGCGCCGTGTGCTGGCGCAGGCGCCGGTCGACCCCATCGGCTGATCGTCCACTTCTGCGCGCGGCGCCCCCGCGGAGCCCGCGGAGGCGGTAGAAGAGGCAGACACGCGCCGCCAGGCGCCAGCTCGAGAGGCCACACTCTTGACGACGCCCTCGTCTCCCGACGTCCCGCCCGGCAGCGTCCCGCCCGGCAGCGACCTGCCCGCCGGCAGCGACGTGCTCCCGGCCGAGGCCGCACCGCGCCGTCGCGGCCGACGCACCGCGCTGCTGGCAGTGCTCGCCGGTGGTGCGGCGGTCGCCGTCGTGGGCACCGCGTACGCCACCGTCTCGTTCCTGAGCGGTGGCGGCGCCCAGCCCGAGGACGTGCTGCCCTCCGACGTGATCGCGGTGGCCAAGGTCGACCTCGACCCGGCGGCCGGCCAGAAGGTCGCGGTCTACCGGCTCACGCAGAAGTTCCCGTCGCTGAAGGACGACGTGACGAGCGAGGACGACGTCAAGGACCAGCTGCTGCGCGCCGTGTTCGAGGACGTGCCCGACGTCGACTACGAGCGCGACATCGCGCCCTGGATCGGTGACCGCGCCGCCATCGCCGCCGTGCCCGGCGGCGAGGAGCCGGGGGTGCTCGCCGCCGTCGCGTACACCGACCGCGACGAGGCTGACGCCGCGCTCGAGCGGCTCGCCGCGCAGGACCCTGGTACCTCGTTCTACGCGTTCAGCGACAACGCCGACTACGTGCTGCTCGGCGAGGACCAGGCGACGGTCGACGCCGCCGCCGGCACCGAACAGGTGCTCGCCGACGTCGAGTCGTTCTCCGACGACGTCGACGCGCTCGACGGCGACCAGATCGTCAGCGCCTGGGCCGACCTGTCGGCGCTCTGGCGGTCGATGCCCGAAGACGCCCGCGCGGCGGCCGGCGAGGAGGGGTTCGAGCTCGGTGGACGCGTCGTCGTCGGCGCCCATGCCGAGAGCGACGCCGTCGAGGTCGAGGGCCGCGGGATCGACGTGGTCGCGGGCCAGCGCCTGCCGAGCACCATCGGCGCGCGCCCCGGCGTCGACCTCGTGCTGGGCCTGCCCGAGAGCACCGTCGCGGCACTCGGCGTCACGGACCTCGGTCCGGGGCTCGCCCAGCTCTACGACGAGCTGCAGCAGGCCGGCGTCCCGATTGACATCGACGGCATGGCGGCCGAGCTCGGGCTGCAGCTGCCCGACGACCTCGTCGCCGTGTTCGGGCAGCAGACTGCCGTTGCGCTGTTCGAGGCGCAGGAGGCGGCGGCGCGCTCGCGCACCGACGACCCGCAGCGCGCCGCCGAGGTGGCCGACGCGCTCACCCAGCTGCTCGCGGGCGGACTGTTCGGCGGATCGTTCGCGGAGGGCGAGCTCGCCGGTGAGGGGATGCCCGACGTCTACGTCGACGAGGGGCTGCCGGAGGACGGCTTCTCGTTCGAGGAGGACTCCGGCACGGCGGAGCTGCCGCCCGTCGAGCCCGGCGTGGACGAGGGCACGGTCATCGACGGCTCGCGTGTCGCACAGACCGGTGAGGACCTCGGCGTCGTCGTCGAGGTGCTCGACGACGGCATCGTCGTCGGCTCGAGCGCGTCCGCGGTCGAGCAGATGTCGTCGGACGACGGCGGGCTCGGCGGGTCGGAGCTCTTCCAGCGCGCGGTGCCGGACGCCGACGACGCCGGCTTCGTGCTGTTCGTCGACATCCAGCGCGCGCTCGAGCTCGGTGGCGGTGCGGAGGCGCTCGGTGAGTCGGCGGAGGACGTCGACCCGCTCGAGGCGCTCGGCATCACGAGCGTCGGGGGCGAGGACGCGTCGTTCCGTGTGCGGCTGACCGTCCGGTGACCCGCCGGTGGCGGCTGCCGGGCCGCCACCTGCGCGTCGGCCCGTCGCCGGGCGCCGTGCCAAGGTGACGCGCATG
>JBKHYE010000131.1:0-18560 GCA_046565705.1 Actinomycetes bacterium
GGCGGGCACGGCAGGTGGTCGGGGAC
Organism: Actinomycetes bacterium; assembly: GCA_046565705.1. GTDB lineage: Bacteria > Actinomycetota > Actinomycetes > Mycobacteriales > SCTD01 > DATLGD01. The sequence goes on from JBKHYE010000131.1 coordinate 27, forward strand.
AGGCGGGCGAGCGCGGAGCGAGCCACGCCAAGGGCGTCGGCGTCGTGGCCGCGAGAGAGATCAAGGGCCACAGCGCCGGAGGGGTCGGTCAACGCGCGCTCGCCGCGGCAAGCGGCCGGCACAGCGCCTTGAGGTCGGACGATGAGACGCGCACAAGGCGCGGACCGATGCGGACGGCAGGGAGCTCACCGCGGGCGACGAGCCGGCGGACGGTATTGCGATGCACGCCGAGCGCAGCAGCGGCCTGGTCGAGCGAAAGCAGTTCTGACATGCCTGCTCCGAGGGAGAGGAGCTGGCTCACCGTCAGGTCGGGCGTCGCAAGCCCAACCTCGGCGAACCATCGGCCCGGCGGGCCAACACGGCGTGTCCTTCGACTGCGACGGCGCGAGTCTCTCTCGCGGCGCGGCGCCCTTGAGGCGTCCTGGTAGAGCCTGGCACACCGGTGCCTATGTTGCGCATCGACGGCGGTCTATGGCCTCGCTCGGTGCGCCCGCCTGCGAGTCACAAACTGAGTCACGGCCTCGGCCCAAGAAAGATCAAACCCCCTGTGACCAGGGGGTTTGCCGGTGGGCGATACAGGACTTGAACCTGTGACCTCTTCCGTGTCAAGGAAGCGCGCTACCAGACTGCGCCAATCGCCCGTGTGGAGTTGTCGGTCTGGCGAGGACGGGAGCCAGTGGGAGGCCGGGGCGGGAATCGAACCCGCGTACAGGGCTTTGCAGGCCCTTGCCTAAGCCACTCGGCCACCCGGCCACAGCCGCCCTGCCTCGTGCTGACAGCGGGGGGCGACCGCGTGGCGCCCGGGGGCGCCGCTTGTCCGAGCGGACGACGGGATTCGAACCCGCGACCCTCACCTTGGCAAGGTGATGCTCTACCAACTGAGCCACGTCCGCGAACGCACCGCCGAGGCGGGGCGACGTCGGGGAACGGTAGCAGAACCGGACCGGCCCGCCGGGCCGGTCGTCCTGCGGGAGATCAGGTCTCGGGCTCGGCCCAGAGCAGCAGCGCGAGCTCGGCGTCGACGTCGACGTGGACACCCTCGCCACCCGTCGGGACGGCCGCGTAGGTGGAGCCGAGGAAGTCGACGAGCTCAGGCAGGGGCACCTCGAACAGCGCCTTGCCCGACGGCGACGACAGCGCGAGGCACACGACCGGGGAGCCGGAGCTGGAGGAGGGCCACACCTGCACGTCGCCCTCGCCCACGGGGGCCGAGACGCCGTCGGTGAGCAGCTGCCGGGCGAACGTCCACTCCACGACGTCGCCGGAGGTGTCCGAGGAGCCGGTGTAGAAGGCGACGGTCACGGCGTACGGGTCCGTGACGTCGTAGCGCATGCTCGCGCGCACCGGGAGGGCCGACGACCCCGGGACGACCAGCCGCAGCTGCAGGTCAGCGGTCACCAGGGTGGGGCGCGGGCTGCTCACCGGTGTCCTCCTCTCGGGCGACGGTCCTGCGGGCCGGACCGGGGGTCTGGGACGGCTGTGCACCTGTCTCCTGTGGTCCCCACGCGGGGGCTGTCCTAACCGGACCGGCGGGGCGTGACGGGCGACTCACCCGTGCGGAGCAGGGCGTGCGGTCGCGGACCGGGCCGGCGGCGACTACGGTCCGGGCGGAGCACCGGCCGCCCATCCGGACGACCGGCTCGTGCGAACGCTTCCCCGTGAGGACGACCATGACGGCGCCGCGGCCCCCGCGCCCCGCAACCGGGCGGGCGGCAGCCGGGCGCGCGCCGGCGGCGCCGGGCCCGCACGACGGGCTCGACGACCGCCAGCTGGTCGCCCGGGTCGTCGAGGGCGACGCCGAGGCCCTCGAGGCCATCTACGGTCGGTACGGCCGGCCCTGCTACGCCCTGGCCCGGCGCATCCTCGCCGACGAGCAGCTCGCGCAGGACGTCGTGCAGGAGGTCTTCCTCGTCCTGTGGCGCGACGCCGGCCGCTTCGACCCCGCCCGTGGCGGCTTCTCGTCCTGGCTGCTGTCGATGACGCACCACAAGGCGGTCGACGTCGTCCGGCGCGAGGAGAACCTGCGCAAGCGGCGCGCCGGCGTCGAGCAGCTCGAGGTCCACGAGGCGCCGGTGCCGGGCCCCGACGACCAGGCATGGACGACGCTGCGCGGCGAGCGGGTGCGCGAGGCGCTGCGCGAGCTCCCGGAGGCCCAGCGCGAGGCGCTGGTGCTGGCGTACTTCGGCGGCTACACCCAGCGCGAGATCGCCGGCCTGACCTCGACGCCGCTCGGCACCGTCAAGACACGCATGCTGGCCGGCATGCGCCGGATGCGCGGCGGCCTCGACGGCGTCGCCACCGAGGCGAGGCCCGCGGACGGCACGCCATGAGCCGGTCGCCACGGGGCGGCGACGCCCACACCACGTACGAGGAGCTGGCGGTCGGCTACGCCCTGCACGCCCTCGAGCCGCAGGACGAGCTGCGCTTCACCACCCACCTCGCGTCGTGCGCCGCCTGCGAGCGGGCGGTCCGCGAGCACGCCGACACCCTCGCCCAGCTCGCCTACGCCGCCCCGGCGGTCGAGCCGCCGCCCGCGGTGCTCGAGGGCATCCGGGCGGCTGTCCGCGCCGACGTCGGTCCCGCGGTGCGCGACCAGCCCGGCGCCGGTGCCGCCGACCTGGGCGCCGCCCGCCGGCGGCGCGACGCCGTCGTCGTCAAGCGCAGCTGGCTGCTGTCGGGCGCCGCGGCGGCCGTGGCGCTGGTGCTGGGTCTCGGGGCCTGGAACGTCGTGCTCCAGAACGAGCGCGACCGGCAGGCTGCGCGAGTCGACAGTCTCGCCGCCGTCGTCGAGACGCTCGAGCGGCGCGACACCCGGACGGTGCGGCTCGCCGACTTCGACGGCGAGGTGCACGCGGTCGTGCTCGCGCACGGCCAGGAGATGTCGCTCGTCGTGGACGGCCTCGAGCCCAACCCGGAGGACACCGTGTACGTCCTGTGGGGCCAGAACCGCGAGGGCGACGTGCGCGCGCTGTCGACCTTCGACGTCACCTCGGACGACCTGGACGTGCTCCGCGGCATGCCGCTGCAGGTGCCGGTCGAGGACCTCACCGCGCTCATGGTGACCCACGAGAAGGGCCGGACCGCTCCCGAGCGGACCGAGCAGCCGGTCGTCGTCGCGGGGTCGGTCTGACCGGCCAGGCGTCGGTACGCACCGCGGCCGCCATGGGGGAGAATGGCGGCGTGGCTGCCGCATCGAGCCCCGCGCGGGACCCGTCCGCGGAGCAGCGGGGCGTGCGCGCGCGGCTGCGGCGGACGCCGGGCGGCCGGCAGCTGCTCAAGCTGATCGTGTTCGTGGTGGGCCTGCTGTTCATCCTGCTCGGCCTGGCGCTCGCCGCGCTGCCCGGGCCGCTGACCATCCCGCCCATCCTGCTCGGCGTCTGGATCTGGTCGAGCGAGTTCGCCTGGGCCGACCGGCTGCTGGAGCGCGCCAAGCGCAGCGCGATCGAGGCCTGGGAGCAGGCCAAGCGGCGGCCGGTGGTGTCGGCGCTCGTCACGGGTAGCGGCCTGGTCGCGCTCGGCGTCGGGATCTACCTGGTGTCGCGCTACCAGCTGGTCGACCAGGCCCGCGACGCGGTCGGGCTGTGAGCCCGCCCGACCTCGGGACGAGGCGGTAGTCTCGCCGCCGCGCACGGACGTGTAGCTCAGCTGGTTAGAGCGTTCGCTTCACACGCGAGAGGTCGCAGGTTCGAGTCCTGCCACGTCCACCCGATCGCCCGCCGCGCTGCGGGCCGCCCCCCGCCGTGCGGCTGCTGCCCCGGGAGGGCAGGCTGAAGGAGCACGGCGCCGTCCGGCGCCCCCGCACCTCGGGAGGACACCGCATGCCCACACGCACCGCCCGCACCGCCTGGAACGGCGGGCTGCAGGACGGCTCCGGCCAGGTCGAGCTGACGAGCTCGGGGGTCGGCACGTTCTCCGTCGACTTCCCGAAGCGCGCCTCCGACGACCCCCAGGGCGTGACCAGCCCCGAGGAGCTCATCGCCGGCGCGCACTCGGCGTGCTTCGCGATGTCGCTGTCGAACGAGCTGGCGCAGGCGGGCGGCAGCCCGCACAGCATCGAGGTGACCACCGAGGTCGACCTCGGTCCCGACACCGACCGCGGCGGCTTCATCCTCACCGCGATCCGACTTCAGGCGGTCATCGAGGTCGACGGGCTCGACGACGAGGGCTTCGCCAAGGGCGTCGCCGCCGCCGAGGCCGGCTGCCCGGTGAGCAAGTCGCTGCGCGCCGTGGACATCACTGTGAAGGCGTCGCGCGCCTGAGCCCTGCGAACCGGGCGACATCCGCTGCGCGCGCGGATCCGGCCGGCAGAGGCGCCGATAGGCTCGACGGGTCCCCGTCCCACCTGTCAGGAGAGCGCTTTGACCGACCCCGCCGTCCCCGCCGTCGTCACGGTCGACGCGGAGCAGGCGGGGACGACGGCCGGCGACGTGCTGCGCGCCGCGGGCGTGCGGGACGCCGCTGTGGCGCGGGTCGGCGGCGAGCTCCGCGACCTGGCGCACGTGGTGCGGGAGGGCGACGTCGTCGAAGCCGTCCCGTACGGCTCCGAGGACGGCCGCGCGGTGCTCCGGCACTCGTGCGCGCACGTGCTCGCGCAGGCCGTGCAGGAGCTGTTCCCGGGCACGCTGCTCGGCATCGGGCCGCCGGTGAAGGACGGCTTCTACTACGACTTCCTGCCCGAGCGCCCGTTCACGCCCGAGGACCTCGCGGCGCTCGAGAAGAAGATGTCGGACATCATCCGGCAGCGGCAGCGGTTCTCGCGTCGCGTCGTCACCGAGGAGCAGGCGCGGGAGGAGCTGGCGCACGAGCGGTTCAAGCTCGAGCTGATCGGGCTGAAGGGCGGTGCCGCCGATCTGGACAGCGCGGCGGACGGCGCCAGCGTGGAGGTGGGCGCCGGCGACCTCACGATCTACGACAACCTGCGCGGCGACGAGGCGGTCTGGAAGGACCTGTGCCGAGGCCCGCACCTGCCGACCACCCGCGACATCCCGGCCTTCAAGCTGATGCGCACGGCCGCCGCGTACTGGCGGGGCAGCGAGAAGAACCCGATGCTGCAGCGGATCTACGGCACCGCCTGGGAGAGCAAGGAGGCGCTCAAGGCGCACCTGACGATGCTCGAGGAGGCCGAGAGGCGCGACCACCGGCGGCTGGGCTCCGAGCTCGACCTGTTCTCCTTCCCCGACGAGATCGGCTCCGGGCTCGCGGTCTTCCACCCCAAGGGCGGCGTCGTCCGGATGGAGATGGAGGAGTACTCCCGCAAGCGGCACGCCGCGGAGGGCTACTCCTTCGTCAGCACCCCGCACGCCAGCAAGGGCGCGCTGTTCGAGACCTCCGGCCACCTGCAGTGGTACGCCGACGGCATGTACCCGCCCATGCACCTCGACGCCGAGCACGGGGCGGACGGGGAGGTGCGCAAGCCCGGGCAGGACTACTACCTCAAGCCGATGAACTGCCCGATGCACAACCTGGTCTTCCGGTCGCGCGGGCGCTCCTACCGCGAGCTGCCCCTGCGGCTGTTCGAGTTCGGCACCGTGTACCGCTACGAGAAGTCCGGTGTCGTGCACGGGCTCACCCGCGCCCGCGGCTTCACGCAGGACGACGCGCACATCTACTGCACCAAGGAGCAGATGCAGGGCGAGCTGACGTCGCTGCTCGACTTCGTGCTCACGCTGCTGCGCGACTACGGCCTCGAGGACTTCTACCTCGAGCTGTCCACCCGCGACGACTCGGAGAAGTTCGTCGGCGACCCGGCCGAGTGGGACGAGGCGACCGACGCGCTGCGCAGCGCCGCCGAGGCCTCCGGGCTCGAGCTCGTGCCCGACCCGGGCGGCGCCGCGTTCTACGGGCCGAAGATCTCGGTGCAGGCCAAGGACGCCATCGGCCGCACGTGGCAGATGTCGACCATCCAGGTCGACTTCCAGCTGCCCCGGCTGTTCGAGCTCGAGTACCAGGCCGCCGACGGCACGCGCCAGCGCCCGGTGATGATCCACCGCGCGCTGTTCGGGTCGGTCGAGCGCTTCTTCGCCGTGCTGCTCGAGCACTACGCGGGGGCCTTCCCGGCCTGGCTCGCGCCGGTCCAGGTGGTCGGCATCCCGGTGCACAGCGACTACGACGGGTACCTGCTCGACGTCGCTGCGCGGCTGCGGGCGGCAGGCGTCCGCGTCGAGGTGGACGTCAGCGACGACCGCATGCAGAAGAAGATCCGCAACGCTCAGAAGGCGAAGGTGCCGTTCATGCTCATCGCGGGAGAGGACGACGTCGCCAAGGGCGCCGTCTCCTTCCGCTACCGCGACGGCACGCAGGACAACGGCGTGCCGGTCGACGACGCCGTCGCACGCATCGTCGAGGCGGTCCGGCCGGGGACGTCGGTGGGGGAGCCGGCGTGACGATCGGGGACCTGCCGGAGCCGGTGCTCGAGCAGCAGGAAGGCGTCGGCGTCCCCGACGCGTTCGCGCGGCTCTACACGCCGCACCGGCTCGCCTACATCAAGGGCGAGGGCAAGCCCGCCGGCGGCGGCGAGTGCCCGTTCTGCGGCATCCCCGGGCTGCCGGACGCCGAGGGGCTGGTCGTGGCGCGCGGCGACGAGTGCTACGCCGTGCTGAACCTCTACCCGTACAACAGCGGGCACCTGATGGTCGTGCCGTTCCGGCACGTGTCGGGCTACGAGGAGCTGACGTCCTCGGAGGCGGCGGAGGTGGCGGCCATGACGCAGCACGCCATCCGGGCGCTGCGACACGCGTCCGGCGCGCAGGGCTTCAACGTCGGCATGAACCTCGGGTCGATCGCCGGCGCCGGGATCGCGGCGCACCTGCACCAGCACGTCGTCCCGCGCTGGGGCGGCGACACGAACTTCATGCCCGTCGTCGGCCAGACCAAGGTGCTGCCGCAGCTGCTGCCCGACACCCGTGACCTGCTCGCGGCCAGCTGGTCCCAGGTCTAGAGCCCCCCGGACGTCCGCCTCGGTGCGCGGGCGGTGTGACGTCCCAGGCGGACGCAAGCGCCGGGACCGGGTCAGGAGGGGGCGGGGTGGTACCCGGCGGGGCGCCGGCGGGAGCGGCCGGTGCCGTGCGAGACGGCGCGCAGCGCGGCGGCGTAGCTCAGCAGCTCGGCCTCGGGTACCTCGGCGCGCACGGTGACGCGGTCCTCGTGCTCGGGGTCGGGCTCGTTGCCGGTGACCCGCGCGCGCCGGCCGGCGAGGTCGCTCATCACAGGCCCGACGAAGGCGCTCGGCACCTCCACCTCCAGCTCCACCCACGGCTCGAGCACCCGCGTGCCGGCAGCCGCGGCGAGCTCGCGCAGCGCCAGCGCACCGGCGGTCTGGAAGGCGGCGTCGGAGGAGTCGACCGAGTGCGCCTTGCCGTCGACCAGCACCACCTTGACGTCGACGAGCGGCCGGCCGTCCTGCGAGACGCCGCGCTCGGCCTGCGCCCGCACGCCCTTCTCGACGCTGCTGTGGAACTGCGACGGCACGGCGCCGCCGACCACCCGCTGCTCGAAGACGATGCCGGAGCCGGGCGGCAGCGGCTCGCCCTCGACCACGACGATCGCGTACTGCCCGTGGCCGCCGGACTGCTTCACGTGCCGTCCGGTCGCGGTCGCCGGCCCCGCGAGCGTCTCGCGCAGCGGGACGACCACCTCGGGCGTCTCGACGGCGACGCCGAACCGGTCGCGCAGCCGCTCGATCAGCACGTCGGCATGGGTGTCGCCGAGGCACCACAGCAGCAGCTGGCCGGTGTCGGCGCGGCGCTCGATGCGCACGGTCGGGTCCTCGGCCGACAGCCGCGCGAGCGCCGTCGAGAGCTTGTCCTCGTCCGACCGCGAGGCCGCCGCGACGGCGACCGGGTGCTGCGGCTCCGGCAGGTCCCACGGCGCGACCAGCAGCGGCTGCTCGGGAGACGACAGGGTGTCGCCCGTCTCGGCGGAGGCGAGCCGGGTGACGGCGCAGATGTCGCCCGCCGGGCACTCGGCGACCGGCCGCACGGTGGCGCCGAGCGGCGACGACAGCGCGCCGACCCGCTCGTCCTCGTCGTGGTCGGGGTGGCCCCGCTCCTCGCCGCCGTGACCCGAGACGTGGACGGCGGTGTCCGGCAGCAGCGTCCCGGAGAACACCCGGACGATCGAGACCCGCCCGAGGTACGGGTCGGCCGTCGTGCGGACCACCTCGGCGGCGAGCGGCCCGGCCGGGTCGCAGGTGAGCGGTGCCGCCGGCGCGCCGTCGGGAGTCGTGACCGGCGGGCAGCCGTGCTCGAGCGGCGACGGGAAGCCGGCCACCAGCAGCGACAGCAGCTCCGCCGTTCCGGGGCCGGTCAGCGGTGAGACGGCGAGCACCGGGTGGAAGTGCCCGCGCGCCACCGCCCGCTCGAAGTCGGTGACGACGAGGTCGAGGTCGAGCTCCTCACCCCCGAGGTAGCGGTCGAGCAGCGTCTCGTCCTCGCTCTCGGCGATGACCGCCTCGAGCAGCTCCGCGCGCAGCCCCTCGACCGCCGACAGGTGCTCGGCGTCCGGCTCCCGCTCGACCGGCTCCCCGCCGCTCCAGTCGGTGAGGCGCAGCCGGAGCAGGTCCAGCACGCCGACGACCTCCTCGCCGTCGTCGCCGTGCAGCGGGAGCAGCGTCGGGTGGACGCCGTCACCGAGCAGCCGCTGGCAGAGCGCCACCGTCTCGTCGAAGTCGGCCCGGGGCCGGTCGAGCTGGGTGACGACGACGGCGCGCGGCATCCCCACGGCGGCGCACTCCTCCCACAGCTGGGTGGTGCGCGCGTCGAGCCCGCCGACCGCCGACACGACGAACAGCGCGCCGTCGCACGCGCGGAGCCCGGCGCGTACCTCGCCGACGAAGTCGGGGTTGCCAGGGGTGTCGACCAGGTTGAGCTTGGTGTCGCCGTGCTCGACCGCGGCCACCGACATCGACACGGTGTGCTGACGGTGCACCTCGACCTCGTCGCTGTCGAGCACCGAGGTGCCCTCCGTGACGCTGCCCGCTCGTGGCACCGCACCCGCCCGCGCGAGCAGCGCCTCGAGCAGCGTCGTCTTGCCGCCGCCGGACGGCCCGACCACCACGACGTTGCGCACGTTCTCCGCCGGCCGTGGCTCGGGTGCCGCTCCGGCGTCGCGCCCGGCCGCCCGGCGGGACTCCGACGTGACCTTGGCCATCTGCCCTCCTCCAGCGAGCCGCGCCGCTCGCGGCGGGCGCCGTCGAGCGGTCGGCCGCCCACTCTGGTCGGTCGGGGCCGTTCCGGCGAGGACGACCGGACAGAAGGCCAGGGAGGGCGGCGGCGCGATGCTCAACCTGCGCGTGCGCCCAGCCGTCAACCGCGTCGTCGACCCGATCGCGGGCGCGCTCCTGCGGGCCGGGATCTCGCCCGACGTCGTCACGGCGGTCGGCACGACCGGTGCGGTCGCGGGCGCGCTGGTCTTCTTCCCGCGCGGTGCGTTCCTCCTCGGCACCCTCGTGGTCGTCCTGTCCGTGCTCACCGACCTGCTCGACGGCGCGATGGCCCGCCGCCGTGGCACCCCCAGCGCCTTCGGCGCGTGGCTCGACTCGACCTGCGACCGCGTCGCGGACGCCGCCATCTTCAGCGGTCTGGCGCTGTGGTTCGCAGGGGAGGGCGACGACCGCCTGCTGCTCGGGCTCTCGTTGTTCTGCCTCGTCAGCGGAGGCATCGTCAGCTACGCCAAGGCGCGCGCCGAGGGCCTCGGGTTGCGCTGCGACGTCGGCCTCGCCGAGCGCGCCGAGCGGCTCATCCTGGTTCTCGCCGGCACGTTGCTCGCCGGCCTCGGCGTCGACGTCGCGCTCGCCGTGCTGCTCTGGCTGCTCGCGGCCGCGTCCGCCGTCACCGTGGTGCAGCGGCTTCTCGAGGTGCGCCGGCAGGCGGCCGCCGCGCAGGTCCGCTGACGGTGGTCCTGCGCACCGCTGCCGGGCTGCGGCGCCGCGTCCCGGGCCCCGGTTCGGTCGCGGCCCTGCTGACCGGTGCTGTGACGAGCGGCGCGTTCTCGGTCGGGTGGTCGCTCGTGCGGGCGATGCCCGAACCCGCAGCGCAGCGCCTGTTCCGCACCGGCGCCGACCTCGCCGCGGCCCGCGGCGGACCGGCCGTCGACCGGCTGCGGCGCAACCTCTCGCGGGTGGCCCCGGACGCCGACCTCGACGCCCTGACCCGCGACGCCCTGCGCTCCTACGCCCGCTACTGGTGCGAGGTGTTCCGCCTGCCGGTCACCTCCCCCGAGCGGATCCAGAGCGGCATGGAGCTCGTCGACCCGCCGGGCGCGCTGCACGCCGCCGCCCGCTCGGGACGCGGCGTGGTGTACGCCCTGCCGCACTCCGGCAACTGGGACCACGCCGGCGCGTGGCTCGTCGGGCAGGGCGTGCCGTTCACGACCGTCGCCGAGCGGCTGCGCCCCGAGTCGCTCTACGACCGCTTCGTCGCCTTCCGCGAGAGCCTCGGCATGGAGGTGCTGCCGCTGACCGGCGGCCAGCCGCCCTTCGAGGTGCTGACCGACCGGCTGCGGGCCGGCGGCGCGCTGTGCCTGCTGGCCGACCGCGACCTGTCGGCCCGCGGCGTCGGCGTCGACTTCTTCGGTGCGCGCGCCCGGATGCCCGCCGGCCCGGCTGCTCTTGCGCTGCGCACCGGCGCCGTCCTGCTGCCGGTGACCCTGTCGTTCCGCGACGACGGCTGGCGCGCCACCGTGCACACCGAGGTGCCGCACACCGACGTCGCGCAGATGACGCAGCGGCTCGCCGACGCCTTCGCCGAGGGCATCGCGGCGCACCCGGCCGACTGGCACATGCTGCAGCGGCTCTGGCTCGAGGACCTGGCTCCCGACGATCCGCGGCGGGAGGAGCCGGCGTGAGGATCGGCATGGTGTGCCCGTACACGTGGGACACGCCGGGGGGCGTCAAGGCGCACGTGCACGACCTGGCTACGGCGCTGATCGAGCTCGGCCACGAGGTGCAGGTGCTGGCGCCCGTCGACGACCCCGACGCCGACGACCTGCCCGACTGGGTCACGCCCGCCGGCCGCGCGGTGCCGATCCCGTACAACGGCTCGGTCGCGCGGCTGGTGTTCGGCCCGCTGTCGCTCGCGCGGACGCGACGGTGGCTGCGCGACAACCGCTTCGACGTGCTGCACGTGCACGAGCCGATGGTCCCGAGCGTCTCGATGCTGGCCTGCTTCGCCGCGAGCGGACCGATCGTCGCCACCTTCCACACGTCGATGACCCGCTCGCGTGCGCTGCAGATGTTTGGCGGCGCGCTGCAGCCGGCGCTCGAGAAGATCACCGGCCGCATCGCGGTGTCGCCGGCGGCCCGGCGTGTCGTCGTCGAGCACGTCGGCGGCGACGCCGTGCTCGTGCCGAACGGCGTCGACGTCGCGCGCTTCGCCGGTGCGGCACCGCTGCCGGGGCGCGACCCGGCCGGCACGGTCGTGTTCCTGGGCCGCATCGACGAGCCGCGCAAGGGCCTGGCCGTCCTGCTCGAGGCGCTGCCCGAGCTGGTCGAGCGGGCACCGGAGGCGCGGCTCCTGGTGGCCGGGCCCGGCGACGTCGACGAGGTCCGCAGCGCCGTGCCGCCGTCGATGCGGGACCGCGTCGAGCTGCTCGGTCTGGTGTCCGAGGCGGACAAGCCGCGGGTGTACGCCAGCGGGCAGGTCTACTGCGCGCCCAACACGCACGGCGAGTCGTTCGGCATCGTGCTGGCCGAGGCGATGGCCGCCGGGACGCCAGTGGTCGCGAGCGCGCTGCCCGCCTTCCGGCGCGTCCTCGAGAACGGCCGGGTCGGGGTCCTGTGCCCGGTCGGCGACCCCGGCGCCCTCGCCGCCGCGCTTGCCGACCTGCTGCACGACGACGAGCGCCGCGCCGCGCTGTCCGCCGCGGCGTGGGACGCGGTGCAGCAGTACGACTGGCACAGCGTCACCGCGCGCATCGTCCAGGTGTACGAGGCGTCCGTCGCGGCCGCGCCGGCGCCGGAGCCGGTCGACCTCGACGCCGACCTGGACGCGCTGCTCGGGCGCGACGCCGCGGGCCCGGCCGACGTCGACGACGCCGGTCGCCTGCTGCCGACCCTGCGCCGCTGGGTCGCCGTGAGGTCGGGCCGGTCCTCGTGAGCGCCGTCCGGTGAGCGTCACCACCGCGGTTCTCCTGGTCGTCGCGCTGCTGCTGGCCGGCGTCTACCTGTCGTGGACCGCGGGTCGGCTCGACCGGCTGCACGCGCGCGTCGACGCGGCGTGGGCCGCTCTCGACGCCCAGCTCGCCCGCCGTGCGGCCGCGGCGCGGGCGCTGGTGCCGCTGCTGCCCCCGGAGCAGGGTGAGGAGCTGGCGCGTGCGGCGCAGGCCTCGCTCGACGCCGGTGACACCGGGCGAGAGGCGGTCGAGAACGACCTGACCCGCTCGCTGCGGTCGGTGCTCTCGGCGCTGCCGCCCGACGCCGAACTGCACGAGCTCGAGTCGGCCGTCACGAAGGTCGGGCTGGCCCGGTCCTTCCACAACGCCGCGGTCGAGGACACCCGGGCGCTCCGCCGCCGACGGGTCCCTCGGCTGTTCCGGCTCGCCGGCCGCCGCGAGCTGCCGCAGTTCTTCGAGATCGACGACACGTCGCTGCTGCCGCGGCAAGGCGGCCGGCGCACCTAGTGTGGAGCGGCGTGACCGACCTGCACCGCTTCCGCCGCGTCTCCGCTGTCGTGCTCGCGCTGGGCCTGCTCGCCGCCGGCTGCGGCGGCGACGAGGAGCCCGAGCCGCGGGCGGAGCCGACGCAGACCGCCTCGACCACGCCGCCACCGCCGCCGCCCACGGACCCGCTCACCGGCGCCCCGGCGCAGCCAGGCGCTCCGCTGGTGGCCGTCAAGATCGACAACGCGCCGCTCGCCCGGCCCTTCCACCGGGGCCTCGAGGGCGCGTCCGTGCTGTACCTCGAGCTGGTCGAGGGCGGTGCCACCCGGTTCCTCGCCCTCTACTCGCAGCCGTTCGGAGCGCAGGTGGGCCCGATCCGCAGCTTCCGTGAGAGCGACATCGAGCTCCTGGGCCAGTTCGGGCGGCCGGCGGTCGGCTTCTCGGGCGCCAACGAGGGCGTGCTGCGCGCGTTCCGGCAGGCCGTCCAGAACGGGGTCCTGGCCAACGCCTCCTATGACGACTTCCCCAACCTGTACGCCATCGGCGAGCGTCGTCGCGACGCCAAGAACTTCTACGCCGTCCCGGCGGAGATGGGGAAGGCCGCGGACGCCGCCCCGGCCAAGGACATCGGGTGGACGTTCGCGCCCGCGCCCCCGCCGGGTGGGCTGCCCGGCAACGCCGCCACCGTCGTGATGTCGGACCGCTCGACCGTCCAGCTGCAGTACGACGCCGCGTCCAAGCGGTACCTGCTCCTGCAGGACGGCGCGCCGCTGACGGGGTTCGGCGCCGCGAACGTCGTCGTGCAGCAGGTGCAGCTCCGCGACGGCGGCTACCGCGACGTCACCGGTGCCGTGACGCCCTACTCCGTGACCGTCGGGACGGGTGCCCTCGAGGTGCTGCGCGACGGCCTGCGCTTCCAGGGGTCGTGGAACCGCCCGGCGCCCCCCGAGGGCACCCGGCTGCTCGGTGCCGCCGGAGCGCCGATCCCGCTCGCGCCGGGTCCGACACTGGTGCTCCTGCATCCCGCCGGCCTGCCGTTCTCCGCCTCGTGACCGAGACCCCACTGGCCTAGACTCGGTGGGTCGGAGCCCCCGCTCCGACCCCGCCGCACCGAGGAGCTCCGCCCGTGTCCGCCACCGACGCGACCACGCCCACCACCGGCCCTGGCGCCGGCACCGCCGTCGGCACCGACCGCGTGAAGCGCGGCATGGCAGAGATGCTCAAGGGCGGCGTCATCATGGACGTCGTCACGCCGTCGCAGGCGCGCATCGCCGAGGACGCCGGTGCGGTCGCCGTCATGGCCCTCGAGCGCGTGCCCGCCGACATTCGCGCCGACGGCGGCGTCGCGCGGATGAGCGACCCGGACATGATCGACGGAATTCAGTCCGAGGTCTCCATCCCGGTCATGGCCAAGGCGCGCATCGGCCACTTCGTCGAGGCGCAGGTGCTGCAGGCCATCGGCGTCGACTACGTCGACGAGTCCGAGGTGCTCACCCCGGCCGACTGGACGCACCACATCGACAAGCGCGCGTTCACCGTGCCGTTCGTGTGCGGCGCCACCAACCTCGGCGAGGCGCTCCGCCGCATCGCCGAGGGCGCCGCGATGATCCGCTCCAAGGGCGAGGCCGGCACCGGTGACGTCAGCCAGGCCACCACGCACATCCGCACGATCCTGGCCGAGATCAAGCGGCTGACGGTCATGGACTCCTCCGAGATCTTCGCCGCCGCGAAGGAGCTGCGCGCGCCGGTCGAGCTGGTCCGGGAGACCGCTGAGCTCGGCCGCCTGCCGGTCGTGCTGTTCGTCGCCGGCGGCGTCGCCACGCCGGCCGACGCGGCGATGATGATGCAGCTGGGCGCCGACGGCGTCTTCATCGGCAGCGGCATCTTCAAGAGCGGCGACCCGGCGGCCCGGGCGCGCGCCTGCGTCGAGGCGACGGCGTACTTCGACGACGCTGAGCGCATCGCCAAGGTCAGCCGCGGCCTCGGCGCGCCCATGGTCGGCATCGCGAGCGACTCGCTGGGCGCGGGCGACCTGCTGGCCACGCGCGGTTGGTAGCCCCTCACCCCGCCGCGATCTTCGCCCTCTTCCCCCCGCTCAGGCTGCTGCCAGAGGCACAGGGCGAAGATCGCGGCTCGGGGGCGGCGAGGTGACCGCCGGTCCCCGGATCGGGGTGCTGGCGCTGCAGGGGGACGTGCGCGAGCACGTCGCGGTCCTGCGCGAGGCCGGCGCCGACCCCGTGCCGGTGCGGCGTCCGGAGCACCTCGACCGGCTCGACGGCGTCGTGCTGCCCGGCGGCGAGTCGACGACGATCGGGCGGCTGCTCGGCCGGTTCGAGCTGCTCGAGCCGCTGCGCGCCCTGCTCGCCGCGGGCACGCCGGCCTTCGGGTCGTGCGCCGGGATGATCCTGCTGTCGCGGGAGGTGCTGGACGGCCGGGCCGACCAGCCGGTGCTCGGCGCACTCGACGTCACGGTGCGACGCAACGCGTTCGGCTCGCAGGTCGAGAGCTTCGAGGCCGACCTGCCGATGGTCGGCGTCGGCGAGGTGCACGGCGTCTTCATCCGCGCGCCCTGGGTCGAGCGCACCGGCGACGGCGTGGAGGTGCTCGCGCGCGTGCCCGACGGCGCGCCGGCCGCCGGTAGGGTCGTCGCGGTGCGGCAGGGGCCGGTGCTCGCGACCGCGTTCCACCCCGAGCTGAGCGGTGACGGCCGGGTGCACGCGCTGTTCTGCCAGATCGTCCGGGAGAGATCGTGAAGGAGGCCCGCCCGTGAGCGGCCACTCCAAGTGGGCGACCACCAAGCACAAGAAGGCCGTGGTCGACGCCAAGCGCGGCAAGCTGTTCGCCAAGCTCATCAAGACGATCGAGGTGGCGGCGCGCACCGGCGGCGGAGACCCGGCGGGCAACCCGACGCTGGCCGACGCGATCGCCAAGGCGAAGGCGAACTCCGTCCCGAACGACAACATCGAGCGCGCGGTCAAGCGGGGCAGCGGCGAGCTCGGCGACGCCGCGGCGTACGAGGAGATCACCTACGAGGCCTACGGGCCCGGGGGAGTGGCGGTGCTCGTCGAGTGCCTCACGGACAACCGCAACCGCGCCGCTGCCGAGGTGCGCACCGCCATCACGCGCAACGGCGGCAACCCGGCCGACCCCGGGTCCGTGGCGTACCTGTTCAACCGCAAGGGCGTCGTCCTGGTCGACAAGGTGCGCCAGGACGGGGCAGTCGCCACGGAGGACGACGTGACGCTGGCGGTCCTCGAAGCCGGGGCCGAGGACGTCAACGACCTGGGCGAGGCGTTCGAGGTCGTCTGCGAGGCGACCGACACGCACGCCGTCCGGCTGGCGTGCACGGACGCCGGGCTGACCGTCGAGTCGGCTGAGATGTCGTGGCTGCCGACCGTCAGCGTGCCGCTGGAGGACGACGACGCCCGCAAGGTGCTGCGCCGCGTCGAGGCGCTCGAGGACCTCGACGACGTGCAGAACGTCTGGGCGAACTTCGACATCAGCGACGAGGTCCTCGAGTCGGTCTGATGGGGGACTGGAGCGGACGGCGGCTGCTCGTCGTCGTCGCGCACCCCGACGACGAGACGTTCGGCCTGGGCTCCGTCATCGCCCGCGCCGCGCGCCTCGGCGCCGACGTCACCGTCTGCTGCGCCACGCGCGGCGAGGCCGGCGAGGTCGTCGGCGACGTCGACGTCTCGCCCGGGCTGGCGGTCGTCCGCGAGCGCGAACTGCGGGCCGCGGCGGCCGTGCTCGGCGCCCGCGAGGTCGTCCTGCTGCCGTTCGGGGACTCGGACATGACGGGGGAGCCGCCGACCGGCTCGCTGGTCGCCGCCCCGCTCGAGGACGTCGTCACGGCGGTGGCCGACGTGGTCGCCCGGGTGCGCCCGGACGTCGTGGTGACCCTGGACCCGGAGGCCGGCGACGGGCACCGCGACCACGACCGCATCGGCGCGGCGACGACCGAGGCGGTGCGCCGCGCCGCGCCGGACACCCACCTGTACTGGTGGGTGGTGCGGCGCGAGCTGCTGCAGCGCTGGCTCGACGCGCTGCGGGCCGCCCGGCCCGACGCCGGGCACCTCGACCTGGACGCGGAGGGCCTCGGCCGGCCGAGCGAGCAGGTGACCACCGTCGTCGACACGACTGCCGACCGGGCCGTCCGCGAGGCGGCCGTCGCCGAGCACCGGTCGCAGCGGCCCCCGCACGCCGACATGCCGGCGGAGATCGCCGGGTCGTTCCTGACCGAGGACGCGCTCGTGCGCGTCGTGCCCGCGTGGGACGGCGGGGAGCTCGAGACGGACCTGCTGCTGCCCCCGACGTGACGGGAGCGGGAACGGGCGCGCCTCCCGCATCCCGTCGGCGGCCGGCCCTACGCTGCCGAACACCTGTTCGGAGCGACGGCCGGAGCGGAGGTGCGGTGCGCGTCCTCGGGGTGGACCCTGGCCTGACCCGCTGCGGGCTGGGCGTGGTCGAGGGCTCGCCCGGCCGTGCGCCCGTGCTGGTCGCCGTCGACGTCGTGCGCACGCCGGCCGGTGACGACCTCGGGGCGCGGCTGGTCGCGCTCGAGCGCGCCGTCGACCTCTGGCTCGACACCCACCGGCCCGACGCCGTCGCGGTCGAGCGGGTGTTCGCCCAGGCCAACGTGCGCACGGTCATGGGCACCGCGCAGGCCGGCGCCGTCGCCGTCGTGTGCGCCGCCCGGCGCGGACTGCCCGTCGCGCTGCACACGCCGTCGGAGGTCAAGGCGGCCGTCACCGGCTCCGGCCGCGCCGACAAGGCGCAGGTCGGCGCGATGGTCGCCCGGCTGCTGCGGCTGCCGGCCGCACCGCAGCCGGCCGACGCCGCCGACGCCCTGGCACTGGCGGTCTGCCACCTGTGGCGCGCGCCCGCCGCGGCTCGGATCGCGGCGGTGACCCGGTGATCGCGTCGCTCAGCGGGCGGGTCAGCGCCCTGACACCGGACGGCGTCGTCGTCGCCGTGGGCGGCGTGGGCCTCGCGGTGCAGACGACGCCCGGCACACGGGCGCGCCTGCGCGTCGGCGAGCAGGCCGAGCTGGCGACCAGCCTGGTCGTGCGCGAGGACAGCCTGACCCTCTACGGCTTCGTCGACGACGACGAGCGCGCGCTGTTCGAGCTGCTTCAGTCGGCGTCGGGGGTCGGCCCGCGGCTCGCCCAGGCGGTGCTCGCGGTGCACACGCCCGACACCGTGCGGCAGGCCCTGGCCGACGAGGACGTCGCCCTGCTCACGACGGTGCCCGGAATCGGGCGCAAGGGGGCGCAGCGGATGGTGCTCGAGCTCAAGGACAAGGCCGGCGCGGTGCCGAAGGGCGCCGTCGCGACGGCCGGCGGCCCCGCCTGGCGCGAGACGCTGGTGCAGGCGCTGACCGGCCTCGGCTGGAGCGCCCCGCAGGCGGAGTCGGCGGTCGGCGTGCTCGCCGAGCGCCACCCGGCCGCGGGCGCCGACGACGTCCCGTCGCTGCTGCGCGAGGCGCTGGCCGTGCTCGGGAGCGGGCGGTGACCGCCGACGACGCGACGCCCGCCGAGCTCGCCGAGCTGGAGCGCGTCGCGGGCCTCGTGCGGCCGTCCGCCGACGACCTCGAGCGGCAGGCGGAGGCGGCGCTGCGCCCTCGCCGGCTCGAGGAGTTCGTCGGCCAGGAGCGGGTCCGCGAGCAGATCGGGCTGGTGCTCGACAGCGCCCGGCGCCGCGGCCGGCCGCCGGACCACGTGCTGCTGTCCGGTGCGCCGGGCCTCGGCAAGACGTCGCTGGCGATGATCATCGCCGCGGAGCTGGGGGCCGGGATCCGCATCACCAGCGGGCCGGCGCTCGAGCGGGCCGGCGACCTCGCCGCGATCGTCACGTCGCTGCAGCCCGGCGAGGTGCTGTTCATCGACGAGGTGCACCGCATGGCGCGCCCCGCCGAGGAGCTCCTGTACATGGCGATGG
>JBKHYE010000132.1:0-19413 GCA_046565705.1 Actinomycetes bacterium
GCGCTCCGGTGAACCTCGCCCGGTGGGTGCGTGGCAGCGTCGTCAACGCCGGCGACGGCACGCACGAGCACCCCACGCAGGCGCTGCTCGACGCCTACACGATGCGGCAGCGGCTCGGCCGGCTCGAGGGCCTGCGGGTGACCATCGTCGGCGACATCCTGCACTCGCGGGTCGCGCGCTCGAACGTGCTGCTGCTGCACACCCTCGGCGCCGACGTCACGCTCGTCGCGCCGCCGACGCTGCTGCCCGTCGGGATCGACGCCTGGCCGGTCGACGTGTCGTACGACTTCGACTCGGTGCTGCCCAAGAGCGACGTCGTGATGATGCTGCGCGTGCAGCGCGAGCGCATGGGAGCCGCGTACTTCCCGAGTGTGCGCGAGTACGCGCGCCGCTACGGGCTCGACGCCCGGCGGGTCCGCCTGATGCCCGACGACGCGATCGTCATGCACCCGGGCCCGATGGTGCGCGGCATGGAGATCGCACCTGAGGTGGCGGACGGCGTGCGGTCGACGATCGTCGACCAGGTGGCCAACGGCGTCAGCGTGCGCATGGCGGTGCTCTACCTGCTGCTCGGCGGGTCGGAGCCGGCGATCGGGAGCGAGGAGACCCACCAGTGAGCTGGCTCGTGCAGGGCGTCCGGCTGTACGGCGAAGGCGACGCCCTCGACGTGCGCGTCGACGGCGAGCGGATCGCCGAGATCGGGCGCGACCTCTCCGCCGGCGACAGCCGCGCCTACGACGCCGCCGGGTGCGTGCTGCTGCCGGGGCTCGTCGACCTGCACACGCACCTGCGCGAGCCGGGTCGCGAGGACGCCGAGACGGTCGAGACCGGCACGCTCGCCGCGGCGCTGGGCGGCTTCACCGCCGTGCACGCCATGGCGAACACCGACCCGGTCGCCGACACCGCCGGCGTCGTCGAGCAGGTGTGGCGGCTGGGTCAGGAGCACGGGCACTGCGACGTCGCACCGGTCGGTGCCGTCACCGTCGGCCTGGGCGGCGAGCAGATGGCCGAGCTCGGCGCGATGGCCGACAGCGCCGCGCGGGTGCGCGTCTTCAGCGACGACGGCAAGTGCGTCAGCGACGCCAGCCTGATGCGCCGCGCGCTCGAGTACGTCAAGGCGTTCGACGGCGTCATCGCCCAGCACGCGCAGGAGCCCCGGCTGACCGTCGGCGCGCAGATGAACGAGGGCATCAACAGCGCGCGGCTCGGGCTGGCCGGCTGGCCCGCCGTCGCCGAGGAGGCCGTCATCGCGCGCGACTGCCTGCTCGCCGCGCACGTCGGCAGCCGGCTGCACGTCTGCCACCTGAGCACCGCCGGCAGCGTCGAGCTGATCCGCTGGGCGAAGGACAAGGGCTGGGACGTGACAGCGGAGGTCACGCCGCACCACCTCGTGCTGACCGACGACCTCGCCGAGACCTACGACCCGGTGTTCAAGGTCAACCCGCCGCTGCGGACGGCGGACGACGTCGAGGCGCTGCGCGCCGGGCTCGCCGACGGCACCATCGACTGCGTCGCCACCGACCACGCGCCGCACGCGCTGGAGGACAAGGAGACCGAGTGGGGCGCGGCCCTGCCCGGCATGACGGGGCTCGAGACCGCGCTCGCCGTCGTCGTCGACGCCATGTCGGTCAAGCGGCTGCCCTGGCGCACGCTCGCCACCCGGCTGTCCGAGACGCCGGCGCGGATCGGCCGGCTCGAGGGCCACGGCCGGCCGCTCGCCGTCGGCGAGCCGGCCAACCTCTGCGTCGTCGACCCCGGCAGCCGGTGGACGGTCGATCCAGCGACGATGGCCACCCGCAGCCGCAACACCCCCTTCGCCGGCCGCGAGCTGCCGGTGCGCGTGCGCGCGACGTTCCTGCGCGGCCGGCCGACGGTGCTCGACGGCCGCCCGGCGGAGGCCCACGCGTGACTGCCGAGCGCCTCGCGCTGACCCTGGCGGTGGTCGCGTTCGGTTCCGGCATGAGCCTGCTCATGCTCCGCGGCTGGCGGTCGCGGCAGCGCCGGCAGGCCGACCTGCCGCCACCGCCCGACGTCCCGGCGGTCGCCGGCGAGGTGGTCGCCGGACCGGTGGCGGGGCTGTTCGTCGGCACGACGTTCCGCACGGACTGGCTCGACCGCGTCGCCGTCCACGGGCTGTCGTCGCGCGCACCGGGCTGGCTGAGCGTGCGCACCGACGGTGTGCTGGTCGAGCGCGAGCGGGCCGCCGACATCTGGCTGCCGCGCGAGGCACTGAGCGGAGCGCGCGTCGGCGACGCGCTCGCGGGCAAGGTGGTCGGCAGCGGCGGTCTGCTGCTCGTCGACTGGGCGCTCGGCGGACGGGACGTGACCTCGGCCTTTCGCGCCGAGGACGTCGCCGAGCACCACCGGCTGGCGTCGGCAGTCATCGATCTGACCCTGAGGGAGGCGTCGTGAGAGCACCGGCCGTGCTCGTCCTGGAGGATGGGCGCACGTTCCGCGGCACGGCGTACGGCGCCGTCGGCGAGACGTTCGGCGAGGCGGTCTTCAACACCGGCATGACCGGCTATCAGGAGACGCTGACCGACCCGAGCTACCACAAGCAGGTCGTCGTCATGACGGCCCCGCACATCGGCAACACCGGCGTGAACGACGAGGACCCGGAGTCCGATCGAATCTGGGTGTCCGGCTACGTCGTCCGCGACCCGTCGCGGGTGCGCAGCAGCTGGCGCTCACTCCGCAGCCTCGACGACGAGCTCGCGGCGCAGGGCGTCGTCGGCATCGCGGGTGTCGACACCCGTGCTCTCACCCGCCACCTGCGCGACCGCGGCGCGATGCGCGCCGGCGTGTTCTCCGGTGACGCCGTGGCCGACGTCGACACGCTCGTCGAGCGCGTGCGGCAGAGCCCGGAGATGGTCGGCGCCGACCTCGCGCACGAGGTCACGACGCCCGAGCCGTACGTCGTCGACGCGGTGGGGGAGCAGCGGTTCCGCATCGCCGCGGTCGACCTCGGCCTCAAGCGCGCGACGCCGCGCTACCTGGCGCAGCAGGGCTGCGAGGTGCACGTGCTGCCGGCGACGTCGACGGCCGACGACGTGCTCGCCCTGGCGCCCGACGGCGTCTTCTTCAGCAACGGCCCCGGCGACCCCGCCACCACCGACGGCCCGGTGGCCATCGCACAGCAGGTGCTCGAGCAGCGGGTGCCGCTGTTCGGCATCTGCTTCGGCAACCAGATCCTCGGTCGCGCGCTGGGTCTGGGCACCTACAAGCTGCGCTTCGGCCACCGCGGCGTGAACCAGCCGGTGATGGAGCGCGCCACCGGGCGGGTGCACGTCACCAGCCACAACCACGGCTTCGCGGTCGACGCGCCGACTGACGGCACGCCCGTCGACACGCCCTACGGGCGGGTCGAGGTGAGCCACGTCGACCTCAACGACGACGTCGTCGAGGGTCTGCGCTGCCTGGACGTGCCGGCGTTCAGCGTCCAGTACCACCCGGAGGCGGCGCCCGGTCCGCACGACGCCACCGGGCTGTTCACCACCTTCGCCGAGCTGATGGAGGGCGCGCGTGCCACGACGCACTGACCTGGAGCACGTCCTCGTGATCGGGTCCGGCCCGATCGTCATCGGGCAGGCGGCGGAGTTCGACTACTCCGGCACGCAGGCCTGCCGCGTGTTGCGCGCTGAGGGGCTGCGCGTCACGCTCATCAACAGCAACCCCGCGACGATCATGACCGACCCGGAGTTCGCCGACGCCACGTACGTCGAGCCGATCACGCCGGAGTACGTCGCCAAGGTCATCGCCAAGGAGCGCCCCGACGCGCTGCTCGCCACCCTCGGCGGGCAGACGGCGCTCAACGCTGCCATGGCGCTGCACGACGCAGGTGTGCTCGAGCAGTACGGCGTCGAGCTGATCGGCGCGGACGTCGACGCGATCCGCCGGGGCGAGGACCGGCAGGCCTTCAAGGACGTCGTCGACTCCGTGGGCGGCGAGAGCGCGCGCAGCGCCGTCTGCCACTCGATGGACGAGTGCCTGGCCGCCGTCGAGGACCTCGGCTACCCCGTGGTCGTGCGACCCAGCTTCACCATGGGCGGCGCCGGCGGCGGGATCGCCTACGACGAGGCCGGCCTGCGCCGCATCGCCGGCGGCGGGCTCCAGGCGAGCATCACCACCGAGGTGCTCCTCGAGGAGTCGATCCTCGGCTGGAAGGAGTACGAGCTCGAGCTGATGCGCGACCGCGCCGACAACGTGGTCGTCATCTGCTCGATCGAGAACCTCGACCCGATGGGCGTGCACACCGGCGACAGCATCACCGTCGCGCCGTCGCTGACGCTGACTGACCGCGAGTACCAGCGCATGCGCGACCTCGCCATCGACATCATCCGGGCGGTCGGCGTCGACACCGGCGGGTGCAACATCCAGTTCGCGGTGAACCCGGCGGACGGCCGCATCGTCGTCATCGAGATGAACCCGCGGGTCTCGCGGTCGAGCGCGCTGGCGTCCAAGGCGACCGGCTTCCCGATCGCCAAGATCGCCGCGAAGCTCGCCGTCGGGTACACGCTCGACGAGATCCCGAACGACATCACCCGCGAGACGCCGGCGTCGTTCGAGCCGAGCCTCGACTACGTCGTCGTCAAGGTGCCGCGGTTCGCCTTCGAGAAGTTCCCCGGTGCCGACCCGAGCCTGACCACGACGATGAAGTCGGTCGGCGAGGCGATGGCGATGGGGCGGTCGTTCCTCGAGGCGCTGCAGAAGGCGATGCGGTCGCTGGAGGCCGGCCACGGCGGGTTCTGGACGACGCCCGACCCCGACGGCGCGACGGTCGAGTCGTGGCTGCGCGACGCCGCCGTGCCGCACGACGGCCGGCTGCTCGCGGTCGAGCGCGCGCTGCGGCTCGGCGCCACTCCGGAGCAGGTGCACGAGGCCACCGGCATCGACCCGTGGTTCGTCGACCAGCTGCAGCAGCTCGTCGAGCTGCGCGCCGAGATCGTCGCCGCACCTGGCGGGCCGCTGGAGGAGGAGCTGCTGCGCGCCGCGAAGCGCGCCGGCTGCAGCGACCGCCAGCTCGCCGCCCTGCGCGGCACCACCGAGGCGCAGGTGCGGGCGCGCCGGCACGAGCTCGGCCTGCGCCCGGTCTACAAGACGGTCGACACGTGCGCCGCCGAGTTCGAGGCCCGCACGCCGTACCACTACTCCGCCTACGACGAGGAGAGCGAGGTCGCGCCGAGCAGCCGCGACAAGGTGCTGATCCTCGGCAGCGGCCCTAACCGCATCGGTCAGGGCATCGAGTTCGACTACGCCTGCGTCCACGCCTGCTACGCGCTGTCGGACGCCGGCTTCGAGACCGTGATGGTCAACTGCAACCCCGAGACCGTCAGCACCGACTACGACACCAGCGACCGGCTGTACTTCGAGCCGCTCACCGTCGAGGACGTGCTCGAGGTCGTGCACGCCGAGCAGGAGTCGGCCCGACAGGGCGGCGGGCGCGTCGTCGGCGTCGTCGTGCAGCTCGGCGGCCAGACGCCGCTCAAGCTCGCGCAGGAGCTCAAGGACCTCGGCGTGCCCGTGGTCGGCACACCACCGGAGGCCATCCACCTCGCCGAGGAGCGCGGCGCGTTCGGGCGGGTGCTGGCCGAGGCCGGCCTGCCGGCGCCGAAGCACGGCGTCGCGACGTCGTACGACGAGGCCAAGGCCGTCGCCGACGAGGTCGGCTACCCGGTCCTGGTGCGCCCGTCGTACGTGCTCGGCGGCCGCGGCATGGAGATCGTCTACGACGACGACATGCTCGTCGGCTACATCAGCCGCGCCACCGAGGTCACGCCCGAGCATCCGGTGCTGGTCGACCGCTTCCTCGAGGACGCCGTCGAGATCGACGTCGACGCCCTCTACGACGGCACCGACCTCTACCTCGGCGGCGTCATGGAGCACATCGAGGAGGCGGGCATCCATTCCGGCGACTCCGCGTGCTCGTTGCCGCCGACGACGCTCGGCCGCAAGGACCTCGAGCGGATCCGGCGGAGCACCGAGGCGATCGCGCGCGGCGTCGGCGTGCGCGGGCTGCTCAACGTCCAGTACGCGCTGCAGAACGACGTGCTGTACGTGCTCGAGGCGAACCCGCGGGCGAGCCGCACCGTGCCGTTAGTCAGCAAGGCGACGGCCGTGCCACTGGCGAAGGCGGCGGCCCGCGTGATGCTCGGCGCGACGATCGCCGAGCTCCGGACCGAGGGCCTGCTGCCCGCCATCGGCGACGGCGGCGACCTGCCCTTCGACGCGCCCATCTCGGTCAAGGAGGCGGTGCTGCCGTTCGGCCGCTTCCACGGCGTCGACACCCTGCTCGGGCCGGAGATGAAGTCGACCGGCGAGGTCATGGGCATCGACGCGGTCTTCGGCACCGCGTTCGCCAAGTCGCAGGCCGCCGCGTACGGCGAGCTGCCCACCAAGGGACGGGTGTTCGTCAGCGTCGCGAACCGCGACAAGCGCGCCATGCTCTTCCCGGTGAAGCGGCTGGCCGACCTCGGCTTCGAGGTCGTCGCCACCGAGGGCACCGCGGAGGTGCTGCGGCGCAACGGCGTGCCGGTGAGCGTCGTCGGCAAGCACTCCGACGGCCGCGGCGACGACGTCGTACCGCTGGTCATGGCCGGCGAGATCGACCTCATCATCAACACGCCATGGGGCGTCGGCGCCCGCGTCGACGGCTACGAGATCCGCACCGCCGCCGTCGCGCGCGGGGTCCCGTGCGTCACGACCGTGCAGGGCGCCGCGGCCGCCGTGCAGGGCATCGAGGCGCTCGTGCGCGGCGACATCTCGGTGCGGTCGCTGCAGGAGCACCACGCCGCCCTGGCCGCCTCGACCCGCGCCATGCAGGCGGGCGCCTGATGCCGCTTCAGGTGACGGCCGAGGTGCTGTCGCTGCGAAAGGTCGGCGCGTACCACGCGATGTCGCTCGTCGCGCCCGGCATCCCGGAGCTCACCCGGCCAGGCCACTTCGTCGCCCTGCAGGTCGGCGGGCCGGAGTCGAGCATGCTGCTGCGCCGCGCCTTCGCCGTCTACGACGTGAAGGACCGCGGCGTGTACGGCGGCACCGTCGACATCGTGTTCGCCGTGCACGGCAAGGGCACCGCGTGGCTGGCGCGGCGGCGCCCGCAGGACCGGGTCGACGTCGTCGGCCCGCTCGGCAAGCCGTTCCGGCTGCCGAAGGAGCCGGCGACCGCCACGCTCGTCGGCGGCGGCTACGGCAGCGCGCCGCTGCTGCCGCTCGCGGCCGCCCTGCGCGAACGCGGCTGTCGGGTCGACGTCGTCCTCGGCGCCGCCAGCAGCGAGCGGCTGTTCGGCGTGCTCGAGGCCAAGCGGCTGGCGTCCTCAGTGGCCGTCACCACCGACGACGGGTCGGCGGGTGAGCGCGGCCGCGTCAGCGACGTGCTGCCAGCGGTGCTCGAGCGCACCCGCAGCGACGTCGTCTACGCCTGCGGCCCGATGCCCATGCTACGCGCAGTCGCCGAGCAGGCGGCGGCGCTCGGGATCCCGAGCCAGGTCGCCGTCGAGGAGTCCATGGCCTGCGGCATCGGCGTGTGCATGACCTGCGTGCTACCGGCCGTCGGTGACGACGGCATCACCCGCATGGTCCGCTCGTGCGTCGAGGGACCGGTGTTCCGCGGCGACCGCCTGCGCTGGAACGACGTCGGCACCGTCCCGGCCGACGCTCTCGGCGCCCCGACCGGAGGACACTGATGCCGCCCGACGCGCTCGACATGTCGACGTCGCTCGCCGGCGTCACCTTCCCGAACCCCGTCTTCACCGCCTCCGGCTGCGCGGCGGCGGGGCAGGAGCTCGACGCGTTCTTCGACGTCACGGAGATCGGCGGGGTCGTCACCAAGTCGATCATGGCCGCGCCGCGCTCGGGCCGGGCGACGCCGCGGATGGCGGAGACGCCCAGCGGGATGCTCAACAGCATCGGCCTGCAGGGCCCCGGGGTCGACGCGTTCCTCGAGCACGACCTCCCGTGGCTCGCCGGCCGCGGCGCCCGCGCGGTCGTGTCGATCGCCGGCGGCAGCGTCGACGAGTACGCCCGGCTCGCGGCGAAGCTGCGCGGGCGGCCCGGGCTGGCGATGCTCGAGGTGAACATCTCCTGCCCGAACGTCGAGGACCGCGGGCAGGTGTTCGCGTGCGACCCGCGTGCGGCCTCCGGTGTCGTCGAGGCGGTCCGCAAGAACACCTCGCCGTCGGTGCCGGTGTTCGCCAAGCTCTCGCCCGACGTCACCGACATCACCACCGTGGCGCGCGCGTGCGTCGACGCCGGCGCCGACGGCCTGTCGGTCATCAACACGCTGCTCGGCATGGTCATCGACACCGACCGGATGCGCCCGGCGCTCGCCGGCGTCACGGGCGGCCTGTCCGGCCCGGCCATCCGCCCCGTCGCCGTGCGGTGCGTGTGGCAGGTGCACGCGGCGCTGCCCGACGTGCCGATCCTGGGCATGGGCGGCATCCGCACCGGTCTGGACGCCCTGGAGTTCGTGCTCGCCGGTGCCAGCGCGGTCAGCGTCGGCACCGCCGTCTTCGGCGACCCCCGGGCGCCGGTGCGCGTGCTCGCGGAGCTGCGGGAAGCGCTGCGGCAGCGGGGCTTCGAGCGCTTGACCGACGCCGTCGGGTACGCGCACCGCCCGCCCGAGGAGCACGTCCCCGAGGACCCCGACCCGGTGGGCGACGTGCTGGCCGACGTCTCGGAGCCGGTGTGAGGGCGCCGATCGCGGTCGCGCTCGACGCGCCGGACCTCGACACCGCGGCGCGCTGGGCGCAGGCGGTCACCCCGCACGTCCAGGTCGTCAAGGTCGGCCTCGAGCTGTTCTGCCGCGTCGGCCCGTCGGTGGTCGACGTCGTCCGCGGTGCGAGCGGCGTCGAGCTGTTCCTCGACCTGAAGCTGCACGACATCCCGAACACCGTGGCGGGCGCCGCACGCAGTGTGGCGCGGCTGTCGCCGACCTACCTGACCGTGCACGCGAGCGGTGGACCCGACATGGTGCGCGCCGCCGTCGAGGCGGTGCCGGGCGTGCGCATCGCGGCCGTCACCGTGCTGACGAGCATGACGCCGGAGACGCTCGACCAGGTCGGCCTGGCGGGTCCGCCGCTCGACGCCGTCCGCCGGCTGGCCGCCCTGTCGGTGGAGGCCGGCGCGCGGGCGCTCGTCTGCTCGCCGCAGGAGGTCGCCGCCGTGCGGTCCGAGGTCGGCGAGGGGATCACGCTCATCACTCCCGGCGTCCGCCCCGCGGGCAGCGCCGCGCAGGACCAGGCCCGCGTCGCCACGCCCCAGCAGGCGCTCGCCGACGGCGCCGACCTGCTCGTCGTCGGCCGCCCGATCACCGGTGCGCCCGATCCCGGCGCCGCCGCCGCCGCGCTCGCGGCCGAGCTCAGCGGCTGACGTCGCTCAGCGCGGGGCGCGCGGTCGGGGAAGCAGCCGGCCGCCGAGCACGGCACCCACGACGTCGGGCGGTCCGGGCCGCGAGAGCAGGTACCCCTGCGCCAGCTCGCACCCCGACGCGGTCAGGAACTCGAGCTGCTCGGTCGTCTCCACGCCCTCGGCCACGACGCGCAGCTGCAGCCCCCGAGCCATCGCCAGCGTCGCGGTCAGCACCGCCCTGCCGGTCGGCCCGTCGAGACCGGTGACGAAGGAGCGGTCGACCTTGAGCGTGTCGAACGGGTAGTCGACCAGTCGCGACAGCGACGAGTACCCGGTGCCGAAGTCGTCGAGCGCCAGCCCGACGCCGGCGGTGTGCAGCTGCTCCAGGACCGCCCGGACGCAGTCGTCGTCGTGGAACAGCAGGCTCTCGGTGACCTCGAGCACCAGGGCGGACGGCGGCAGCCGGTGGCGACCGAGCGTGCCGATGACGGTCTCGAGGTAGTCGCGCTCGCGCAGGTGCCGGGCGCTGACGTTGATCGCGACCGTGAGACCCGGGGTGTCGCACCGCCAGCGGGCGAGCTGGGCGCAGGCGCTGTCGAGCACGAACCGCTCGAGCTCGACGATGAGGCCGCTGCGCTCCGCGGCGGAGATGAACGCCAGCGGAGGCACCGCTCCGCGGGTGGGGTGGTCCCAGCGGGCCAGCGCCTCGACGCCGACCACGCGGTCGGCCGACAGGTCGACGACCGGCTGGTAGTGCACGTGCAGCTGCTGTGACTGCAGCGCGGCGCGCAGGTCCACCTGCAGCTGCAGGCTCTGCCGCACCGCGACGTGCATGTCGGGCTCGAAGCACCGCACCGCGTTGCCGCCGTCGGCCTTCGCCGCGTTGAGCGCCGTGTCGGCGTCGCGCAGCAGGTCGCGGACCAGCCGCTGGCGGTCGTCGGCACCGCTCGCCGGCTCGGCCCGCACGGCGATGCCGGCGCTGGCCCCGATGACGACCTCGAGCTGACCGAGCTGCAGCGGCGTCCGCATGCCGGCGACCAGCCGCAGCGCGAGCGAGGTGGCGTGCTCGGCGGACGGGAGCCCCGTGACGACCACAGCGAACTCGTCGCCGCCGAGGCGGGCGAGCACCTCGCCGGCGCGCAGCCCGGCGGAGAGCCGACCGGCAGCCGCCTCCAGCACGGTGTCGCCGATGCCGTGCCCGAGGGCGTCGTTGACCTCCTGGAACCGGTCGAGGTCCAGCAGCACGACGGCGGTCATCGCCTCGGGGTTCGTGCGCGGCAGCACGTCGGCGACGGCCTCCGCGAAGCCGTCGCGGTTGGGCAGTCCGGTGAGCGCGTCGGTGCGCGCGCTCTCGTGCCCTGCGTCGACCGCCGCCTGCAGCTGCTCGGTCCGCTCGTGGACCTTGGCCTCGAGCGAGCGGTGCAGTGCGGCGTTCTCGTGCGCGAGCAGCACCTGGCGTGCCGTCAGCGCCGCGCCGAGCGCGACGAGCGCGCCGGTGAGCACCGGGTCGAGACCGGTGAGCAGTCGCCCGGACAGCAGGAGCGCGACGCCGGCGGCGGTCGCCGGCAGGGCCGGGAGCAGCCGGGTGCCGGGCCGCGGGTCCCCGATGGCCCCGCCGCGCACACCGGCCGCCGAGGCGAGCAGCAGGAAGCCGGCGCACCAGAGCGCGTCGAGGGGTCCGCCGGCCGTGTACCCGGTGCCGCTGGCGACCGCTCCGTAGACCAGGTCGCCCACCACGATGACCGCGACCGCCGTCGCCGCGCGGCGCACAGCCGGCAGCGAGCCGCGGCGGATGCGGTCGAGCACGAGGACGGCGAGGGTCGCCGCGAGCACGTCGAGGACCAGGAAGGCCAGCCTGCCGGTCACGGCCGCGGGCCCTCCCGCGACCTCGGCTGCGCCGCCGAAGACGACCAGCAGCACGAGCGCGCTCGTCACCACCGTGCCGTCGAGCAGCATGCGCAGGCGCGTCGTGGTCGACACCGGCAGACCGGGGAAGCGCAGCAGCGCGCCGACCGCCAGCAGCGGGAAGACGAGGAAGGCGACGTCGGCCAGGGTTGGGAACGGCGGCGCCGCAGCCGCCCGCAGCTGGAGGGCCGCCCACGGCACGACGCCGACCGCCCACGCGGCAGCGCCGATGCCCAGCAGCCGCCAGGACCGCGAAGCGGCACCGCCGCGCTGCGCGGCGCGCAGGCAGCGCCACGCCGCCGTCGCGGCGGCCGCGGTCCACGCCGCGCCGCTGACGACCGCGTCCACGGACGGCCCGGGCGAGGCCACGACCAGCCAGCCGGCGAGCAGGAGCACCGCGGCGGCGCCGACGCGCTCGAAACTGCCCGACGAGGGGCGCTCGCGAACGGCTCGCCGGACGTCCGGCACGGGTCGGCACCTCCTTGCGACGGCCTCGCGACGCAAACAGCCGCGAGCACGCCGGGGCCCCGGCGCTGTCCACGATCTCGACGTCTCCGGGCGCGACTTGAGACACCCGGCGGGTCCTGTCGCCCTCGGCTGCCCGGCCGTTGTCGTGCGCTGCGCCGCCCGCTAGGTTCGCGCGGACCGCCCGGTGTCCGCACCGGCACCCGTTCGCAGGCCGGTCCGGCCCTCGACCCGAAGGACGCGCGCGTGCCTCTGCCGCCCCTGTCGCCCGAGCAGCGCGCGGCTGCCCTCGAGAAGGCTGCCGCGGCCCGCCGTGCCCGGGCGGCGCTGAAGGTGCGGCTGAAGACGAGCGGCACCTCGCTGGCGGACGTGCTGGCGGAGGGCGAGAACGACGACGTCGTCGGCAAGATGAAGGTCGTCTCGGTGCTGGAGTCGCTGCCGCGCGTGGGCAAGGTGAAGGCGCAGCAGATCATGGAGGAGCTCGAGATCTCGCCCTCGCGGCGCGTCCGCGGGCTCGGTGCCAAGCAGCGCGAGGCGCTGCAGCGCCGCTTCGAGGTCTCCTAGCCGGTGCCGGCCGCAGCCCCCGGCCGCCTGACGGTGCTGTCGGGCCCGTCGGGCGTCGGGAAGGGCAGCGTCGTCGCCGAGGTGCGCAGGCGGTACCCCGAGGTCTGGCTGTCGGTCTCGGTGACCACCCGAGCACCGCGGCCCGGCGAGGTCGACGGCGTCCACTACACCTTCGTGACGCCCGAGCGGTTCGCCGAGATGGTGGCGGCCGACGAGCTGCTCGAGCACGCGACCTACGCCGGGAGCTCGTACGGAACGCCGCGCCGCCCGCTCGAGCAGGTGCTCGCCGACGGCCGGCCGGCGCTGCTGGAGATCGAGCTGCAGGGCGCCCGTCAGGTGCGCGCCGCGATGCCCGAGGCGCAGCTGGTCTTCCTCGCCCCGCCGTCGTTCGACGAGCTCGCCCGGCGGCTCACCGGCCGGGGCACCGAGGACCCGGAACGGGTCCGCCGGCGGCTCGACCGCGCCCGCATCGAGATGGCCGCGGAGGACGAGTTCGACGTCGTCGTCGTCAACGACGACCTCCAGGAGGCGGCCGACCGGCTGGTAGCGTTGCTCGGGATCTCGTCCCCTGCATCGGAGTGAAGTCTGTGGCCGGCACCGTCGCCAACCCGATCGGCATCACCAACCCGCCGATCGACGAGCTGCTCGACCGGACCGACTCGAAGTACAGCCTGGTCATCTACGCCGCCAAGCGCGCGCGGCAGATCAACGCCTACTACTCCCAGCTCGGCGAGGGCCTGCTCGAGTACGTCGGCCCGCTCGTCGAGACCGGCGTGCAGGAGAAGCCGCTGTCCATCGCGCTGCGCGAGATCAACGAGGGCCTGCTGACGCACGAGCAGGCCGAAGAGCCGGCTCAGTAGCCGCGGAGCCGGCGCGGTGAGCACGGGGGACGCGAGCCGTCCCCGCGTGATCCTCGGTGTCACCGGGGGCATCGCGGCCTACAAGGCCGTCGAGCTGCTGCGGCAGCTGACCGAGACCGGCCACGACGTGCGCGTCGTCCCGACGGCCGGCGGGCTCCGGTTCGTCGGTGCCCCGACGTGGGCGGCGCTGTCCGGGGCGCCGGTGACGACGTCGGTGTGGGACGACGTGCACGAGGTGCCGCACGTGCGGCTCGGCCAGGGCGCCGACCTCGTCGTCGTCGCGCCCGCCACCGCCGACCTGCTCGCCAAGGCCGCGCACGGCCTGGCCGACGACCTGCTGACCAGCACCCTGCTCACCGCCCGCTGCCCCGTCGTGCTGGCGCCGGCCATGCACACCGAGATGTGGGAGCACCCGGCGACGCAGGACAACGTGGCGCTGCTGCGCTCGCGCGTGGTCGTCGTCGTCGAGCCCGCGGTCGGCCGCCTCACCGGCACCGACTCCGGCAAGGGCCGGCTGCCGGAGCCCGACGAGCTCGCCGCGCTCTGCCGGTCGGTGCTCGCGCGCGGCGGCGCTCCCGCCGACCTGGCCGGTCGTCGGGTGGTGGTCAGCGCGGGCGGGACGCGCGAGCACCTCGACCCGGTGCGGTACCTGGGCAACCGTTCGAGCGGCCGGCAGGGACACGCGCTGGCGCGCACCGCCGTCGCCCGCGGCGCCGAGGTCGTGCTCGTGACGTCGTCCTCGCTTCCTGACGTCGCCGGCGCGAAGGTGCTGCGGGTGACCAGCGCCCTCGACCTGCGCGACGCCGTGTTCGCCGAGGCCGGGTCGGCCGACGCCGTCGTCATGGCGGCCGCGGTCGCCGACTACCGGCCGGCCGAGCGGCTGACCACCAAGCGCAAGAAGACCGACACGCTCTCGGTCGAGCTGGTGCAGAACCCCGACGTGCTCGCCGAGCTCGGCGCGGCTCGGCGGCCGGGGCAGGTGCTCGTCGGGTTCGCCGCCGAGACCGGTGACGCCGACGGCTCGGTGCTCGACCACGGCCGCACCAAGCTGGCCCGCAAGGGCTGCGACCTGCTCGTCGTGAACGAGGTCGGGGAGCCCGGGCACCCGACCGGCTTCGAGACCGAGCAGAACGCCGGTGTCGTGCTGGGCGCGGACGGGTCGGCCACCGACGTGCCGCTGGGCAGCAAGGACGCGCTGGCCGACGTCGTCTGGGACCTCGTGCTGGAGCGGCTGCCGCGGCTCTGACGAGCGGGCGTGACGCGCGACGCCGCTAGGCTGCGCGGCGATCGCACTGCGCGCGCCCGCGCGAGCCTGCCTGCAGAAGGAGCCCTCCGTGTCCCGCCGCCTGTTCACCTCCGAGTCGGTCACCGAGGGCCACCCCGACAAGATCTCGGACGCCATCAGCGACGCGATCCTCGACGACCTGCTGCGCCAGGACCGGACGAGCCGGGTCGCCGTCGAGACGATGATCACGACCGGGCAGGTCCACATCGCCGGCGAGGTCACGACAGAGGGCTACGCCGACGTCCCCGAGATCGTGCGGAACACGATCCTGGAGATCGGCTACGACTCCTCGCGCAAGGGCTTCGACGGCGCCTCCTGCGGCGTCAGCGTGTCGATCGGCCGGCAGTCACCCGACATCGCGCAGGGCGTGGACGACGCCTACGAGCACCGCGTCGAGGGCGAGTCCGACGAGCTCGAGCGGCAGGGCGCCGGCGACCAGGGCCTGATGTTCGGCTTCGCGTGCGACGAGACGCCCGAGCTCATGCCGCTGCCGATCGCGCTGGCGCACCGGCTGGCCCGCCGCCTCACCCAGGTGCGCAAGGACGGCGTCGTGCCGTACCTGCGCCCGGACGGCAAGACGCAGGTCACCATCGAGTACGCCGACGGCAGGCCGGTGCGACTCGACACCGTCGTCGTGTCCTCGCAGCACGCCGAGGACATCGACATCGAGACGCTGCTCAAGCCCGACATCGCCGAGCAGGTGATCGAGCCCGTCGTCGCCGAGCTGGGCCTCGAGACCGACGGCTACCGGCTGCTGGTGAACCCGACCGGCAAGTTCGTCATCGGCGGCCCGATGGGCGACGCGGGCCTGACCGGCCGCAAGATCATCGTCGACACCTACGGCGGCTACGCCCGGCACGGCGGCGGCGCCTTCTCGGGCAAGGACCCGTCGAAGGTCGACCGCTCGGGGGCGTACGCGATGCGCTGGGTCGCCAAGAACGTCGTCGCCGCGGGCCTGGCCACGCGCTGCGAGGTCCAGGTCGCCTACGCCATCGGCAAGGCCGAGCCGGTCGGCCTGTTCGTCGACACCTTCGGCACGGGCGCCGTCGACGACGCCGCGCTGCAGGCCGCCATCACCGAGACCTTCGACCTGCGGCCGGCGGCGATCATCCGCGACCTCGACCTGCTCCGGCCGATCTACTCGCAGACCTCCGCCTACGGCCACTTCGGCCGCGAGCTGCCGGACTTCACCTGGGAGTCGACCGAGCGCGCCGAGCTGCTGAAGAAGGCCGCCGGCGCCTGACGCCCCGCGCGAGCTGACGGCCGCGACCGCTCGACGCGGCACCCGCCCCGTCCACCGGCGCACACGTGCCCGGAACCGGTGCCCCGCCCGTCACGCTGGTCACTCGCGGTGTGCGGTGGACGGGACGGGTGACGGCAGCGGTGTGCACGGCGCCGGCCGGTGTCGGGGCGCGTCGCTAGCGTCGCGCGGGTGACGACGGCGGCAGGGCGGACGGCGAGCGGTGCGGCGACGCGCGCGGGCTCCCGCCCCGCCCGGTCGGGCACCTCGTCGCCGCGGCCGCCGGTGGAGCCGGCCGCCGAGCTGCCGGTCGCGCGCGTCGTCGTGGAGACGGGGCTCGCGCACCTCGACCGGCCGTTCGACTACCTGGTCCCGGCCGACGCCGCGGACGACGCGCAACCGGGGGTCCGTGTCCGCGTGCGGTTCGCCGGGCGCCAGGTGGCCGGCTACCTGCTCGAGCGCGCCGAGGCCTCGGAGCACGCCGGTCGGCTCGAGCCGCTGAAGGTGGTCAGCGCCGAGCCGGTGCTGAGCCCCGAGATCGCCGAGCTCGCCCGGGAGGTCGCCGACCGGCACGCCGGCACGCTGCCCGACGTGCTGCGGCTGGCCGTCCCGCCGCGGCACGCCCGGGTCGAGGCGGAGCCGCCGCGCGAGCCGGCGCCCGCGCCGTCGGCCCCTGAGCCCGGCGCCTGGAGCCGCTACCCGGCCGGACCGGGATACCTGCAGGCGCTCGCCGACGGCGCGGCGCCGCGGGCGGTCTGGTCGGCGCTGCCCGGGCCGCACTGGCCGGAGGAGGTGGCAAGGGCCGTGCGTGCGTGCCTCGCGAGCGACCGCGGCGCCGTCGTCGTCGTGCCCGACGGTCGCGACGTCGCGCGGGTCGCCGCAGCGCTCGAGGCATCGGCCGTCGACGCCGTCGCGCTGACCGCCGAGCTCGGGCCGGCCGAGCGCTACCGCCGCTGGCTGGCGGTCCGTCGCGGTGCCGTGCGTGCCGTGGTCGGCACCCGGGCAGCGGCGTTCGCACCGGTCGAGCGGCTCGGCCTCGTCGTCGTCTGGGACGACGGCGACGACCTGCACGTCGAGCCGCGCGCGCCGTACCCGCACGTGCGCGAGGTGCTGCTGCTGCGCGCGCACCGGGCCGGCGCCGCCGCGCTGATCGGCGGGCACGTCCGCACCGCGGAGGGGCAGCTGCTCGTCGAGACCGGCTGGGCGCAGCCGCTGGCCGCTGACCGCGCCGTCGTGCGCCGCGTCGCACCGGCCGTGGAGGGGACGTCCGACGACCAGCTGGCCCGCGACCCGCTCGCGCGCGCCGCCCGGCTGCCCGCCGTCGCCTTCGCCGCCGCCCGCAGCGCGCTCGACGCCGGTGCGCCGGTGCTCGTGCAGGTGCCGCGCCGCGGGTGGGCACCGAGCGTGGCGTGCGCCCGCGACCGCGAGCCGGCGCGCTGCCCGGCGTGCGCCGGCCCGCTCGCGCTGACCTCGGGGCACGCGGTCGCCGCGTGCCGGTGGTGCGGCCGCCTCGCCGGGGACTGGCGCTGCCCGGAGTGCGGCGGCACCGGGCTGCGCGCGAGCGTCGTCGGCGCCCGGCGCACGGCCGAGGAGCTCGGCCGGGCGTTCCCCGGCACGGTGGTCCGCACCTCGGGCCGCGACGGCGTGCTCGCCGACGTGCCGGGCGGGCCGTCGCTGGTCGTCAGCACGCCGGGAGCCGAGCCGGTGGCCGACGGCGGGTACGGCGCCGTCCTGCTCCTCGACGCCTGGGCGCTGCTCGGCCGGGCCGACCTGC
This sequence comes from Actinomycetes bacterium, assembly GCA_046565705.1. GTDB lineage: Bacteria > Actinomycetota > Actinomycetes > Mycobacteriales > SCTD01 > DATLGD01. Next base: position 17,439 of record JBKHYE010000132.1, read on the forward strand.
GCGCGGGCGAGGAGGCGCTGCGGCGCTGGACCGCCGCAGCGGCACTGGCCCGGCCGGCCGGCGAGGGCGGCCGCGTCGTCGTGGTCGCCGACCGCGGGCTGAGGCAGGTGCAGGCGCTGGTGCGGTGGGACCCCGCGTGGGCCGCCGAGCTCGAGCTGGCCGAGCGCCGGGAGCTCGGCTTCCCGCCGGCCGTGCGGACGGCGTCGGTCACCGGCCCGCCGGCCGCGGTGGCGGAGGTCCAGGCCGAGCTCGACCGGCTGCTGCCCGCCGCGGAGCTGCTCGGGCCCGTTCCGGCGGGCGACAGCGGTGAGCGCCTTCTCGCCCGGGTCCCGCGCGACCGCAGCAGCGAGCTTCCCCGCGCGCTGCAGCAGCTCGCGGCCACCCGCAGCGCGCGCAAGGCCGACCCGGTGCGCATCGAGGTCGACCCGAGAGAGCTCGCCTGACCGACCTGCCCGCATAGCATGGCGCCGTGGCCCTGCGACCGATCCGCCTGCTCGGCGACCCCGTGCTGCGCACCCCCGCCGAGCCGGTGACGACGTTCGACAAGGAGCTGCGCACGCTCGTCCAGGACCTCACCGACACGATGCTCGACGCCCCCGGCGTCGGCCTGGCCGCGCCGCAGCTCGGCGTCGGCCTGCGGGTGTTCGTCTACGACGTCGACGACGTGCTCGGCCACCTCGTCAACCCGGTGCTGCACTTCCCGAGCGACGAGGAGCAGGACGGCGAGGAGGGCTGCCTGTCGCTGCCCGGCCTCGTCTTCGACTGCGTGCGCAAGCAGCACGTCGTCGCGCACGGGCAGAACGTCTACGGCGACCCGGTCACCGTGCAGGGCAGCGACCTGCTCGCGCGCTGCGTGCAGCACGAGACCGACCACCTCGACGGCGTGCTGTTCATCGACCGGCTCGACCCGGAGACCAAGCGCGCCGCGATGGCCGCGATCCGCGAGGCCGAGTGGGCCAACGAGCCCAAGCCGGTCGTGAAGGCGAGCCCGCACCCGCTGTTCGGGCGAGCCCACTGAAGCTCGTCTTCGCAGGCACTCCCGGCGTCGCGCTGCCCTCGCTCGACGCGCTGCTCGGCAGCCGGCACGACGTCGTCGCCGTCGTCACGCGCCCCGACGCACCGGCCGGCCGCGGCCGCACGCTGCGCCCGAGCCCGGTGAAGCAGCGCGCGCTCGAGGCGGGCCTGGAGGTGCTGACGCCGCGGCACCCTCGCGAGCAGGAGTTCCAGGAGCGGCTGCGGGCGCTCGCCCCGGACTGCGTGCCGGTGGTCGCCTACGGCGCCCTGGTGCCGCGGTCCGCGCTCGACGTGCCGCGGCACGGCTGGGTCAACCTGCACTTCTCGCTGCTGCCGGCCTGGCGCGGCGCGGCTCCGGTGCAGCACGCCGTCCTGCACGGCGACGAGGTCACCGGCGCGACGACGTTCCGGCTGGAGGAGGGGCTCGACACCGGGCCGGTCTACGGGCGGATGACCGAGACCGTGCGGCCCACGGACACCAGCGGCGACCTGCTCGAGCGGCTCGCGACCGCGGGAGCCGGTCTGCTCGTCGCGACCCTGGACGGCATCGAGGACGGGACGGTGCAGGCGGTGCCGCAGCCGGCCGACGGCGTCAGCCTCGCGCCGAAGCTGACGCCCCACGACGCGCGGGTGGACTGGACGGCACCGGCCGTTCGGGTCGACCGGCTCGTGCGCGCCTGCACCCCTGCGCCCGGCGCGTGGACGACGCTGCGGGGCCGGCGGGTGAAGCTCGGCCCGGTCAGCGTCGTCGAGAGCGAAGCGCTCACACCGGGGGAGCTCACCGCCGACGGGCTCGTCGGCACCGCGACCTCGGCGGTGCGGCTCGGCACCGTGCAGCCCGAGGGCAAGGGCGCGATGGCCGCGGCGGACTGGCTGCGCGGTCTGCGGCTCGAGCCCGGCGAGCGCTTAGCGTGACGCGTCCCTCGCGCCCGGTCGACCGCCGCCGGCCGCGCCGCCCGCC
>JBKHYE010000133.1:0-21225 GCA_046565705.1 Actinomycetes bacterium
GCCGCCGCCCGCATCGCCCGGCTCGGCGGACACCAGCCGCCGCCCGCCGACCCACTCCGCCAGGCGCCGCTGGCCGAGCAGGTCACCGGCGGCTGGACCACCACCAGCAGCGACGCCGTCGGCGACGGCGGCCCGCCACAGGGCAGCCGGATCCCGGCCGGCGGCAGCCTGGGCGCCGGTCTGCTGGTCAGCATCGACGCGCTGCGCCGGCTGGCCTGCGACGCCTCGGTCAGCCTGGTCGTCAACGACGACGAGAACGAGCACCCAGCCGCCGATGACTCGGCGGATCTGGGCGCCAACCCGCTCGGCATCCGGCCGGGCGCCCGCCGCGCCGACCCGCTCTACGTCGGTCGGGCCGCCCGCATCGTCACCGCCGCCCAATGGCGCGCGCTGGCCGCACGCGACCGGCACTGCGTCGTCAAGGGCTGCCGCCGACCACCCCTGCACTGCGAGGCCCACCACGTCCGGCACTGGCTCGACGGCGGCCCGACCGATCTGAACAACCTGGTGCTGCTGTGCTTCCAGCACCACCACGAACACCACGACCGCGGCCGCGACCTGCAACACCGCGACGGCCGCTGGATCACCAGCACCGGCTGGGGTGCGCAAGCACCACCCTGACGGGCGGGCGGTGGGCTCGCCCTACACCCGTGCTACCGCGTCGCGTTCGGCGAGGATCGTGTCGGTCAACCGCGTGACGGTGTTGTCCTGCGCCATCCCGTCATCGGGCTGCAGCAGCCCCCAGTCCTTGAAGATGAGCGCCAGCTTGCCCATGATCACGCAGAACCGGAACGCGGCGAACACCTCGTAGTAGTCGAGCGCGCGCAGTCTCCGCCCGCTGCGCGCCTCGTACCGGGCGACCGTCTCCTCCGTCGTCGGGAAGCCCTCGAGCCGCGGCACGCCGCAGCCCTCGCTGTGGTGACGGTCGAGCAGCAGCGCCCACGCGACGTCCTGGCTCGGCGCCCCGAGCCCGACCATCTCCCAGTCGAGGACGGCGAGGCGCTCACCGGCGTCGTCGTACATGACGTTGCCGACCCGCGCGTCGCCCCAGCACAGGACGAGCTCCTCCGGCTCCGGCGGGTGCTGCAGCAGCCAGTCGAGGGCCCGGCGCGCCATCGGCACCGGCTCGTGCGCCTCGACCGACTCGAGGAACCGCGTGTAGTACGTCAGCTGCTGCTCGAGCCCCGGCTCGCCGAGCTCCGGCCGCTCGAGGTGCCGCAGGCCGAGGCTCCGCCAGTCGACGGCGTGCACGTCCGCGATGGTGTCGATGCAGCCGTCCCAGATCCGCCGGCGCACCTGCGGCTCGACGTCGTGCAACCACCCCGCGACGTGGTACGGCGGGTTGTCCGGCGGGACCAGGCCGCGCACCTCCTCCATGACGAAGAACGGCGCACCGAGCACCGACGGGTCGCGTTCGAACCAGTGCACCGCGGGCACGGGCACCGACGTCTTGTCGGCCAGCGCACGCAGCACCTCGTACTGCGCGTCGAAGACGGCGTCGGGGAACAGCGTGTAGCCGGTCGGCGCCACGCGGACGACGTACGACTCCTCGACCGGTGCCCCGCCGCGCTCGTAGGAGAGGTCGACGATGAGCGTCTCGTTGCTGAAGCCGGTGGCGCCGGGGCCGCGGAACTCCCCCACCTGCACCTCGCCGTCGGCACCGAGCGTCCTCGCGAACCACGAGGCGAGTGCGGTGCGCGACACGTCGGCGTCGCGCTGGGCGGGGATCGGCACGACTACCTCCGAGGCGGGTCGTGACCGCCGAAACTAGAATGTGTTCTAGTAGGCGGCAAGGGTCGCTGCGCGTGAGGGGGAACGGATGAGCGGGCCGCTGAGGCTGGAGGTCGACGGCGCCACGTGCATCAGCAGCGGCTACTGCCGGCGCGCGCTCCCCGACGTCTTCGGCGCCGACGACAAGCGCAAGGCGATCGTCCTGAAGAACCCCGTCGACGACAGCCCCGAGGTGTGGGACGCCTTGGAGAGCTGCCCCGTCGAGGCCATCCGCGCGACCAGCACCGAGACCGGCGAGACCGTCTTCCCGTAGGCAGCCCGAGAGAGGCAGAACCCCGTGAGCTAGGAGCACCTGCTCGTCGAGCAGGACGGCCACGTCCTGACCCTGCGCATGAACCGGCCCGACCGCAAGCACGCCTTCTCCCCCAACATGCTCGGCCGCATGGCCGAGGCGTGGGACCTGGCCGACAGCGACGACGACATCCGCGCCGTCGTGCTGACCGGGTCCGACACCGTGTTCTGCGCGGGCGCGGACCTCAAGGCGATGGGCTCGCCGCCCGCCGAGGACGACGAGTACGCGAAGCGGTTCGCCGCCGACGGCACGCTCGCGTGGAAGGCGCTGCTGCGCAGCCACCGGCTCACCAAGCCGCTCATCGCCGCGGTCGAGGGTCCCGCCATCGCCGGCGGAACCGAGATCCTGCAGGCCACCGACATCCGGGTGGCCGGCGAGTCGGCGACGTTCGGTGTTGCCGAGGTGCGGCGCGGGCTGTTCCCGCTGGGCGGCTCGACCGTCCGGCTGCGCCGTCAGCTCCACTACACGGTGGCCGCCGAGCTGCTCCTGACCGGCCGCACCATCACCGCGCAGCAGGCGCTCGAATACGGATTGATCGGCTCGGTGGTACCGGACGGCACGGCGCTGAAGCGGGCGTACGAGATCGCCGAGGAGATCGCCGCGAACGGCCCGCTCGCCGTCAAGGCCATCAAGCGCTCGCTGCAGGAGACCGAGGGGCTGCCGGAGGCGCAGGCACTGGAGATCGAGCTCGAGATCGGGATGCCGATCTTCGGCACCCAGGACGCGCAGGAGGGCCCGCGGGCGTTCGCCGAGAAGCGCCCCGCCGTGTTCGTCGGCAAGTGACCGCGCAGCCGGCTGAGAGCGACGACGTCCCGGTCGAGGACGTCATCGAGCGCGAGGGCTGGTTCCCCACCTTCCGGGAGCCGTCGCCGCGCCAGCAGCGCAAGGGAGAGCTGGCCGACGAGCTGCGCGCGCTCATCGCCGGCGTCCTGCTGCTCGACTCGGACGAGTGTGACGACGACGCGATGGTCGAGGTTCGCGACCTGCTGCGGGCGGTGCGCGAGCGCGTCGAGGGAATGCCGGACGTCGGCGCGAAGGGCGGCCTGTTCGGCTCGCCCGAGGACTTCAGCCTGTACCAGCGCAGCCCGTTCTCCGGTCGCGCGAACGCCCTCGCCACGCCGCTCACCGTGTGGGCGGACGGCGAGCGCATCCGAGCGCACGCCACCTACGGCGCCGCGTACGAGGGTCCGCCCGGGTCGGTGCACGGCGGGCACGTCATGGCGGCGTTCGACGACCTGCTCGGCGTCGGCCAGGCGGCGTCAGGCACCGCGGGCTTCACCGGCACGCTCACCGTCCGCATGGTGTCGCGCACGCCGCTGCACACCCGCATCGACTACGAGGCCTGGGTCGACAGGCGCGAGGGCCGCAAGGTGTACATGACGGGCGAGGCGCACGCCGACGGCGAGCTGCTCGCGCAGGCCGACGGCGTCTTCATCGCCCCGAAGAGCGGCCTGCACCTGCCGGTGCCCGACCACTTCCGGTAGCGGCCGGAGGGCCCCGGGACCGCCCGCTCAAACCGCGATCACCCCACCCGCGCCGATCTTCGCCTTGTGCTCGGCGCACGGGCGTACGCCGCGAGTACAAGGCGAAGATCGCCCGTCCGTGCCAGGGCGGGGTCGGTGGCCGCGCCTAGAAGTTGATGACCTGGCGGATGACCTCGCCGGATGCCAGCGCCGCGAAGGCGTCGTTGACGTCGTCGAGCGTCAGCCGCTGCGTGATCATGCCCTCGAGGTCGAGGCGGCCCGCGCGGTAGAGGTCGAACAGCCGGTTGAAGTCGGTGCGGACGTCGCCGGAGCCGTAGTACGAGCCGAGCAGCTTCTTCTCCATGTAGAAGAGCTCGAAGGCGTTGAACTCCACCATGTCGTCCATGCGTCCGGCGCCGACGACGACGGTGGTGCCGCCGCGGCGGGTGAGGTCCCACGCCTGCCGGATGGTCTGCGAGCGCCCGACGACCTCGAAGACGTAGTCGAAACCCTCGCCGCCGGTGAGCTCCTGCAGCGGTCCATCGACGGCGTCGCCCTTGGCCGTGCGCGTGGCGCCGAACTTCTTGGCCCACTCGAGCTTGCCGTCGACCATGTCGATCGCCAGGATCTCGGCGGCGCCGCAGATGCGCGCACCCTGGATGACCGAGATGCCGACGCCGCCGCAGCCGATGACGGCCACGCGAGACCCGGGACGCACCTTCGCGGTGTTCAACGCGGCGCCGACGCCGGTCATGACGCCGCAGCCGACCAGCGCGCCGATCTCGAACGGGACGTCGTCAGGCAGCGGGATGCAGGCGGCCTCGGTGACCGTCATCTCCTCGGCGAACGTGCCGGTGCCCGCCATGCCGAAGTGCGGCGTGCCGTCGACGACGAAGTTGGGGTTGGAGAACGAGGCCATCGTCAGCTCCATGCACAGGTTGGCCTCGCCGCGCAGGCAGCTCTTGCAGGTGCCGCACGGCGGCACCCACGCGATGATGACGCGGTCGCCCGGCCGCACCGACGTGACTCCCTCGCCGACCCGGATGACCTCGCCGGCCCCCTCGTGACCGAGGACCATGGGGAGCGCCGCGGGCAGGATGCCGTCCTTCGCGGACAGGTCCGAGTGGCACACGCCGGTCGAGCGCATCTTCACGGTCACCGAGCCGTGGCCCGGCGTCTGCACCTCGACCTCGCGGATCTCCGCCTTGTCCTGCCCGTACTCCGCGACGACCGCTGCCCTGACCACGTGGGCCCCTCCCGCCAGTGCCCCGGCCGTTGCCGAGCGCCTGGGGCGAAACCTAGAACACGTTCTCATCAGCGACAAGAGCGCCGCACCCCCTGGCGCGATGACTAGAACGTGTTGCAGACTGCGGGGCAGCGGCCGGGACCGCGGTCGGCGTAGCAGGAGGGACCCCGTCGGGTGGAGACGCGAGAGCACTTCTGGATCGGTGGCCAGAACGTGGCGCCGAGCGGCACGAGCACCATCGACGTGGTGAACCCGCACACCGAGCAGGTGGTCGCGCGGGTGCCCGAGGGCACCGAGGCCGACGTCGACCGCGCGGTCGACGCCGCCCGCGCCGCCCTCGACGGCGAGTGGTCCCGGACCACGCCGGCCGAGCGCGCCGCCTTCCTGCAGGCGCTGTCGCTGCAGATCCAGACCCGCATGGACGAGTTCGCCACGACCATCACGAAGGAGAACGGCGCGCCGTTCGTCTTCAGCCAGATGGGCCAGGTCTTCGCCTCGTCGATGATCCTCGACTACTACGTGGGGCTCGCGCAGACGTACGCGTTCGAGGAGCACCGCCAGGGCGTCATGGGGCCGGCCATCGTGCGCCGCGAGCCGGTCGGCGTCGCTGCGGCGATCGTGCCCTGGAACGTGCCGCTGTTCACGGCGATGCTGAAGATCGCCCCCGCGCTGCTGGCCGGCTGCACCGTCGTGCTCAAGCCGGCGCCCGAGACACCGCTCGACTCCTACCTGCTCGCCGAGTGCCTGCAGGAGATCGGGCTGCCGGCCGGCGTCGTCAACATCGTCACCGCCGGTCGTGAGGTCGGCGAGCACCTGGTCAAGCACCCGGGCGTCGACAAGGTCGGCTTCACGGGCTCCACCGCGGCCGGCCGGCGGATCGCGGCCGTTGCGGGCGAGCAGCTCAAGCGGGTTACCCTCGAGCTCGGCGGCAAGTCGGCCGCCATCTTCCTGCCCGACGCCGACCTCGCCACCGCGGTGCCGCAGACGCTCGGCAGCAGCTTCATGAACAACGGCCAGGCGTGCGTCGCGCAGACCCGCATCCTCGTGCAGCGCGACCGGCTCGCCGAGACCGTCGACGCCCTCTGCGAGCACACCGCGCAGCAGGTCGTCGGCGACCCGATGGACCCGTCGACGACGATCGGCCCGCTGGTCGCCGAGCGACAGCGCGCACGCGTCGAGGGGTACATCGCCACCGCGCAGAAGGAGGGCGGCAAGGTCGCCATCGGCGGCGGCCGGCCCAGCTCGCAGTTGACCGGCTGGTTCGTCGAGCCGACCGTCGTCGTCGACGTCGAGCCGCAGCACACGATCGCGCAGGAGGAGGTCTTCGGGCCGGTCGTGTCGGTGCTGGCCTACGACACCACGGACGACGCCGTCCGCATCGCGAACGACAGCCAGTACGGCCTGTCCGGCTCGGTGTACTCGGCCGACGTGCAGACCGGCGTCGACGTCGCGCGCCGCGTGCGCACCGGCACCTACACGGTCAACGGGTTCGCGCTCGAGTTCGCCGGTCCGTTCGGCGGCTACACGAGCAGCGGCCTCGGCCGCGAGCTCGGCCCCGAGGGGCTCGAGGCGTACCTCGAGAGCAAGACCATCTCGCTGCCCGCGGGCAGCGAGGTGCCGCTGATCGCCGAGCACTGACCGCAGCCACGACACCGCCTGCTCTTCCCGCCACAACTTCGCGGCGATCTTCGTCTTGAGCACGCGACACGCCGAGCCGACGCGAGCACAAGACGAAGATCGCGGACGGGTCGGGGCGGGCGTGACGGGGCGGGCTGGGACGGGGACGTCGGCGGCTACAGGTACTGCGCCGTCGACCCGCCGAGCGGCAGCGGGTCCATGCCGAGCTTGCGGTGGTCCCACGAGCGCACGCGCTCGACGTCGAGCCGGACGGCGACACGCTTGTTGAGCATCGCCTCGACGAACGGGCGCATCTGCTCGGTGTACGGACCGGTGTAGCGCTCCCACACGCTGACACCCACCGCCCACAGCGCGTCGGCGTCGTCGACGACGACACCGCGGCCCTCGAGCGAGACGCCGCGCAGGGTGTCGTAGGTGTGCCCGTCCTCGACGAGCACGGACAGCCGCGGGTCGCGCAGCAGGTTCTGGGTCTTCTGCGCCTTGGCCTTGGTCTCGAACCACAGCCGGCCGTCGATGACGGCGTACCACATCGCCACCAGGTGCGGCACGCCCGTCGGCCCGATCGTCGCGAACGTCGCGGTGCGCTGCTGCTCGAGGAACGTGGCGATCTCGCCCTCGGTCATGGCGATCTGCGCGCGCTGGTTGACGCCCATCAGTCGGCCGTCGGGTCGTCGGGCGACTTCACCCAGCCGGCGATGCGCGGGGTGTCGACGTCGATCGGTCCGGTCTTCAGCGAGCCCCCCGGAGCGCCGAGCGGGGCGTCGCGTCCGGGCAGCACCTCGGTGAAGAACGCGGCGTTGTCGACCTTGTCCTCCGCCTTGTCCTCCGGCAGCCGCCGGTCCGGGTAGATGGCGTCGACCGGACAGACCGGCTCGCACGCGCCGCAGTCGATGCACTCGGCCGGCTGGATGTACAGCTTGCGGTCACCTTCGTAGATGCAGTCGACCGGGCACTCCTCGATGCAGGACATGTCCTTGACGTCGACGCAGTGCGTGGTGATGACGTACGTCATGCGGCGGGATTCTCCTGCTGCTGCTCCGTGGAGTGCCCGGGGAACACGGTGGCCGACGGGTCGATCAGGACGGCGGCGTTGTTCACGGCGGTCGCAGCCTCGCCGAAGCCGACTGAGATCAGGCGCACCTTGCCCGGGTACTCGGTGATGTCGCCAGCGGCGAAGACGCGGGGCAGGTTCGTCGCCATCCGGGTGTCGACGACGACGTGCCGCTCGTGGACGTCGAGCCCCCACGCCTCGAGCGGCGCGATGTCGGCGGTGAACCCCAGCGCCGCGACGACGCGCTCGGCCGGCAGGTCCCTCAGCTCCTTGGTCTTCACGTCGCGGACGGTCAGCCGCTCGAGCCGGTCGTCGCCGTGCAGCGCCATCACCTGCGCCGGCGTGACGACGCGGACGTCGCTGTCGAGCAGCAGCTTCACCGAGTGCGCGTGCGCGCGGAACTCCGTGCGCCGGTGCACCACCGTCACCGACGAGGCGATCTGCTCGAGGCCGAGCGCCCAGTCCAGAGCGCTGTCCCCGCCGCCGACGACGACGACGTGCTTGCCCTCGTACGGGGCGTAGGTCGGAACGATGTACTCGAGGCCGCGGCCCTCCCACGCATCGCCACCGGGAAGCGGCCGCGGCGTGAACGTGCCGATGCCGCCGGTGACGACGACCGCTTTCGCCCGGAGCGACCGGCCGGCATCGGTGCGCACGACCACGGCGTCGTCGCCGTCCTGCTCGTAGCCGATCGCCTGCTCCCCCAGCACGTACCGCGGCGCGAACGGCGCCGCCTGCGCGACGAGCGCGTCGACGAGGTCCTTGCCGCGCACCGCCGGGAACCCGGCGACGTCGTAGATCATCTTCTCGGGGTACATGGCGGTGATCTGGCCGCCCGCCTCCGACAGCCCGTCGAGCACCGTGACCGACAGGCCGCGGAACCCGGCGTAGTACGCGGCGTACAGCCCGGACGGCCCTGCACCCACCACGAGCACGTCTGTCTCGACGTCGTCTGTCACGCGGTCCCCCTGCTCGTCCGCCACGGCCGGCCCTCCTCAGGAGAGACTGCTCAGGACTAGAACAGGTTACAGTCCGGTGCCTTCCCCGCGGGCGGCCAGGGCGAGCACGAGGGCGTCCTCACCCGGTCGGCCCACCAGCTGAACGCCGACCGGCAGGCCGTCGCCGTCGACGCCGGCGGGCACGGCGCACGCCGGCAGGCCGCACAGGTTCGCCAGCACGGTCCACGGCAGGACCGCGTCGCGCAGCAGGCCGGCGCCGTCCGGCCGGTCATCGGGGCGCTCGGTCCACGACGGTCCGCAGGTCGCGACCGGCAGCACGAGCACGTCGAGGTCGTCGAGCAGGGCAGCCGTGGCGCGACGCAGGTCGTCGCGGGCCCGCTGCGCCGCGGCGACGGACTCGGCGTCGATGCGCTCCGATGCCTGGATGCGACGCCGCACGTCCTCGCCGTACCGGTCGGCGCCGGCCGGCCACCACCCGGCGCGGCGGTGCACCTGAAGCGCCTCGGGGCCCTGGACCGTCCCGTAGAGCCGCTGCAGCCCGTCGGCCATCGGCAGCGCGACGTCGCGCACGTCGCGCCCGAGCGACCCGGCGACGCGCTCCACCGCGCCGTCGACAGGAGCCGACGACAGCACCCTCCCCAGCCGCACCGGCACGTCGTCGACCGGCGGCAGCGGCCGACCGCCGAGCACCTCCAGCGCCAGCCGCGCGTCGGCCACCGTCCGCACCAGCGCCCCACCTGCGTCGAGCGACGGCGCGAGCGGGACGACGCCGTCGAGCGGCACGGTGCCGTGCGTCGGCTTGTGCCCCACCAGCCCGCACCACGCGGCGGGCAGCCGGATGGAGCACCCGGTGTCGGTGCCGATCGCCAGCGGGACGACGCCGGCTGCCACAGCGGCAGCCGACCCACCGCTCGACCCGCCGGCCGTCCGGCCGGTGTGCCACGGGTTGCGCGTGCCGCCGTCGACGGGGTGCCAGGTGGTGATGCCCCACGCGAACTCGTGCGTGCGGGTGCGGCCGAGCACGACGGCGCCGGCCTGGCGGAGCCGCGCGACCGCCGTCGCGTCACGTCCCGCCACGCGGTCCGCGGGCACCCGCGACCCCGCGCGCGTCACCTGGCCGGCGACGTCGTACAGGTCCTTCACCGCCACCGGGACGCCGTCGAGCGGCCCGCCGGTCGGGAAGCGGCGGCGCTCCTCCGCCTCCCGCAGCGCGCCCTCGGCGTCGACCTGCACGAAGGCGCGGACGTCGTCGTCGCACTCGGCGATCCGGGTGAGCGCGCGCTGCACCAGCTCGACCGGGTCGACGCGGCCGGCGCGGACGTCGTCCGCGAGCTGCGACGCGGTCGGTGCGTCGGCGACGGCCCACCGCTGCCGCACGCGAACCCCCTCAGTACCCGGCGTCGACGTCGACGAGCCCGACCAGCGGCTGCCCTGCTGACGCGCGCCGCACGTTGTCCTCGATCCGCCGGGCGAGCAGTGGCTGAGCCGTCGACCACGGGTTCGCGGTGTGCGGGGTGACAAGGCACGTCGGCAGATCCCACAGCGGGTGCCCGTCCGGCAGCGGCTCGGGGTCCGTGACGTCGAGCGCAGCCGCACCGATTCCGCCGTCGCGCAGCACGTCGACGAGCGCGTCGGTGTCGACGTGCCGGCCGCGGGCGACGTTGACGAGCACCGCATCCCGCCGCATCCGCGCGAGCCGGCGCGCGTCGACGACCTGCTCGGTCTCCCGCGTCAGGGCGAGCGCCAGCACGACGACGAGCGCGTCGCCGAGCACGTCGTCGAGGTCGCCCAGCCCCACCGTTCGCCCCGCTCCGGGCACCGGGCGCCCGGCGTCCCGCCGCACCGCGGTGACCTGCGCACGGAACGGCCCGAGCAGCCGCACGAGCGCCTCGGTGATCCCGCCGCCGCCGAGCACGACGACCGGCGCGTCGTACAGCGTCACAGCGGCCTGGCCCGTCCATGAGGTCGCGCGCGCGTACTGCGGCACCGACCGCAGGGCGGCGAGCGCCAGCGCCAGCGCGTGCTCGGCCACCGGCTCGCTGTAGACGCCCTTGGCGCACGCCCAGGTGACGCCGCGCCGCAGCACGCCCGCCGCGACCACCTCCTCCACACCGGCGAACGGCAGCTGCACCCAGCGCACCGTCCCGGCACGGTCGAGCGCCGGCCCGATCTCGCTCCACTGCGCGGGCCGCGTCCAGACCAGCCCCTCCGGCGACTCGTCGAGTCCGACCACGGTCCCTCCGCCGCGGCGCACGGCGTCCACCGCGTACTCGTCCGGCTCGGGTGCGAGGGCGACGCGCGTCACGTCATGCACCTTGCCGCACCGGGAGGTGGGAGACGGCTCCGGGCGGGTAGTCGCCCTCCGTGCTGCGCCCCCGCTCGTTCGCCCCCGCCGTCGGGTTCGTCGTGCTCGTCACCGGCTGCGGGCTGCTGCCCGGCGACAGCGACGGCACACCGCGCGAGCGCTTCCGGGAGGCGGTCGAGGACGTGCGCGCCGCCGTCGAGGCCGAGGTCGAGCGGGCGCTCGAGGAGGCGGAGCGGCAGGCCGAGGAGACCGGCGACGTCGGGGCGAGCGACGCGCCGCAGGTCGACGCCATCCGCACCGACACCAACACGCGGTTCGACTACGAGGAGTACACCGCGACGCTCGAGCAGGTGCTGCAGTCGCTCGAGGGGTTCTGGGCCGAGGAGCTGCCGCGCGCCTTCGACGTCCGGTTCACCCCGCCGAGCCGGTACGTCTACTACCGCTCCGACCAGGACTCCGGTCCTCGCTGCGGCGGCCAGGAGGCCCCCGCCCGCAACGCCTTCTACTGCCCGGCGGGGGATTTCATCGGCTGGGACGAGACCGGTCTGATGATCCCGTACTACGTGTCCGCCGGGGACTTCGCCGCCGCCTTCGTCCTGGCGCACGAGTTCGGGCACGCCATGCAGGCACGGCTGCCGGAGCGCGAGGAGCTCGGCGTGCTGGTCGAGCTGCAGGCCGACTGCTTCGCCGGCGCGTGGGCGCGCTCGGTGCAGGAGGAGGGCCTGCTCGAGGCCGGCGACCTCGACGAGGCGACGTTCGCCGTCTTCTCGGCGCGCGACGTGCCCGGCACCCCGTTCACCGACCCCGCCGCGCACGGGTCGGGGTTCGAGCGCACGCGCGCCTTCACCGACGGCTACGAGGACGGCGCCGCGGGCTGCTACCCGGCACCGGGCGAGGACTGGCTGCTCGCCGGCTGACCCGGCCGAGTGACGTCCGACCTGCCCGAGTTTGTCCGCAGGCGGCGTCGGGGAGACCGCGCTCGGACGTGGCGCCGCCACGCCGCACGACCAGCCCGCGGAGGATCGACGATGACCGCTGAGCAGACCCCCGACCTCACCCCGCTGACCGCCGACGAGCTCTCGGCCGAGGGCGCGACGGCGCTGCCGGACAAGGAGGTCATCAGCCTGCTCGACCTCAACGCCGACCTCGACCTCGCACTCGACGTCGCCGCACCGGTCGACCTCGCCGTCGCCGCGAACGCCAACGTCGCCGCGCCGATCGACGGCGCCGTCGCAGCCAACGTGCTGTCGCTCGACTCCAGCGCCACCGCGCTGGCCGACCAGGACGTCGTCATCGACCAGGGCATCACCGGCGAGGCCGTGGCCGACTCGGACCAGTCGAGCACCATCGACCAGTCCGACGACACGGTCGACGACGGCACCGTCACCGAGACGACGCCGACCGACGCCACCGACGCACTGCAGAACGGGCTGCTCGACGTCGACGTCGACCTCGTTGCGGACGCCGACCTCACCGCGCCCGTCGCCGGGGCCGTCGCCGCCAACGCCAACGTCGCGGCGCCGATCGACGCCGCCGTCGCGGCGAACGTCGGCTCCGTCGGGTCGGAGGCCGTCGCCGTCGCGGACCAGGACGCCGTCATCGTGCAGGACGTGGACGCCACGGCCGAGGCGACGACGGACCAGACCTCCGACATCACCCAGTAGCGCACGCGGATGGCGGTCACCACCTCGCCCGGCGCCGAGGCGCCCGGTCAGGCCGGCACCGCCGTCAGCGAGGTGCCGGCGCTCGCCGACGGCGTCGAGCTGCTCGGTGAGGTCCCCGGCTCCGGCTACCGGCAGGTGCCCTCGCTGGTGCGCCGCGCCGACGGCCAGACGCTGCAGCTGACACCGCTGCTGTACGCCGTGCTCGCCGCTGTCGACGGCGAGCGCGACGTCGCCGCGCTGTCGGAGGAGGTCAGCCGCCGCACCGGCAAGCTGGTCGGCGTCGAGACCACGCGCCTGCTGCTCAGCCGGCTGGCGCCGCTCGGGGTGCTGCGCGTCGACGGCGACGAGCACCCGCCGGCACGGGCGAACCCGCTGCTGGCGCTGCGGTTCAAGGTCGCCGTCACCGACCCCGAGGCGACGCGCCGGCTGACCGCGCCGTTCGCCGTGCTGTTCCGCACGCCGGTCGTGGTGCTGGTGCTCGCCGCGTTCGCCGCGGTGACGTGGTGGCTGCTCCTGCACGAGGGCCTGGCCGGCGCCACGGCGGGCGCGTTCGACTCACCGTGGCTCATGCTGCTGGTGTTCGCGCTGACCGTCGTCTCCGCGGGCTTTCACGAGTTCGGCCACGCCGCGGCGTGCCGGTACGGCGGCGCGACGCCGGGGGTCATGGGGGCGGGCCTGTACCTGGTGTGGCCGGCGTTCTACACCGAGGTCGGCGACAGCTACCGGCTCGGCCGCTGGGGGCGGCTGCGCGTCGACCTCGGCGGGCTCTACTTCAACGCGCTCGTCGCCGTCGCCGTGGTGGGCGTCTGGGCGGTGACGCGGTTCGACGCGCTGCTGCTCGTCGTCGTCACGCAGCTGCTGCAGATGGCGCGGCAGCTGGTCCCGATCGTGCGCTTCGACGGCTACCACGTGCTGGCCGACCTGACCGGCGTCCCCGACCTCTACGGGCGCATCGGGCCGACGCTGCGCGGCCTACTGCCGTGGAACTGGGGCAAGCCCGAGACGCGCGTTCTGCGGCCGTGGGCGCGCGCCGTCGTCACGGCGTGGGTGCTCGCGGTCGTGCCGCTGCTGCTGGGCCTGCTGGCGATGGCGGTCGTGCTGCTGCCGCGCCTGCTCGCCACCGCCCGGGTCGGGCTCGAGCGGCAGCAGGCCGTGCTCGCGCAGGACTGGGCCGACGCCGACCCGGCCGGCGTCGCCGTCCGGCTGCTGTCGATGGTGGCGCTCGTGCTGCCGCTGCTCGGGCTCGGCTACCTGCTGCTGCGCCTGGTCAGCCGCGTGGTGCGATGGGTCAGCCGATGGGCGGCGGGCTCACCGGTCCGCCGGTCCCTGGCCACGACGGGCGCGGTGGCGCTGCTGGCACTGCTCACGTGGGCGTGGTGGCCCGACGGCAGCACCTACCGGCCGATCTCCCCCACCGAGCGGCTCACCGTCGTCGAGATGCTGCCGACCGCCGCGCAGACCACCGCGACGACGACGGTCGGCGAGGGCACCACCGGCACCGTCACGACGGTGTGGGGCTCCGCCGCCGACCTGCCGACGCAGGAGGAGCCGGCGTTGGCTCTCGTGCTCCTCCCGCGCGACGACGACGCGCCGGCGTGGGTCTTCCCCTTCGACGCACCCGCCGCCCCGGGCTCCGGCGACAACCAGGCGCTCGCGGTCGGCACCACCGACGGCGGCACCGTCTACGACGTCGCGTTCGCGCTGGTGTGGGCCGACGGCGACGTGACCTCGAGCAACGAGGCGTACGCCTTCGCCAGCTGCACCGACTGCACGACGGTCGCCGTCGCCTTCCAGGTCGTGCTCGTGGTCGGCGAGAGCTCGGTCGCCGTCCCCCAGAATCTCGCAGCCGCGGTCAACTGGTCGTGCGTCGAGTGCGTCACGCACGCGCTCGCGTCGCAGCTGGTGCTGACGCTGCCGGACGACCTCAGCCCCGAGGCGCTCGCCGAGCTCCAGGCGCTGTGGGCCGAGCTCGAGGCGTTCGGCGCGGGCATCGAGGACGTGCCGCTCGACCAGCTCGCCGCTCGGCTCGAGGAGTTCAAGGCGCGCTTCGCGGCAGTGGTGCAGGACGAGGACGGTGCGGTCGCGTCCGACACCACGGACTCGCCCGTCGACGCCTCCGACCGGGCGACGCCGGCACCGACCACCAGCGGGTCGGCGTCGGGCACGACCGCGTCGCCGTCGCCGACCGCCGAGCCGACCGCCGGCAGCAATGCCGGGACGACGGACAAGGACGAGGACAGCGAGCCGACGTCGTCGCCGGCCCCCTCGGCGACGGCCGAGCCGAGCGAGTCGCCGACGCCGGAGCCGACGACGTCTGGGGTGAGGAGTCAGCCGTCCCGCCGCTCATCCTGCACGGTGACCGGCAGCGTGGTCTGGCCGGGCCCGAACCACAGCGTGCGCTGCGGGAACGGGATCGTCATGCCGGCGGCGTCGAGCGCGCGCTTGATGGACACGGCGACCGCGCTGCGGACGCGCCACCGGCTGGCGATGTCGGCCGGGTGCCAGTAGCGCACCGCGATGTCGATCGACGACTCACCGAACTGGAGCACCCACGCCTCGGGTGCAGGTGTGTCCCGCACGTCGGGAGCATCGCGGCAGGCCTGCACCAGCACCCGCTGCGCCGCCTCGAGATCGGTGTCGTAGGCGACGCCGACGGTCAGCTCCGTGCGGCTGTACGGCGTCCGCGTGTAGTTGACGATCGGCTGCTTGAGCACGTCCGCGTTCGGGAGGTAGACGTTCAGCCCGTCGTACGTCGTGAGCTCGACGGTGCGCAGGTTGACGTCGTCGACGACGCCCTCGTAGTCGCCGCTGCTGATCTGGTCGCCGACGCGGAACGGGTGCCGGACCTGCAGCACGACGCCCGCGACGAAGTTCTGCAGGATGTCCTGCACCGCGACGGCCAGCGCGATGCCGCCGATCCCGAGGGCGCCGACGAGCGGGCCGATGCGCACGCCGAGCGAGTCGAGGGCGTAGAGGACACCCATGCCGACGACGACGACGGACAGGAAGCGCCCGAGCACCCGGCCGAGGTGACGGCCGGCCTCACGGTCGACGGCGTGCACCAGCACGCGCCGCAGCAGGACCGCGACGAGGACCGACGCCACCACGACGCCCAGGGCGAGCAGTGCCTCACCCGGCGTCACCTCGTCGGCCACGAGCCCGTCGTCCGACGACGCGACCAGCGCAGCAAGCACCACAGCACGCACGGCTGTCGATGTGCACCTTCGGCGGCCGTCCTACTCCTGCTCCCGCCAGACGCCCGCCCCACGATGGCGTGACAGTGCGCGTCCGTGCGCCAAACGGCTCCGAGCAGCCGGGAGGCCGACCGTGAGTCAGGCCGGCTCGAACGACGCGGAGATCTGCTCGAGCTCGCCGCGCGCCTGCTCCCAGTCGTCGCCGGCCGGGGTCTGGAAGAACAGCGAGTAGCCGCGGCCGTCCACCACGAACACCCGGCTGAGGGCGTGCAGCTCGGAGTCGCCGGGCGCGTAGGTGAACTCCCAGTCGGCCGCCTCGTAGCCGCGGTAGTCGATCGGCTCGATGGCGATCTCGCGGTAGCTCGGGTAGCGCTGCGAGAACGACGCCGCCTGGTCGCGGCGGTCCTGCACGGCGTCGTCCTTGCCGCCGCCCGGACCGGTCGTCTCGACGCGCAGCGTCCGGCCGGTCTCGGGGTCGCGGTACTCCGGCGCGCCGTTGAACGAGCCGCGAGTCCAGTCGCCCGGCACGTGGACCGTCCAGCCGGGGCCGGCCGTGTCGGACTGCCAGCCCTCCGGCGGCGGCACGGGACCGCCGGCCGTGGTGGCCTCGGCGGTCGGCTCCTGCGCGTCTGCGGTCGGCGCAGCCGGCTCGGTCGGGGTCTCGGCGGCGTCGGTCGCCGTGGTCGGCGTCGGCGTCGGGGCGGCCGTCGGCTGCTCGCCGTCGTCCCCCGCCGCGCCGGCGAGCAGCAGCCCGACGCCCGCCAGCGTCGCGAGCAGCAGCAGCGCGGCGAGCACGAGCGGGACAGAGCCGCGACGTCGACGCGGCGCGGGGCGCACCGGGCGCTGCGCGGGCGGCGCGGCGACGGCCGCGGCCGGCTCGGCCGGGTACGGGTCGAGCGCCTGCTCGTCACGGACCCGACCGACCGGCAGCACCTCCGTGCGGTCGGCGCGGTCGGTCATCGCCGCCGTCGGCGGGGGCGCCGCCGGTGCGGGCTGCGCCGCCACCGGCTCGAGCATCCGCTGCGCGGCGTCGGCATCGAGCCGCCGTGCGGGGTCGGGTTCGAGCAGGCCGTTGATGACCGGCTCGAGCGGCCCGGACGCGACCTGCGGCGCGCGCTCGTCGTGCACCACCGCCATGACGGTGGCCAGCGCCTCGCCGGCGTCGTACGGCGGGCGGCCCTCGACCGCCGTGAACAGGGTGGCGCCGAGCGCCCAGAGGTCCGCGGCCGGACCCGCGTCAACGCCGCTCGCCCGCTCGGGCGCGATGTACGACGGCGAGCCGAGCAGCAGTCCCGAGCTCGTGATGCTGGGGTCGCCGGCGGTGCGCGCGATGCCGAAGTCGCTGAGCACCACGCGACCGAGCGCCCCGCCCGGCCCGTCGCTGATGAGGACGTTGCCGGGCTTGACGTCGCGGTGCACGATCCCCTGCCGGTGCGCCGCGGCGAGCGCCCCGAGCACCGCGAGGCCGACCTGCGCCGCGCGCTGCGGCGACGGCGGCCCGTCGGTGCGGACGACGTCGGCCAGCGTGCGCGCCGGGACGAGCTCCATGACGAGGAACGGCGCGCCGTCGTGGTCGATGACGTCGTGCACCGTCACGGCGCTCGGGTGGTGGAGCTTGGCTGCCGCGCGGGCCTCGCGGCGGGTGCGCTCACGCAGCACGTCGCGCTCGGCGTCGGATAGGCCGGGCGGGAAGACGATCTCCTTGACGGCGACCTCGCGGTCGAGCCGTTCGTCGCGCGCGCGCCACACGGCGCCCATGCCGCCAGAGCCGAGCGGCGCGAGCAGGGTGTACCGCCCGCCGACCACGCGCTGGTCGGCGCGCGTGCCAGAGCCGGTCGGTCGGTCCACGGGCGGGTGCGTACCCGGCAGAAACGGGGTTGACGCCGGGAGAGGCGGGTCTCACCCCGTCCCGGCACCTCACCTCCCCCGACGACCGGAGCCCCGCCGTGTGGTCCGGGGCACGGTCCCGCGACGCCGTTCAGAGCTTCTCGGCGCGCTCCCAGAACACCTCGCGCAGCCGGAAGCGGGCCGCCGGCTCGAGCTCCTCCACGCCGAGCTTCGCCGACAGGTCGAGCAGCAGGCTGCGGTCGAGGTCCTGCGGGATGATCGGCCGGCCGGCGAGCACCGCCTCGCGCGCCGCGACCGACGCCGACCCCCACCACGACGTCAGCAGGTTCTCGACGACAGTGGTCACCGCCCGCTCGACGTCGTCATCGAGCTCGTCGTGCGCGGCCGTGGACTGGCCGGTGCTCGACGAGTACACCGGCACGGACGATCGCGCGACCAGCCGCCGGGGCGGCGTCGCGGCCGGCGCCCGGTGCTCCGCCAGGGCAGCGAGCAGCGCCGGGGTGGGCCGGGCGGGCGGCGCGTCCCGCCGGTCCTGCTCGGGCACCGCACCGGTCGGCTCCTCGCCGGCGACGGCCGGCTCGGCCGGCGTGGCCCGCTCGACGTGGGCGTCGAGGGCGGTCTCGTCGACGAGCAGCAGCTCGTCGCAGGCCATCTGCAGGTTGCGGCTGACGTTGATGGGACGCCCGTCCCGGTCCGGGATCGCCAGCAGCACCACCTGCGTGCCGAGGTGCTGGGCCTCCTCCACCGCCTCGGTCAGGTCGTCGTCGCCGCTCACCAGGTAGACGACGTCGGTGACGCGGTTGCGCGCCTGGGTGATGAGGTCGAGCGCGAGCTTGAGGTCGACCCCCTTCTGCTCGCCGTGGATCGACGTACGGCCCAGCCGCAGCTTCACCCGCGGCAGCGTCGCGATCTGCCGCTGCTCGGCGCTCGCGACACCGCGGGCACCGGCGTCGTACCAGTGCATCCGCAGCAGCGGCAGCGCGGAGTGCGTCGCCGCCTGGGCCGACAGCGCCCGCAGCAGGCCGGCGACGTCGACGTGCGTGGCGGCGCGGTAGGAGCTGCCGGTCTCGCGGATGGACGCCGCCGCCATGAGGTAGCCGGCGTCGACGTAGACACCGCAGTAGCTGCGCACGCCTCATCGCCTTCCCGTCGAGCCGCGGGGCGGCTGCCCTGCCTGGGGGCAGCAGCATGCCCTAGCCGACGGCGTGCGTCCTGCCGTCGAGCTGGCCGGTCGGCTCAGTGCGGCGCGCTCGGGGCGCCGTCGCACGGGCGGACGAGATTCTCGCCAGGTACGGGAGTACGACGACCCTCCGAGGCGTCCTCCCTGCGGCGGCCCGGAAGGGGCCGCCGCTGGGCGAACGCCGACAACGTGCGTACGCCGCGTGGGCGGCGGACGACACGCTCGTCTCGTCAGTCAGTGGAGGTGGCGGGAATCGAACCCGCGTCCTCCGTCGCGTTGACAGGACTTCTCCGGGCGCAGCTCGCTGTGCTTTTCTCAGCCCTCCCGGTCACGCGAGCAAGCCGGGAACGGGCTCAGCCACAGTGTGTTCACTCCCGAGCCCCGTGGCCAGCACGGGAGTGGTTCCTCCTAGCGATGCCAGGTCCCGGGCCGGAGGCTCTCCCGGGCTGACAGCGACGTCCTAGCTGCTAGGCAGCGAGGGCGTACGCGCGCGGACTGGTGTCGGCGCTTGTGTGGTTCCGACGCATGGTTAACGAGATCATCGTCGGCTTCCTCGGCCCGCTTCTCCTGTCTCGACGTCCGGAGTCGAGACCTGTCACCCCCTCGTGGTGCGTACCAGGTGCACGGCTGAGCGTATCCGCCCAGCCTCCGTCTGCAACGCCCTGACGGTGGTCGAGATTCCGCGGACAGCTCTTGCCGCCGGCCGCAGCGGCGCCCGACGCGTGTGTCAGGTGCTCTCAGCCGCCACCGGACGCAGGACCCGCAGCTCCGTGCCGCTGCGCGGCGCCGGCACGGCGGCGGGCGGCTCGGCGATGACCCGCAGGCCGAGCAGGCTTCGCATGCCCGAGGCCGGGATCGGCTTGGACAGCCAGTAGCCCTGAGCGACGTCGCACCCCATCTCGCGCAGCGCGGCGGCCTGCGCGCCGTCCTCGACCCCCTCGGCGACCGAGCGCGCGCCGAGCGACCGGGCCAGCTGGACCGTCGCGCGCACCAGCGCCAGGTCGTTCTCGGACTGCATCATCCCGTTGACGAACGTGCGGTCGACCTTCAGCTCGTGGACGGCCGTGCGCTGCAGGAAGGCGAGCGAGGAGTAGCCGGTGCCGAAGTCGTCGACCGACAGCTCGACGCCCATGTCGCGCAGCGCACCCAGCACCTCCTCGACGACGTCGAGCTCGCTCGTGGCGGTGGTCTCGGTGATCTCGAGCACGAGCCGGTCGGGCGGCAGGCCGTGCCGCGCGAGCACGGTGGCTACGTCGCGCGGCAGCTGCCGGTCGAGCAGGCTGCGGGCCGACAGGTTCACCGCGACCGACACCGGCCGTCCGGCGTCCTGCCACAGCACGCACTGCGCGACGGCCTGGTCGAGCACGCGCAGCGTGAACGGGCGGACCAGCCCGCTGTGCTCGGCGACGCTGACGAACTCGCCCGGCGCGAGCACGCCCCGGGTCGGGTGCTCCCAGCGGCACAGCGCCTCGGCGCCGACCAGCAGGCCAGACTCGAGGTCGACCTGCGGCTGGAAGTGCACGATGATCTGGTCGAGCTCCAGGGCGGCGCGCAGCTCGGCCACGAGGGCCTGCCGGTGCACGCTGGAGTCGTCACGGTCGACGCTGTAGCGCAGCCACTGCCCGCGTGTGGACTTCGCCTGGTACATCGCGACGTCGGCGCGTCGGAACATCTCCTCGGAGCTGTCGGCGTCCTGCGGGTGACAGGCGACGCCCAGGCTGGCCTCCACCGACAGCCGAAGCCCCTCGAACTCCACCGGCTCCTCGAGCAGGTCCAGCACCGCCTCGGCCACCGGCTCGGCCTCTTCGGCGCTGCGCAGCCCCGTGAGCAGGACGGCGAACTCGTCACCGCCGAGCCGTGCGACGAGGTGCTCGTCGCCGGCGAACTCGCGCAGCCGGCGACCGACCTCCTGCAGGAGCACGTCACCGGCCGCGTGGCCGAGCGTGTCGTTGATCTCCTTGAAGTGGTCGAGGTCGAGCAGCAGCAGCGCGGTCGTCCCGTCCGCCTCCGCGATCGCCGTCCTCGTCCGCGCGCCGAGCAACGAGCGGTTGCCGAGCCCCGTCAGGTGGTCGTGGCTCGCTTCGTACGCCTTGCGCGAGGCCTCGGCGCGCACGTCGTCGTACAGCGCCGCGTTCAGCAGCGTGGTGCTGACGGCGTGCGAGAACGTGGAGAGCACCTGTCGCTCGCGGTGCCTGAGCTTGACCGGGCCGTCGAAGATCAGCCGCAGGGCGCCCACGCGCCCGTTCGGACCCTCGAGGGGCGACACCAGGCAGGTCAGCATGTCGTCGTCGCCGGCCGACAGGTCGACGACGCGGTAGGTCGCAGGTCCGTCGTTTCTGCGGGCGCCGGCCGCCTCAGTGAGGACGACGTTGTCCTCCTCGTTCACGCTGTAGGTCCGCGTCACGTCAGTGCGGTGCGTGACGACGAGCTCGACGCTGTCGGCCCGAAACAGCTGGCGCGCGCGCCGCAGCGCGGCGGACGCGACCTCCGCCTCGTCGAGCATGTTCAGCTCTCGGGTCGCGGCCTCGAGCTGCTGCCACACGTTCCTGTCCTGCTTGGCCCGCAGGTACGAGCGGTACAGCGAGTACAGCGTC
>JBKHYE010000134.1:0-21216 GCA_046565705.1 Actinomycetes bacterium
CGTCCGCCCGGACGCCGGCGAGGACGGCGGCGCCGCAGCGCTCGTCGACGACGACGAGGTCGGCGGCGGCGATCACCTCGAGCGCACGCACGGTCAGCAGCGAGGGGTCTCCGGTGCCGGCCCCCACGAGGGCCACCTGTCCGGCGGGCTTGCGCGCGGACGTCTTCGGCCGGCTCGGGCTCATGGATCGTGCTCCTGTCGTCATGGCGGTCACATCAGCTTTCCGGCGCCGAGGTCGAGCAGCTCGGCCGCGAGCCGGCTGCCGATGCCGGCGGCGTCCGACACGGCCCCGCTCGCGGAGAGCCGGACCTCGTCGGACCCGTCGAGCGCGGCGACGCCGCCGCGCAGGGAGATCTCCAGGCCGTCCTCACCCTCGGCCACCTCGGCCAGCGCGCCGACGGGCGCGGTGCAGCCGGCCTCCAGCGCAGCGAGCAGTGCCCGCTCGGCCGTGACCGACGCGCGGGTGTCGGGGTCGTCGAGGGCGGCGAGCAGCTCGCGGAACGGCGCGTCGGCGCGGCACTCGACAGCCAGCGCGCCCTGCGCCGGCGCGGGCAGCAGCTGCAGCGGGTCGAGCACCTCGGTCACCTCGTCGAGCCGGCCGAGCCGGGACAGGCCGGCGCGGGCCAAAACCACGGCGTCCAGCTCGCCGGACCGGACGAAGCCGATGCGGGTGTCGACGTTGCCGCGGATCGGCACGACGTCGAGACCGAGGCCGAGTGCGCGCAGCTGCGCGGTGCGCCGCGGGGAGCCGGTACCCACCCGCGCACCGCTCGGCAGCTCCGCGAGCGTCAGCCCGTCGCGGGCGACGACGGCGTCGCGCGGGTCCTCCCGCGGCGGCACCGCCGCCACCACCAGGTCGTCGGCGGGCGCCGTCGGCAGGTCCTTGTAGCTGTGCACCGCGAGGTCGACCTCGCCGGCCAGCAGCGCCTCGCGCAGTGCGGTGACGAAGACGCCGGTGCCGCCGATCTGCGCGATGGCCGCGGAGTCGACGTCGCCGCGGGTGACCACGCGGACCAGCTCGACCTCCCGGCCGGTGCGCTGCTGGACCGCACGCGCGACGTCGCCGGACTGGGCGAGGGCCAGCGCGCTGCCCCGGGTGCCGAGACGCAGGCTCACGCGACCGTCCCGTGCTCGTCGGCGGCCGGCTCGACGGCGGCCGGCTCGACGGCGACAGAGCTCGTCGCGACGGCGGCGGGCGCGGTGCGGTCGAGCTCGAACAGCTCGCGCAGCGCATCGGCGTACGACAGCCCGGCCGGGGCGTCGGTGAGCTCCTTCACCCGCACGGTCGGGGTGTGCAGCAGGGTGCTGACGACGCGCTTCAGCGACGCCGCGAGCTCCTGCCGCGCCCTGTCGTCGAGCTCCGGCAGCCGGCTCTCGAGCCGGGCGATCTCGGCCTCGACGAGGGCCTCGGCGCGGCTCCGCAGCGCGACCACGGTCGGGGCGACGCGGCTGGCCTTCTGCCAGGCGAGGAAGTCGGCGACCCCCTGGGTGACGATGCGCCGCGCGGCCTCGACGTCCTCGCCGGTGTCTGACTCCGCCAGCACCTGCTGCAGCGACGTGAGCGTCACCAGCGTGACGCCGTCGAGGTCGGCGACGGCCGGGTCGACGTCGTGCGGCAGGGCCAGGTCGAGGACCGCGAGCGGCCGTCGGTCCCGCGCCTTGACCGCGCGCTCGACGGCGTCGAACGGCACGACCAGGCCCGTGGCGCCGGTCGACGAGACGACGACGTCGACCTCGGCCAGCGCGTCGTCGAGCACGTCGAGCGAGACGCCCTCGCCGTCGAGCGCCGTGGCGAGCCGGCGGGCGTTCTCGAGTGAGCGGTTCGCCACGACGATGCGGCCGGCGCCGGCGCGCTTGAGCGTCGCGCCGGCCAGCGCACCCATCGACCCCGCGCCGACGACGAGCACCGGCCGGCCGGCGATCGGCCCGACCGCCTCCACCGCGCGGTCCAGCGCGACGCTGACCAGCGACTGCCCGGCCTCGTCGATGCCGGTGTCGGAGTGCACGCGCTTGCCGACGTTGAGCGCCTTCTGGAACAGCTCGTGCAGCGTGCGGCCGGCGGCCGCGCCGTCGCGGGCGGCGATGTACGCCTGCCGCAGCTGGCCGAGGATCTGCGACTCCCCGACCACCATGGAGTCCAGCCCCGCCGCCACCGAGAACAGGTGCTGGACGGCCTGGCCCTCCCAGTGCACGTAGAGGTGCGGCTCGAGCGCCTCGAGCGGTACCCCGGAGCGGGCCGACAGCAGGTCCGTGACGGCGTCGACGCCGGCGTGGAAGCCCTCGGTGTCGAGGTAGACCTCGACCCGGTTGCACGTGGAGAGCACGACGGCCTCGCTCACCGGGCCGACGGCGCGCAGGTCGCGCAGCATCCCGCCGGCGTCGGGCTCGACGCCGACGGTGACCTTCTCCAGCAGCGACACCGGTGCGCTGCGGTGCGAGACGCCGACGACGAGCACGCTCATCCGAGGCACCCGCGGGAGCGGAAGCGCAGCGAGCGCTCTCGTGGGGTGGTGATCATGCCGGGACCTCGGCACGGACGGCCTTGCGGTGCTCGTGGAAGGACAGGATCTGCAGCTCGACGGCGAGGTCCACCTTGCGCACGTCGACGCCGTCGGGCACCTGCAGGCCGGTCGGCGCGAAGTTGAGGATGCTGCGGACGCCGGCGGCGACCAGCTCGTCGCACACGTCCTGCGCCGCCTCGGCGGGGGTGGCGATGACGCCGATGGCGCCGCCCTGCTCGCGCACGACCTCCGGCAGCTGGTCCATCGGCCGGACCGGCAGGCCGCCGACGACCTCGCCGAGCCGCGCCGGGTCGGCGTCGAACAGCGCCGCGATGGCGAACCCGCGGGAGGCGAAGCCGCCGTAGCCGGCGAGGGCGTGGCCCAGGTTCCCGACGCCGACGATGACGACCGGCCACCGGCGCGCCAGGCCGAGCTCGGCCGAGATGCTCGCGACGAGCTGCTCGACGTCGTAGCCGACGCCGCGGGTGCCGTACGACCCGAGGCAGGACAGGTCCTTGCGCACCTTCGCCGGGCTGACCGCGCTGCCGACCCGGCCGGCGAGCTCATCGGAGCTGACGCTGCTGACGCCGTCGTCGGCCAGCGCGTGCAGGGCCCGCAGGTACAGCGGCAGCCGGGCCACGGTGGCGTCCGGGATGCCCGGGCGCCGACGCGCGTTCCCGGGCTGGGTCACGAGGGCTCCTGTCGGCTCGAGGGAGAGCCGGCCTGTGGTGCTGACAGTGGTGACGGCGCCGCGTACAGCGCACCTGACCGGCAGGTTACGCGCTTGTGAACGAGTGCACAAAGTCGCCGAGCGCGCCCGTGAGCGCCCTCACAGCGGACGCAACGGACCCGGGGGTCAGCGGCCGCGGAGCGCCGTGCGCAGGGCCGCCTCGTCGACGAACCACCGGGCGTGCTCCTGGCCGTCGAGCAGCACGACGGGGACGTGGTCGCCCCAGTCCGACCGCAGGGCCGGGTCGGCGTCGACGTCGAGCACCTCGACCGGCACACCGGCGTCGCCGGCCAGCCGCCGCACCGCCGGCTCGGCCTGCGCGCACAGCGTGCAGCCGGCGCGGGTGATGAACGTGAGCCGCTGCGGCCGGCGTCGCCGCAGCCTCAGGACCCGCTCCGCTTCTCGGCCAGCCGCAGCTTGCCCTTGCTCACCTTGCCGGTGGCCGAGTACGGCAGCTCGTCGACGAACTCGACGGACGTGGGGCACTTGAAGCGGGCGAGCGACGCCGCGGCGTGCGCGATGACGTCGTCGGCGGTCAGCCGTGCGCCGTCGCGCTGCACGACGAGCGCCTTCACCGACTCCCCGGTGTACGGGTGCGCGGTGCCGATGACGGCGGCCTCCTCGATGTCGGGGTGCGTGAGCAGCACGTCCTCGACCTCGCGGGGGTAGACGTTGAAGCCGCTGACCAGGATCAGCTCGCGCCGCCGGTCGACCAGGTGCAGGTCGCCGTCGTCATCGAGATAGGCGACGTCGCCGGTGGCGAACCAGCCGTCCTCGTCCGGGCCCTCGCGGCCGTCGGGCCAGTAGCCGGAGAACAGGTTCGGGCCGCGGACCACGATCTCGCCCGGGTCGCCCTCCTCGACGGGGTGGCCGGACTCGTCGACCAGCCGGAGCTCGACGCCGGGCACCGGCCGGCCGATCGAGTCGGGCTTGGCCACCTCGCTCATCAGCGTCGAGGTGAGCACCGGCGCGGTCTCGGTGAGCCCATAGCCCTCGAAGACGTGGTGGCCGGTGACGTCGAGGATGCGGTGCAGGACGTCGGGAGGCAGCGGCGCGGCGCCGGACACCGCCAGCCGCACGCCGGCGAACGCGTCGCCGACGTCGGGCAGCATGGACCAGGCCACGTACATCGGCGGCGCCCCGAGCAGGTTGGTGACGCCGTACCGGCGGATCTCCTGCAGCGTCTCGACCGGGTCGAAGCGCTCGGCCAGCACCCCGGTCGCGCCGTGCCGCGCGACCGCGCCGAGCCCGGCGTTGAGCCCGTAGACGTGGAACAGCGGCAGCACGAGCAGGACGACGTCGTCCGTGCCGACGACCGGCGGCTCGATGAGCGCGGTCTGCTCGAGGTTCGCGAGCAGCGCGCGGTGGCTGAGCATCGCGCCCTTCGGCCGGCCACTGGTCCCCGACGTGTACAGGACGACGGCGAGGTCCTCGCCGCCGCGGCCGGGCTCCACCGGACCCGGTTCCGCGGCGGCCTGCAGGGCAGGCAATGACCCGGCGCCGTCGCCGTCCGCGACGACGACGTGCTGCAGGTCGTCGAGGTCGCCGGCGAGCTGCTCGGCGGCCGCGGCCCCGCGCCGCCGGACGACGAGCGCACGGGCGCCGCTGTCGCTGAGGGCGTGGCGCAGCTCGGCGCTCGTGTAGCCGGTGTTGAGCGGGACGGCGACCAGCCCGGCGCGCAGCGCGCCGAAGTACACGACCGGGAACTCCAGCGTGTTGCCGAGCTGGAACGCCAGGCGGTCGCCCGGGGCGAGGCCGAGCGCACGGAACCCGGCGGCCGTCCGGTCGACGAGGTCGTCGAGCTCGGCCCACGAGAGCCGGCGCCCGTGGAAGAGCAGCGCGTCCTTGTCCGGCGTCCGCTCGGCGCTGGCGCGGACCAGCGCGGCGAGGTCGCCGCGCAGCGCGGGGTCGTCCATCGCCGGTCCTGCGGGACCGGCGAGCCGGGCCGTCGACGGCGGTGTCACGCACTGCCCTTCTGCGCGGGGACTGCGACGTTCGCGAGTCTGGCACACGCGTGCCGGAGTGCTTGCAGGTGCGAACGGCTAGCCGTCGGGGGCGGGTGACGGCTCGGACGTCGTCTCGCCCTCGGCCGGCGGCTCCGGGATGTCGATCCCGCCGCCCGATGTCGGCGGCGGCGTCGTCGGCTCGGGCTCGGGCTCGGGAGCGGGCTCGGTCTCCGCCGCAGGAGGCGGTGCCGGGGCGGGGGCCGGCGCCTCGACCGAGGTCTCGGCGGGCTCAGGCGCCCGGGTGCGGCTGCGCTGCGTCGGCTCCGACTCGGGCTCCTCGTCCGACACCTGCTCCACCGGGGGCGCCGGCGGAGCGGCCTTGCGCGCGGAGATCTCGCGGTGCAGCTCCATCGCCCGGGCGAAGATCTCGGCCGGCAGCGTGCCGCCGTAGACCTGCCGCACGCCGTTGACGCCGAGCATGCCGCCGCACGAGCGCGACTGCACGCCGGCGCAGTTCTGGTCTTCGTAACCCATCCACACGGCCAGGCAGATGTGGTGCGGGTCGCGGACGCAGCCGATGAACCATGCGTCGACGCTGTCGTTCGTCGTGCCGGTCTTGCCGTAGACCGGGAACGGCTGGCGGGCGCGCGGCGCGGTGCCGCCGCCGGAGGTGACGCCCGACATCGCGTCGGTGACCGCCTCGGCCACCTCGGGGGGCAGCACCTGCTTGGCGGCGGCCCCGGGCTCGGTCGCCTTCTCGAGCACCGCGCCGGCCTCGTTCTTCGTCTCGAGCACGAACCGCGGCGGCACGTGGGTGCCCTTGTTCACCAGGGTGCCGAACGCGTTGGCCATCGACAGCGGCGTCACCTCGACGCCGGCGCCCAGGCCGAACGAGAGGTTGCCCGACTTGATGGGGAAGGCGGGCGACGGCTTGGCGCCCGCAGCCAGCAGCAGCTGCGCGACGTTCTCGCGGCCGACCTCGTTGGCCAGCGGCACGAACACCGTGTTGACCGACTTCTGCAGCGCGGTGCGCAGGGTGAGCCGGCCGCCGTAGCCGCTCTCGCCAGCGTTGGCGTAGCAGTACGGGTTCGGCTCGCCACCGGGGTTGGGGATGCAGTCGCGGCTCGGTGCGCTGCGGCGCTGGTTGAGCGAGTACCCCTGCTTGAGCGCCTCGGCCAGCGTGAACGGCTTGATGGTCGAGCCGACCGAGCGGTGGGCGTCGGTCGCGAGGTTGAAGCCGAACCGCTGGTAGCCGTCGGCCGCCTCTCGCACGTTGCCCTGCGCGTCGACCTTGGTCGGGTAGCGACGCAGCGTCGTCATCGCCTTGACGTCGCCGCTGCGCGGGTCGAGTGCGATGACGGCCGCCTGCGGGTCGTTGGCGTCGGGGAGCACCTCGCGGGCCGCCTGCGCGACGGCCTCCTGCCAGGTGACGTCGAGCGTCGTCCGCACCCGCAGGCCGCCGCGGTAGAGCAGGTCCTCGTCCTCGGCGGTCGTGTACTTGGCCTTCACCGCGTCGGCGACCAGGTCGGCGAACTCGGGGGCCGTCGTCTCCGGCGGCGGCGGCGTCTCCTTGACGATCACGAGGTTGCGCGCGTAGGCGTCACCGGCCTGCTCGGGCGAGAGCTTGCCGTCGATGACCATCCGGTTCAGCGTGTACCGCTGGCGCGCCTTGGCCAGCGTCATGTCCTTGACCGGGTTCCAGGCCGACGGCGCCGGCGCGATACCGGCGAGCATGGACGCCCGCGCCAGCCCCAGGCCCGGGTCGCGCTGGCCGGTCGCGGTGTCGAGGTCGAGGTCGCGGACGTCGACGCCGAAGTAGTAGCGCGACGCCGCCTGCACGCCGTACGTGCCGTTGCCCAGGAACAGCACGTTGAGGTAGTCGGTGAGGATCTCCTCCTTGCTCTTGCGCTTCTCGAGCCGGTAGGCGATCGCCGCCTCGCGGACCTTGCGCGTGAGCGTGCGGTCGCTGCCGACGTAGACGTTCTTGACGTACTGCTGCGTGAGCGTCGAGCCGCCCTGCGTCTGCCCGCCAGTGACGTCGCGCAGGAACGCGCGCGTGATGCTGAGCGGGTCGACGCCGCGGTGCTCCAGGAAGCGCTCGTCCTCGGCGGCGATGATCGCGTCGCGCATGACCTGCGGGATGGCCTCCGGCGGCACGATCTCGCGGCGCTTCGTCGGGCGCATGGAGCCGATCTGCGTGCCGTCCTGGGCGAGGATCAGCACCGGCTTGGGCGGGGGCGGCACCTGCTTCTCGTCGAACGGCGCCGCCAGGAGTCCGCTCACGAACGTGGTCGCGCCGAGCAGCACGGCGAGCACCCCGACGAGCAGCGTCCGGGCGACCAGGCGGTGCCGCCGCCGGCGGGCGGCCGCGCGCCGGCGCCGCTCCGCCACGGCTGCCGGCACCGAGCGGGGCGCTCCCGGGCGTGCAGTTCCCACGCGGGCCGGGCGTCGGGCGACCGCAGGCCCAGCAGCGGAGGGTCGGGCCGGCATCCCTCCACGGTACGTCCCGGTCCGCCCCTCCTGCTCGGGTTCGGATCTGCCGATACCGACCCACAGGCCGCCCTCGCGACCTACCATGGCGCAGCGCTGTCCAGCCCTCACGGCGCGTAACCGGGCCACCCTCGCCCCCAGGAGTCCGCGTAAGCCGCCGCACGGCCACCCTCCCGACCGCGGGGCTGGCTGCCCTGCGGGCGGCGGTGGCCGAGGCGCAGGTCGAGGACCAGGCCCGCCGGGCGCGGGCCGCGCGCGGGGCCGGGGCGCTCGCGTACGCGGGCGCCGGGTGCGCCCGCGCGGCGACGCCGGCGCGCCGCGACGGGGCGGGCGCCGCCGCGGCCGTCGTGGTGCCGTCGCCCTCCACCGCCGGCGACGACGTCGTCCCCTCGCCGTCGACGGCGGACCACGACACCGTCCCGTCACCCCCCGAGCCGCGGCACGCCCCGGCCCAGGGCGACAGCGCGACCGCGCTGCGCCTGGTGGAGCGCGCCCAGCAGGGCGACGCCGACGCCTTCGGTGAGCTCTACGACCGCTACGTCGACGTCGTCTTCCGCTACATCTCCTACCGCGTCGGCGACCGCACGCTGGCCGAGGACATGACCAGCGAGACGTTCCTGCGGGCGCTGCGGCGCGTCGGCAGCTTCACCTGGCAGGGCCGCGACGTCGGCGCCTGGTTCGTGACGATCGCCCGCAACCTCATCGCCGACCACTACAAGAGCAGCCGCTACAAGCTCGAGATGACGACCGACGACGTCGGCCTCGTCGGCGACACCGGCGGCCGGCTGGTGGAGGAGTCGCCGGAGGGCGCCGTCCTCGAGTCGATGCAGAACAAGGTGCTGCTCGAGGCGGTCAAGCAGCTCAACGCCGAGCAGCAGGAGTGCATCGCGCTGCGCTTCCTCCAAGGGCTGTCCGTCGCGGAGACGGCGGCGATCATGGGCAAGAACGAGGGCGCGATCAAGGCGCTGCAGTACCGCGCCGTCCGCACGCTCGGCCGGCTGCTGCCCGAGGGGGTGGAGCTGTGAGGCGTCCGCACCTCGGCGTAGCCCGTTCTGACCATTTCCGCGCTGAGCCCGTCACCTGCCGCACCGAGCGCTCGTTGCTCCAGGTGCCAGGCGCCCCCGTGCCCGCCACTGCCAGGGAGGAGGGCCGATGGAGCTGACCACCACCTCGCGCAAGCGTGCCGCCGAGCTCGACCAGGCGCTGTCCACCGGCCTGGTGCCGAAGCAGGCGGACGGCGTCGCACGCGAGATCGCCGTCGTCACGGCGCTGCGCGAGCTGGGCACCGCGACCGCGCCCGCTCCCACCGACGAGTTCCGCGCAGCCCTGCGCACCCGGCTCATGGCCGTCGCCGCGGTGCAGGGCATCGGTGCGACCGCCACCGCACCCCCGCCCGTGCCTGCAGCCGTGTCGTGGCGGCAGCGCCTCGCGGCGGTGGCCGCCGGGCTGACCGCGGGTGCGGTCGCCGTGACCGGCGTGAGCGCCGCGGCGAGCATGTCGCTGCCCGGCGACCCGCTCTACCGCGTCAAGCGCGCCGCCGAGGACGTCCAGCTGCGGCTGGCCGACGGTGCCGCCGAGCAGGGCCGGCGGCACGCGCAGTTCGCGGCCGAGCGGCTCCGCGAGCTCGACGAGCTCACCGCCGGCGGGTCCCTGTCGTCGGAAGAGCTCGCCGACG
Source organism: Actinomycetes bacterium (assembly GCA_046565705.1). Classification (GTDB taxonomy): domain Bacteria; phylum Actinomycetota; class Actinomycetes; order Mycobacteriales; family SCTD01; genus DATLGD01. The sequence continues at coordinate 9,343 of JBKHYE010000134.1, forward strand.
CCGTCGAGCTGCTCGACGACATGGACGCCGAGACGCGCAACGCCCAGCGCCTGCTGACCGCGGCGTTCCGCGACACCCGCGACACCGCGCCGGTCGAGGAGCTCGCGGACTTCGCCAGGGACCAGCGCGCCGGCCTCAGCGCGCTCATGGACGACCTGCCCCAGGACCTGCAGCCGCGCGCGCAGACCAGCCTCGCGCTGCTCGGCGACGTCGAGAGCTCCGCCGACGAGCTGCTGTTCCTGCAGGACTGCACCACCGCGTGCGACCCGTCGGCGTCCGCGCCGGTGCTCGACGACCTGACCGGCACGTCCGGCGTCTGCGAGTGCCCGGCGCCGGCGCCGACACCTGCCGTGGCACCGCCCCCGACGACCACGACGACGACGACACCGGCCCCGGCACCGACGCCGTCCGGCTCCACCAGCGGCGCCGACCCGGCGACCCCCACGTCGCCGACGACGTCGCCGTCGCCGACGACCACGCCGCTGGTACCGCTGCCGACCAGGGAGCTGCCGCTCCCGCCGCTCCCGCCGCTGCCGACGCTCGACACGGACGACGGTGTCGTCGTGCCGCTGCTGCCGGGCGCCGACGACCTGCTGGGGCTCTCGCTCGACGTCGCCTCGCCGGCGCTCGGACCCGCCGCTCTCGTGGCGCTGCTCGGTCGCTGGTGGTGACGGTGCTGCCGTCGCGGTCACCCGTCCGGGTGATCTGCCGCCGCAGACCTCTCCTGAGCGTTACATCCGCACGTCCCGATCGTTGTGAGAGTCACTAGGCTCACGGCCCAGGACGGTCACGCTGCGTGAGCGTCCGGTGCGTGCGCCGCGCCCCCCGACGGACCACCGGAAGGCCCCCATGCTCCTGCCCCCCTCCCGTTCCCGCCGCCTGCGCGGTCTCGCCGTCGTCGCGTGTGCCGCCGTCGCGCTGCCCGTGGCCGCGGCGGCCCCCGCGGCAGCGCAGACGACGTCGACGAGCACCTCGGGTGCGACGTCGGCGTCCGCCCTCCGGCTCGTGCTCAACCTGCCGTCAGCGCTGCCGCTGAACCCCGTCCAGCTGGACATCGACCCCGTCGCCGGCACGGTGCGCGCGGTACCCGGCTCGCCACCGGAGGCGCAGGCGATCGCGGCGATCATCGCCGGCAGCATCGGTGGCGAGGCGCTCGACCTCGGCGCGGCCAGCGTCTCGCTGGCGGCCGGGCCGCGCTCGGCGAGCGGCTCGCCGCTCGCCGAGCTCAACGACGGCCTGAACAGCAGTGGGCTCGGCGACTTCCTGCAGGTCGGGCTGGCCGAGCTCGAGGCCACCGTGACCGAGGCGCCGTCGAGCGCCGCCTCGGCCGGCACGCAGCTGGCCCTCGGTCTGCCGCAGCCGATCGCCGACGCCCTCGCGCAGGTGCTCGAGCCGCTGCTGGCCGCCGTCGAGGAGCTGCTCGCCGCGGCCGCGGCCGAGCTCGGGACGACGACCGAGGCGCTGTGCGCCGGGTTGACCCCGGTGACCGAGCCGCTCGGCGACGCGCTCGAGACGGTCCCGGGCGCCGGCGAGCTGCTGGGCGACGTCGTCGACGGAGTGACCGCCGAGCAGGCCGGGCTGCTGTGCACGCTCGCGACTCAGCTGCAGGGCGTCTACGACGAGCTGCTCCTGTCGCTCGAGGACCTCGCCGGCCCCGGCGGCCTCATCGACACCGGCGTCCTGACCACCGCGCAGAGCATCGTCACCGAGGGCTCGACGACCACGTCGACCGCGCAGGCGCGGATCGCCGGCGTCACCCTGCTCGGGCAGGACCCGTTCGGCACGGCCAACGCGCTCGACTCGACGTCCACGGCCGTCCTCGGGACCGGCACGGCCGACGCGACGGTCGACGTCAACGCGGTCTCGGTCGAGGCGCTGCCGCTGCTGGAGCTGGCGTACGACTTCGAGGAGCTCCGCGGTCAGCTGCTCACGATCCCGCTCGACGGGCTCGGCACGCTGCTCGACGAGATCGAGGCCGTGCTCGAGGCGCTCAACGCCATCGGCCTCGACGGCGGGCTCGTCGGCGACCCGGACGCGACGCTCGAGTCCTGCCCGACCACGCTCGGGGCCTCGTTGTCCGGCACCTTCGAGCAGCCCGGCGTCTGCGCCGCGGCGGCCACCCCGGGCTACGGCTTCGCGCTGACGCTGCCGGCCGAGCTGGCCACCGCGCTCGACGTCACCGGACCGCTGCTGCAGCTGACGTTCTCGCCGAGCGCTGCCCTCGCGGGCGCTGCCACGACGACGACCGCCGCGCCGCCGGCGCCGCAGGACCCGCAGGACCCGCAGGTCCGGCTGCCGCGCACCGGTGCGGAGACGGCGCTGGCCGGCCTGGGCCTCGTGCTGCTCGTCGGCGCGGCATTGCTCCGCCGGCGTCGCGCCGCGGCGGTCGGACCGCAGCCCAGTCCGTCCGCCGGCCCCCCCCCCGTCGAGGTGCGGGGCCTGCGCCGTCCCTGGCGCTTGCGTCCGCCCACCGCGCCTGCGCGCGCAGGCGGACGTCCGCCCCCTCCCCGCTCCTTGCGTCCGCCCAGGTGGCCACCGCCTCCGCGCGCGCAGGCGGACGTCCCGCGGTGACGGAGCGGCAGCGGCGCCGGTCTAGGCTCGGCCGCGTCCGCTGCCCGGTCGAGGAGGTCCCGTGTCGCCCCGGCTCCGGTTCTCGCGGTCCCAGAGCGACGACGGCGTCAAGGCCGTCCTCGCCGGTGCCGCGTCAGCCGCTGCGGCAGAGGTCGAGGACGCGCTCGCCGTCCCCCCCGACCCGACGGCCGCGGCGTTCTTCGACGTCGACAACACGATGATCCGCGGCGCGTCGATCTACTTCTTCGGCAAGGGGATGGCCGGCCGCGGGCTGATCACGACGGGCGACATCCTGCGCTTCGGCTGGCAGCAGCTGGCCTTCCGCGTGCGCGGCAAGGAGAACCTCGAGGCCGTCGCGGAGGCCCGCGACAAGGCGCTCGGCCTGGTGGCGGGCAAGTCGGTCGAGGAGATCGTCGCCTACGGCGAGGAGATCTACGACGAGCTGATGGAGCGGCGGATCTGGTCCGGCACCCGCGCGCTGGCCCAGCAGCACCTCGACGCCGGGCAGCGCGTCTGGCTGGTGACGGCGACGCCCGTCGAGCTCGCCCGGATCATCGCGCGGCGGCTCGGGCTCACCGGCGCGCTCGGCACGGTCAGCGAGGTGGAGGACGGCGTCTACACCGGCCGGCTCGTCGGCGAGCCGCTGCACGGACCCGCGAAGGCGGAGGCCGTCCGCGCGCTCGCCGAGCGCGAGGGCCTCGACCTGTCGCGCTGCACCGCCTACAGCGACTCGTACAACGACGTCCCGATGCTCACGGCGGTGGGGCACGCCGTCGCCATCAACCCCGACACGGCGCTGCGCGAGACGGCGCGCCAGAACGGCTGGGAGATCCGGGACTTCCGCACCGGACGCAAGGCGGCGAAGGTCGGCGTGCCGGCCGCGGCCGGGGTGGGGGCGCTGACGGGCGGCGTCGTCGCAGGTCTGGCGCTGCACCGGCGGCGCACCGCGCACGGCGACACGCGCCGGCTGAAGGTCCGCCTCGCCCGCTGACCGCCCTCCCCGCCCGGAGGGCTCCCGACGGTTCCGACGCGCTCGGGAACCGTCGGGAGGGCTCCACCCGGGTGCGACCGGAGGGCTCCCGACGGTTCCGACGCGCCCCGCAACCGTCGGGAGGGCTCCAGCGGGGCGCGACCGGAGCGGTCGGCCGAGTCAGGAGAAGAGCGTGCGGACCCGGTCGGCGACGACGTCGGGCGCCTCCTCCGGCACGAAGTGGCCGACGCCGGGGAGCACCTCGACCGACATGTCGTCGGTGTGGTCCTCCCAGCCGGACAGGAACGGACCGGTCGCGACCGGGTCGTCCTCGCCGACCACCAGCCGCGTCGGCACCGCGAGCCGCTGCCCGGTGTAGCGGCCGCGGAGCACCTGCAGCGACTCCCCGAGCAGGAACGTCCGGTAGAGCCGCACGGACGCGCGGGCCCGCGGCGGGTCCTGCAGGACCTCCCCGAACAGCCGCAGGTCCTCGCGGGAGAAGACCTCGGTGCGCGTCGACCCCGCGAGCACCGCCTGCTCGACCAGCCCCGGCGTCAGGCGCATCGCGTGCTCGCTGACCACCGGCGTGCTCAGCACCGCCTGGTACCCCACGCGCCACGACTGCAGCGCCCGGCCGACCGACGGCGTCTGCCACGGGTGGGTGATCCCGAGCGCGAGCAGGCCGGAGAACCGCTCGGGCGCCCGGAGCGCGGCGAGGAACGACGTCCAGCCGCCCCAGTCGTGTCCGACGAGCCCGACCTCGTCGAGGCCGAGGACGTCGAGCAGCCCCAGCAGGTCGGTGGCCAGCTGCTCCTTGTCGTAGCCGCCGAGCGGCGCGCCGCTCCACCCGTGTCCCCGCAGGTCCGGCACGACGAGCCGGTACCTGTCGGCGAGCAGCGGGACGACGTCGCGCCAGCACCACCAGTGCTGCGGCCATCCGTGCAGGAGCACCAGCGGCGGCCCGTCCACCGGCCCGGCCTCGGCCACGTGCACCGACAGCCCGCCGACGTCGACCCACCGGTGCGTCACCCCGTCGAGCTCCGGCACCGCGACCGGGTGGGCGAACGGCGGGACCGGGACAGCGGGGCGTGCAGCGGCAGTCGTCACGAGCCGGGTCTCTCCCCCGTCCAGCCGCGCCCTCACCTCCTGGCGGGTTGAGGGTCGGGCTGCGCCCCGCTTGCTGACGCGCAAGCGGGGCGGATCCCGACCGTCAAGGAGCCGAGCGGGCGGACGGCCGGGACGGAGCCGGGCGTGCGCGGGAGCCGCGTAGAGCGAGCGGAGCGAGCAGCGGCAGAGCGCATGCCTGGCGCAGTCCCGGCCGGGAGCCGCGGCGACGGCGGCGCAGTCCCGGCCGGGAGCCGCCGGCGAACGACGGCTCTAGAAGAAGATCGACCGCCGTTGCATCAGCAGCGTGTACAGCGTCGACTGGATCGTCTCGCGCACCTGGTCGGTCAGGTTGAACACCAGCATCGGGTCGTCGGCCGCGGCCGGCCCGAGCGACGCCGTCTCGATCGGCTCGCCGAACTCGATGATCCACTTCGACGGCAGCGGGATCATGCCGAGCGGCCCGAGCAGCGGGAAGAACGGCGTGATCGGCGCGTACGGCAGACCCAGCAGCCGCGACAGCAGCTTGGCGTTCCCGACGATCGGGTAGATCTCCTCTGCCCCGATGATCGAGCACGGGATGATCGGCGCGCCCGTGCGCAGGGCTGCCGACACGAAGCCGCCGCGGCCGAAGCGCTGCAGCTTGTACCGCTCGCTGAACGGCTTGCCGATCCCCTTGAAGCCCTCGGGCCAGACGCCGACGAGCTCGCCGTTCGACAGCAGCCGCTTGGCGTCGGGGTTGCACGCCAGCGTGTTGCCGCTCTTGCGGGCGAGCGGCGCGACGACCGGCAGGGAGAAGACGAGGTCGGCCGCCAGCATCCGCAGGTGCCGGTGTGCCGGGTGCTTGTCGAGCAGCGCCAGCGAGGTCATGAGCGAGTCGAGCGGGATGGTGCCCGAGTGGTTCGCGACGACGAGCGCGGCGCCCTCGTCGGGCACGTTGTCGAGGCCGCGGGTCTCGACCCGGAACCACTTCTCGTAGAGCGGCCGCAGCGGCGGCAGCAGCACGTGCTCGGTGAGGTCGGGGTCGAAGCCGAAGTCGTCGACCTCGTACTCGCCGGTCAGCCGGCGGCGGGCGAAGGCGAGCGCGCCGGCGAGCCGCCGCTCCCACGCGGGCGCGCCGTCGTCGTCGTCCACGTGGTCGGAGGCAGCGGCGCGGGCGGCGGCACGCGCCTCGCCGGCGGCGGCGACACGGGCCGCGATCTCCTCCGGCGTGAGCGGCGTCGCGACGTCGTCGTCCGACACGGTCGGCGCGCTGAGCGGGATGACCTTGGCCATGGGGGCTCCCTCGGAGTTCGGCACGGCGTCAGCCACGGGTGGCGTCCGCAGGGGTGCGCTCGACGGCGCGCCGGCCGGCGACCAGGTGCAGGAGCCGCTCCTCGACCGCGGCGGCGGCCTCGGGCGTCAGGAAGCGCCCACTTCCGCGGTGCTCGACGAAGTCGCGGAACGCCGCCGCGGTGGGCCGGGGCGTCCAGCCGAGCTCGCCGCGCAGCCGACTGACGTCGGCGACGCGGCCGTGCTCGAGGTAGCGCATCTGCTCGGGCGAGAAGTCGACCAGCCCGGCGCGGCGGAACAGGCCGCCGACGACCGTCACCGCCGGCGACGGCACCGGGAAGGACGGCCGCCCGGTGCGCCGGATCGCCTGCGACAGCAGCAGCACACCCGGCCCGCCGACGTTGTAGATGCCGGGGTGGTCCTCGAGCGCCATCCGGCGCAGCACCTCGATGCCGTCGCTCTCGTGGCACAGCTGGATCCGCGGGTCGAAGCCCAGGACGGTCGGCACGACCGGCAGCGAGAAGTACCGGGTGAGCGGCGTCTCGATGTCGGGGCCGATGAAGTTGGTGAAGCGCAGCAGGCTGAGCGTGACGTCGGGCCGGCGCCGGCCGAAGCCGCGCACGTACCCCTCGACCTCGACGGCGTCCTTGGCGTAGCCGCTCTTGGGCAGCGCGCGCGGCTCGATGTCCTCGGTGAACAGCGCCGGGTCGCGCGGGCTCGAGCCGTAGACCGCCGTCGTCGACTTCACGACGAGCTTGCGCATGCTCGGCGCCTTCTGGCACGCGGCGAGCAGCTGCATCGTCCCGATGACGTTGATCTCCTTCATCGCCGTGCGACCCCCGGCGCCGAGCGGGGTGGCGATGACGTTCATGTGGACGACGGTGTCGACCTCGTTCTGCGCGATCACCTTGGCGATGAGCGGGTTGCGGATGTCCGCGCGCACGAACTGGGTGCGGCCGAGGGCGTGCTTCATGTCCGGTCGCGGCGGCACGGTGTCGACGCCGACGACCTTCTCGATGCTCGGGTCGGCCTGCAGCACGCTGGCCAGGCGGCTGCCGAGGTACCGGCTGACGCCGGTGACGAGGACGACGCGGGGCAAAGGGGCTCCAGACCGGACAGCGAGGGGGAGCGGTCAGTCTAGGGCGGGGGCACGGCGCCGGGGAGGGGCGTCGGACGGTCAGGCGCGGTCAGGTGCGGACGGCGGAGGCCCCGTGCAGCTGGCTGATCACCATCGGGTCGCCCCGGTCCACCCGGAGCACCTGCGCCGCGCTACCCGAGTTCACCGCGACCGTGACGGTGCCGAACGAGTCCTCGCAGACGACGAGGCTGTGCTGCGCCGCCTCCCCGTAGCGCAGCAGGAACGGCACGGTGCGGGCCTTGCCGTTGCATCGCACCTCGACCTCGTCGCCCACGGCGATGCCGGCCTGCTCGAGGTGGGAGCGGTGCACGTTGAGCGTGAGGTTGCCGAAGTGGTCGACGGTGACGATCTCGCCGTGCACGTGGTCCTCGTCCACGACGGGCGCGCGCACCGGCAGCAGCTCGAGCTCCTCGACGTCGATCGGCGAGCCGACGTCGGCCAGCGGCGTCCCTGACACCAGGCGGGCCGCTACCGGCGAGAAGACGTCGCGCGCGCGAAAGCTGCGCGCCGGCGTCGGGTTCCACATCGCGGGGTTGTCGAGCACGCGGGCCTCGACGGCGCCGCCCGCCTCCGACCAGGCCTGCGACGTGACGCCGTTGTCGGGCGAGACGAAGAGCGAGCCGTCACCGGTGCGGACGGCGATGCCGCGCACCGGCGAGGCGCGGAACGGGTCGACGACGACGAGGTGCACCGCCGGCGACGGCAGGTAGGGCACGGCGCTGGCGAGCACAGCCGCCGCCTGCTCGACGTCCTGCGGGCTGATCATGTGCATGCCGACGAGAACCCGCGCCTCGGGGGCCCGCCGGGCGATGACGCCCTTGCATACGCCGAGGAACGGGTCCTCCAACCCGAAGTCGGACAGGAAGGTGATCCACCCCGACGGGGACGGACTGGGCGGCGGCACCGGTGACGTCACGGCTCGCGACCCTAGCCCGGGCCTACTTCTTGTTGCGGCGCTGGACGCGGGTCCGCTTCAGCAGCTTGCGGTGCTTCTTCTTGGCCATCCGCTTGCGGCGCTTCTTGATGACGGAACCCACGTGACGGACCTCTGCTCGCGTTGTGCTCTGGGCGCGCCGGTGCGGCGCGACGGACGGCGGAAGGGCTCAGCCTACCCGCGGCCCGCCGGGGCGCTCCGGGTGGCGGCGGCTGGACGCAGGGTCAGCCGACGTCGTCGAACGCGCCGCGCAGGTAGTCGTTGACCGCCCGCTCGGGCACCCGGAACGACCGGCCGACGCGGACCGAGGCCAGCTCGCCGGAGTGCACCAGGCGGTACACCGTCATCTTCGAGACGCGCATGATCGCGGCGACCTCTTGCACGGTCAGGAACCGCACCTCGGACAAGCTGGACATCAGGACACCGCCGGTCAGCACGCGTCGCGGTGCTCGGCTTCCCCACCGGTCACGACGGCACGCACGTGCAGAGACGGACAGTAGCCCTGGAACACGCTGCGCAACAGACCCATCTGGCGCAGCGGTCACACGAACGCGCGGCGGTCGCGTGACGGAACGACGTCAGACCGGCGTGGCAGCGTGCGGCGGAGCGGCGAATGCCGCTTCACGGCACCGGGACAGGGCTCCACCCGGCGGTCACGTGCGCCGCCAGCGGGTCGTACAGGTGCGGCGGGACGTTGTCGTCGAGCGGCACCGTGACCACCGGCTTCCCCTCCTCCTCGGCCACGAACAGCGCGGGGTCGTTGCTGTCGGCGAGCGCCAGGGTGTCGATGCCCGCCTCCGCGGCGGCGCCGGCCCAGCCGTGGTCGGCGACGACGAGGTCCGGCGGCGCCTCGAGCGCCTGCAGCAGCGCCGTCATCGGCTCGGGCCGGTGGGTGTGCAGCAGCTCGCCGCCGGTGGCGAGCACGTGCACGCCGGCGACGCATCGCACGTGCCGCGGCCGACGCCGGTCGTCGTCCTCGAACGGCCAGCTCCACGGGGCCTCGCCGACGAGCACCTGCGCCCCGGCGGCGCGCAGCGCGACGGCCACGTGGACGTGGAGCGACAGCACGCCGGTCGGGTGCCCGGTCGCGAGCAGCACCCGCTCGCGGCCGGCCGCGGCCTGCCCCAGCCGGTCGCGCCACCGGTCGAGCTGGGCGACGGTGAGGTCGGGGTCGATGGTGTCGGTGCCGTCGACGTGCTCCGGGTCGGCCGAGATGCCGGCGCGCCGGGCGACCACCTCGAGCACCTCCTCGGCGGTCCACGCCCGGCGCCGCACGAGGCCGAACCAGTACTCGTCGTGGTCGTCCAGCATCCGGCCGATGTTGCGCAGGTTCTGGTGCCGCGGCGTCCCGATGTCGCCGGCGATGCGGTGACGGACGAGGTGCTCGCGCAGGTCGCGCGCGCTCACCCCTGCTCCGCCATCGGGTCGAGGCCGTGGTGCGGGAACACCGCCTCGCGGGTGGCGACGACGGCCGCGTCGACGGCGTCGGCCGGGTCGCCGGGCCCGCCCTCCCACGGTCGCCGCTCGACCGGCCTGCCGTCGGTCATGGACGTCGGGGCGAACTCCCCACCCTTCTCGTGCGCGACCTCGCGCCAGTCGTTCGGCGTCGCGCCCTCGACCGGCTCCCCGGTGGCGGTGGCGAGAAGGTGCGTCCAGGTCCGCGGCACGACCTGCACCGGCTCGTAACCGCCTCCGCCTACGGCGATCCAGCGCCCGCCGCACACCTCGTGCGCGAGCTCGTGCAGCCGCTGCTGGGCGAGCCGCTGGCCGTCGACCGACAGCAGCAGGTGCGCCAGCGGGTCCAGCGCGTGGGTGTCAGCGCCGTGCTGGGTGAGCAGCACCTGCGGCCGGAACTGGCGCAGCAGTGGGGGCACCACGGCGTCGAACGCGCGGTGCCACTCGGCGTCGCCCGTGCCGATCGGCAGCGCGACGTTCACCGCCGTGCCGACGGCGTCACCGACACCGCACTGGTCGGCGAAGCCGCTGCCCGGGAACAGGTACCGGCCGCTCTCGTGCAGGCTGATCGTCAGCACTCGCGGGTCGTCGTAGAAGGCCGCCTCGACGCCGTCGCCGTGGTGCACGTCGACGTCGACGTAGGCGATCCGCTCGGCGCCCTGCGCGAGCATCCACGCGATGCCGATGGCCGGGTCGTCGTAGATGCAGAAGCCCGACGCTCGGTCGCGCATCGCGTGGTGCAGCCCGCCGGAGATGTTGATGGCGTGCTGCGCGCGTCCCTCCCAGACCGCCCGCGTGGCGTCGATGGTCGCGCCGGTGACGAGTGCGCTGGCCTCGTGCATCCGCGGGAAGATGGGGTTGTCCTCGGTGCCGAGGCCCCAGCGCAGCGACATGCGGCCGAACACGTCGTCCGGCGCGCGCTTGACCGACGCGATGTACAGCGGGTCGTGCACGAGCTCGAGCAGGTCGTCGTCGGCAGGGGTCGGCGCGTGAACGCTGACGCCGTCGCGCCCGAGCACGCCCAGCTCGCGGGCGAGCAGGATCGTGAGCTCGAGCCGCAGCGGCTTGAGCGGGTGCGTCGGCCCGAGGTCGTAGGTCGTGAACTCGTCGTCCCAGACGACCATGGTGGACACGGCGTTCACTCTGCCCGCAGCGCGACGACCGGATCGAGCCGCCCCGCACGACGGGCCGGCACGACGCCGAAGAAGACGCCGACCGCGGCGCTCACGCCGAACGCCAGCGCCGGCGACCACCACGTGATGACGGCGGGCAGCTGGTCGATCGCGGCCGACAGCGCGAGCGAGCCGCCGACGCCGACGAGGATGCCGATGACCCCGCCGATCGTCGTCAGCAGGACCGCCTCGATGAGGAACTGGACCGTGACGTCGCGGGTCCGGGCGCCGACGGCCTTGCGCAGGCCGATCTCGCGCGTCCTCTCACGGACGCTGACCAGCATGATGTTGCTGACCCCGACGCCGCCGACGAGCAGGCTGATGGCCGCGATCGCGGCGAGCACGGTGGTGAGCAGCCCGAGGATCCGGCCGATGGTGCCCAGGATCTGGTCCTGCGTGACGGCACTGAACTCCTCGTCGGGGTAGCGCTCGCGCAGCACGTCGAGCGCGGCGTCGGACACCTCGTCGATCTGCTCGGTGCTCGGCGCCTTGATGGCCAGGCCGTCGACGCGCGCGTCGTTGAACAGCCGCTGCGCGGCGGTGACCGGGATGTGCACCTCGGCGTCGCGGCTGGCGCCGAACGCGCCGCCGACGCTCTCGAAGACGCCGACGACACGGAACCGCACGCCGCCCACGGAGATGGTGCGGCCGAGCGGGTCGACGCCGTCGAACAGCGTGTCGGCGAGCTCGGGGCCGATGACCGCGACGCGGCGGCGGGTGTCGACGTCGGACTCGCCGAGGTACTCGCCCCGAGCGACCGGCCGGTTGAGCACCCGCGGGACGGCGGCGTTCGTGCCGTTGACGGTCGTGAAGGCCGAGCGACCGCCGGCCCGCACCGTCTCGCCGCTGGCGAGGGTGACGGCGACGTCGTCGGGCTGGCCGATCGCGCGGCCGACGCGGTCGGCGTCGGCGAGCTCCAGGCGGCTGCGGGTCGGCGCGGACCCGAACTCCAGCTTGCCCGGGACCACGAGCACGAGGTTGGCGCCGAGGCCATTGACCTGCTGCTCGACCTCCTGCTTGGCGCCCGACCCGATCGCGACGAGCACGACGACGGCGCTGACGCCGATGATCACGCCGAGCATCGTGAGCAGGCTGCGCAGCCGGTTGGCCTGCAGCGCGGTGACGGCGACCCGGAACGCCTCGGCGACCCTCACTCCCGGACCCCCCTCTCCCCCTTGCGTCCGCGTCCTGACACACCGGGCGCGCCCGCAGGGGCGGACGTAGCGGGAGATGTGCGGCCCAGACGTCCGCTCGCGGC
>JBKHYE010000135.1:0-6968 GCA_046565705.1 Actinomycetes bacterium
CACCTCCACCAGCGCGACCCGGTCGTGCCAGCGGGCAGTGTCGGCCTGCTCCGCGCGGCGCCACCACTGCCCCTCGAGGAGGTCCGCGACGTCGCACTCCGGCCCGGCGAGCGGCTCGACCGGGAACAGCTCCCCTCCCATCACCGGCTCCCACGCCGTCAGCGCCGCCAGCAGATGCCCGCGCACCGACTCCGGCAGCTCACCGTCCACCACCAGCCAGCTCAGCACCGCATGGTCCTGCCGCGGCGTCGGCGGCGCATCGGCCGGCCACTGCTCCCCCGGCTCGGGAGTTGTCGGGTCCGGCGGATCTGCGGGAGTCACGCCCCACCGTCACCGCCGCCTCGCGTCCGATCGCGCAAGGAGGCCGAGTCTGTGGACAGGCAGGCGGAGCGCGCACCCGTGTCACGGGCAGCAGCACCGTGCCGGCCACCCTTGCCCGCCAGTCTTGCCTGTTCGCGTCGACCCCTCGCCCGACGCCACGACGTCGGCCGATCGTGGGGCGCCCACCCTTGCCCACGGCCGCGGCGGCCTTGCCCAGTGGGGGACAGCGTCTTGCCCACGGCCCGAACAGGCTTGCCCGGTGGGGACGCGGAGTTGAGGGCTGCCCGAGCCACGCATCGCCGCCCACAAGCAGGAAGTCGGCCGCGCGATGTCACAGCACCGGCCTCCACCGCACCTACGCCAGCAAGCGGACCTCACCAGCGCGGTGCGGACGCCCCTGAGGACGTGGAGGACGTCATGGACAAGCTCTTGCTCACCCCCGTCGAGGCCGCCCGCGCGCTCGGCATCGGCAGGTCGAAGGTCTACGAGCTGCTGAGCAGCGGCGAGCTCGACTCGGTGCGGATCGGCAGCTGCCGACGCGTTCCCGCTGACGCTCTCCACAGCTTCCTCGTCGAGCTCCGCGATGGCGGACGCAACGCGCGACGCTGACACGTCTGCCTAGGCCGACTCTCCGCCGGCCCGGACCACCGCCGAAGGACAACCAGCCATGAGCAACCGCGCAGCATCCGGCGAGTCGTCGATCTACAAGGACGAAGCGGGCCGCTGGCACGGCTACGTCTCGATGGGGCTCAAGGAGAACGGGCGGCGAGACCGGCGGCACGTGTCCGGCGCCCGCCGGTCCGACGTCGTTGCCAAGGTGCGGGCCCTGGAGACCAAGCGCGACGCGGGAACCGCAGAGGCAGCCGGACGAGCACCGACCGTCGGCGACTGGCTCGACCACTGGCTCGAGCACATCGCCCCGCGGCGCGTCCGCGCCCGCACCCTGGAGAGCTACGAGGCGCTGGTCCGCCTGCACCTGCGCCCCGGCCTCGGCCACCACCGCCTGGACCGGCTCCAACCCGAGCACCTGGAGCAGCTGTACGGCTCGCTGCTCGAGGACAAGGGCCTGTCCCCGGCGACCGTCCTACGCCTGCACCGGGTGCTGTCGCGCGCGCTGCGCGTTGCCATGCAGCGCGGGAAGATCGCGCGCAACGTCGCGACGCTGGTCGACCCGCCCGCGGTCAAGCGCCCGACGACGGCGCTGCCGCTGACGGTCGACGAGGCCAGGCGTGTGCTGCAGGCCGCCGAGCAGGGCCGCAACTCGGCTCGCTGGACCGTCGCGCTGGCCGTCGGGCTGCGGCAGTCCGAGGCCCTGGGGCTGCGCTGGTCCGACATCGACCTCGACGTCGGCACGCTCACCGTCCGCCGCGGCCTGCACCGGGTCGCGGGCAAGGGACTGGTGTACGAGGAGCCCAAGGCGGACCGCAGCCGCCGCACGCTTGCCCTCCCGGCGCAACTCGTCGAGGCGCTCCGCCGCCACCGCCTGGTGCAGCTCGAGGAGCGCGAGGCCGCCGGCTCGCTGTGGGAGGAGCACGACCTGGTCTTCGCCCAAGTGAACGGCAGGCCGCTGGACAAGCGGTCGGACTGGGAGGCCTGGAAGGCGCTGCTGAAGCGCGCGGCGGTGCGCGAGGTGCGGCTGCACGACGGACGGCACACGGCGGCCACCCTGCTGCTGTCGGAGGGCGTTCACCCGCGCGTGGTGATGGAGCTGCTGGGCCACTCGCAGATGCGCACGACGACCGACACCTACAGCCACGTCATGCCGGCGCTTGCCAAGGAGGCGGCGGCGAAGATGGGGACCGCGCTATGGGGCTGATCGGCACCACGTGGCACCAATGGCCACCACGCTGGCACCATGGACGACTCAGGGCGTCCCCTCCGAGGAGAGAACGCCCTGGTCAGACGGGTGGAGCTGAGGGGACTCGAACCCCTGGCCCCCACACTGCCAGTGTGGTGCGCTACCAGCTGCGCCACAGCCCCGTGCGGCAGGCGAGCCCGCCGCGGTCGTTCACCTTACAGGCTCGTCGTCCGGGCTCGGGCGCGGCGGCGAGACGGGTGCAGCGCCGACGTCGTGCCCCCCGGGTGGCCCGAGCAGCGAGCCCGAACCGGCGTTGTGCCGTTCGAGCCGCCAGCCCCAGTGCGCCTCCACCAGCGTGGACCAGCACGCGTTGCCGAGCGGTGCCAGCCGCCCCCACGACGCCGGGGCGAGCTCGAGGAGCACGCCCAGCGCCGCGCGTGCCGTGCCGCCGTGGGTGACGGCGAGCAGCGTGCCGCCGGCCGGCACGTCGTCGAGCCGCTCGCGCACGGCGGCGGCAGCGCGGGCCCCGGCCTCGCGGTAGGTCTCGCCCCCGCCGCGCCCGACGTCCTCACCGGCCCGCCAGGCGGCCCACTCGTCAGGGTGCAGCGCGCGGACCTGCTCGCCGGTGAGCCCCTGCCAGGTGCCGAGGTCCAGCTCGCGCAGCCGCGCGTCCACGACGGCCTCGGTGCCGGTGGTGCGCGACAGCGCCGCCGCCGTGGCAGCGGCGCGGGCAAGGTCGCTCGTCAGCAGCACGGCCGGCGGGGTGGCGGCGAAGACGGCGGCGACGGCGTCGGCCTGGGCGAGGCCCGCGGCGTCGAGCGGGCTGTCGAGCTGGCCCTGGATGACGCCGTCGGCGTTGTGCGCGGTGCGTCCGTGCCGCAGCAGGACGACGCGCCGAGGCGCCGTCAGGAGCCGGTGGCGCGCCGGTCGTCGACGCGCGCTGCCTCACGATCAGCGTCGGCGTCGGAGAACGGGATGACGGGGCAGTCCTTCCACAGTCGCTCGAGGGCGTAGAAGACCCGCTCCTCCTGGTGCTGCACGTGCACCACGACCTCGGCGTAGTCGAGCAGCACCCAGCGGCCGTCCTGCACGCCCTCGCGGCGCACGGGCTTGGCGCCGAGCGCCCGCAGCCGGTCCTCGATCTCGTCGACGACGGCCTTGACCTGGCGGTCGTTCGGCGCGCTCGCGAGCAGGAAGACGTCGGTGATGACGAGCTGCTCGCTGACGTCGAGCAGCAGGATGTCGGTGGCGAGCTTGTCGGCGGCCGCCTGGGCGGCGGTCAGCCCGAGCTCGACGGCGCGCTCGGAGGCGGGCAAAGGGCTCTGCCTTCGTCGGGAACGGTGGGCCGCCCCAGCGTAGGCGCTACGGCTGGAAGTCGGCCCCGACGATGACGACGGCGTCCGCGATGCTGCCGAGGTCGGCCTGCCGCACGTCTGGCTCGACGCCCAGCGCCTCGGCGATGCGCACGCCGAGCTGCTGCGCCTCGGGCGTCGCCTCGGGCACCAGCACCTGCGTCGTCTCGTAGCCGAAGCGCTCGGCGTTGCGGGAGGCGACGAACACGAAGTCGGCGTCGACGAGCTTGGCGCGCACCGCCTCGCCGAGCCCGGGCGTGCCGACGCCGTTGAGCACGAGCACCCGGTTGCCCGTCTGCCGCTCACCCTCGGGCACCGACTGGGCGAGCGCGCGGTCGACGAGCGCCTGCGCCGCCTCGGCGTCGAGCCGGAACGACGTCACGCCGCCGCCGGCGTCGATCGAGATGACCGGCAGCGTGTCGTACTGCAGCTGGTCGGCGGCGCTGGCCTGCTTCAGTCCGACGAGCAGGTTCGCCAGCTCCGAAAGCGGCAGGCTCGATGCCGACCCCTCACCCAGCGCGGTGAGCTCCTCGGTCAGCGCCGTGCTCTCGGCGGGCAGCGCCTCGAGCAGGCCGTCGAGCACCTCCTGCAGCCGCGCCAGCCGGGACTGCTCGGGCTCGCCCTCGGCGGTGTAGGTCATCAGCGCGACGGCGCGCTCGCCGTCGAGCTGCTGGGTCCCCTGCGGCACGACCACCGTGTTGTCGCGCTGGACCGGCACGTCGACCTCCGCCGTGATGCCGCCGACGGCGTCGACCAGGCGCTGGAAGGCGTCCTGCTGCAGCACCCACGTGCCGTCGATCTGGACGCCGAGCAGGTCCGCCAGCGCGTTGCGCGACCCGTTCGGGTCGCCGGCAGACAGCGCGCGGCCGAAGGGCTGGGAGCCGGCGCCGGGGACGTCGACGATCACCTGCGGGGGGAGCAGGACGACGGACCCGGTGGCGCTCGGCGGGTCGTACGCCGTGAGCGCGCTCGCGATCGCGTCGCCGCCGGCGCCCTGGACCTGCACGAGCAGGGTGCGCTGCGTGCGGCCCTGGTCGACGACGGGCGCCTCCTCCGTCGGACCGCGCTGCACCAGGAACACCGTGACCGCCGCGGCCGCGAGCAGCACCAGGGCGGCCGCCAGCGCGGCCAGCCGCCGCTGTCGCTGCTTGCGACGACGCCGGGCCTCGGCGCGTCGTCCGCGGCCGGGCACGTAGCCCGGGTCGGTCGTCACGACGCGACCGGTTCGCGGTAGAGCCGGCGCTTGTCGATGTACTGCACGACGCCGTCGGGCACCAGGTACCAGACCGGGTGGCCGTTCGCGACGCGCTCGCGCAGGTCGCTCGACGAGATGGCCAGCGCCGGCACCTCGACCAGCGTGACGGCGCCCTCGGGGAAGCGGCTGACGTCGACCGGCTCGTAGCCGGGCCGCGTCACGCCGACGAAGTGCGCGAGCTCGAACAGCTCGTCCGCCGCGCGCCACCCGAGGATCTGGGCGAGCGCGTCCGACCCGGTGATGAAGAACAGCTCGACGTCGGGGTGCAGCGCGTGCAGGTCGCGCAACGTGTCGATGGTGTACGTCGGTCCGGAGCGGTCGACGTCGACCCGGCTGACGGAGAACGCCGGGTTGCTCGCCGTCGCGATGACGGTCATCAGATAGCGGTCCTCGGCGGCGCTGACCTCGCGGTCCTGCTTCTGCCACGGCTGGCCGGTCGGCACGAAGACGACCTCGTCGAGGTCGAACAGCATGCGCACCTCGCTGGCCGCCGACAGGTGACCGTGGTGGACGGGGTCGAAGGTGCCGCCCATGACACCGACCCGCCTGCCCCTTCCCACGCGCTCGACCCTAGTGGCCGCCCCTGTGCTCAGGTGGGACGCTCAGGTGGGAAGCAGCCGCTGCACGAACTCCTCGAGTTGCACGGCGTTGCGGACCTCGACCATCTCCATGACCTCGCCGTACTGCGCCGTGGCGCTGTCGCCGCTCCCCCAGTACGCGCGCGGCTCCGGGTTGAGCCAGTAGGCGTGCCGGGACTTCTGCACGAGCGACTTCAGCGCCGGCAGCTCGGTCGCGCGGTAGTTGTTGCGAGCGTCGCCCAGGATCAGCAGCGAGGTGCGCGGCCCGACGGCGTCGGGGTAGCGCTTGGCGAACTCGGCGATCGAGTGCCCGTAGTCGCTGTGCCCGTCGAACCAGACGAGGTCCGCCTCGCTCGACATCCGCGAGAGCGCCTCCGCGACGTCGCCGCCGGGCGTGAAGTAGTCGGTGACCTCGTCGACCGTGTCGATGAACGCGAACGCCCGCACCTTGGTGAACTGCTCGCGCAGCGCGTACGCCAGCATCAGTGTGAAGTGCGCGAACCCGGCGACCGAGCCGGACACGTCGCAGAGCACGACGAGCTCGGGCTTGTGCGGCTTGTGCGGCTTGTGGTGGGTGACCAGCGGGACGCCGCCGGTGGCGAGCGAGGCGCGCACCGTCCGGCGGAAGTCGAGCCGCCCCGACCGGCCGAGCCGACGCCGCGCGGTGAGCCGGGTCGCGAGCCGCCGGGCCAGCGGGAACACCTGCCGGCGCAGCTCGGCCATGTCGTTGCGGCTGGCCCGCAGGAAGTCGACCTGCTCGGCCAGCGGCTGCACCGCGGTGCGGCTGATCTGCTCGACGCCGCGGTCCTCGGCGAGCCGGCGGCGCACCTCGGCCTCGACCATCTCCTGGAACTGGCGGATCCGCTCGGTGATGGTCTGCCGCGCGACCTTCTCGGCCAGCCCGCCGCGCTCCTGGCCGGCGAGCACCGCCTCGAGCAGCGACGCCATGAGCGTCTCCGGCGACAGCGAGCGGAGCACGCGGTAGGAGAACCAGGACTGCCGGCCCGGCGCCGTCTGGCTGCGGCCGAGGTCGTCGACCACCTTGCGGACGAAGCGCCGCAGCGCCTCCTCGTCGCCGTCGAGCAGCAGGTTCTTGAGCATCTCGCGCATCACCCGCGGGTCGGCGGGCTCGGACTCGCCCTCCTCGCCCTCGACCGGCTCGCCGTCCTCGTAGTCGTCCCAGCCGCTCGGGTCGCCGAGCACCGGCGGGAACCACAGGTCGAACAGCGTGTCGAAGGTGTGGCGGTGGGCGGGCCGCTTCAACACGCAGGACGCCATCGCCTCGCGCAGCTGCTCGCGCTCGAGCAGGTCGACCGTGCCGAGCGCGCGCGTCGCGTCGAGGACCTCGGCCAGCGAGATGCCGACGCCGGCGTCGCGCAGCGCGTGGAAGAACCCGATCTCGCGGTCGAGCAGCCCCGGTGCGGTCATCAGTTCAGCTTGAGCTGCGTGCCCGCGCGCTCGTGGTCGCTGGCGTGCTTGAGGACGACGCCGAGCGTCGTGCGCACCGACTCCTCGTCGAGCGTGTCGAGCCCGAGGGCGACGAGGGTGCGCGCCCAGTCGATCGACTCGCTGATCGAGGGCGACTTCTTCAGCTCGAGCGCCCGCAGCGCGCGCACCGTGCGCACCAGCTGCTCCGCGAGCTGCTCGGCGACCTCCGGGACGCG
>JBKHYE010000136.1:0-12739 GCA_046565705.1 Actinomycetes bacterium
CGGCCGCCGCGAGCACCGCGTCCGGGTCGGCACCGGCGCTGCGCTGCAGCAGCGCGGCCCACGCCCGCCCCGCGACACCCTCGGGGTCGTTGGGCTTGCGCGCCAGCAGCGCGTCGAAGGCAGCGACGGCCGCCGCGTAGTCGCCGCGGGCCAGCGCGTCCTCGGCCTGCTCGACCTCGGGCTCGGCCGGCGGGGCGGCCGGCGCAGCGCCGTCCGCCGCATTTGACCCGGGCAGCCCCGCCTGCTGCGCGGCGGCGAGCACCTGCTCGAGGAAGGCCCGCAGCTCGCGCTCGGGCAGCGCGCCGGTGAAGCCCTGGATGAGCCTGCCGCCGAGCGCCAGCAGGACCGTCGGGATGCTCTGGATCTGCAGCTGGCCGGCGATGCCCTGGTTGCGGTCGACGTCGACCTTGGCCAGCACCCACGCCCCTGCCGCCTCGGCGGCGAGCCGCTCGAGCAGCGGGGACAGCTGCTTGCACGGGCCGCACCAGTCGGCCCAGAAGTCGACGAGCACCGGCACCTGCAGCGAGCGGCGGAGCACCTGCTCCTCGAACGTCGCCTCGGTGACGTCGAGGACGTGCGCGTCGGCGCCCGGCGCGCCCTGCGCGGCAGGCACCTGCGCCGGCGCCTTGAGCGACGACAGGTCGACGGCACCGGCGATGTTGAGGTCGGTCGGTCGCATGTCAGCAGTCAACCGCAGCGCCCCGTCGGCCCCTTCCCCCCGGCGCCGCGCGATCTTCGTCTCGTGCACGCAGCGTCCGCACGACGAGCGAGAACAGGACGAAGATCGCGGGCGATCGGGGGCTGCGCCGGGGGCGGTCGGGTCAGAAGCGGGGGGGCTCGGCGTAGCTGCCCCAGAGGTCACGCAGCGCGCCGCAGATCTCGCCGAGCGTCGCCTCGGCGCGCACCGCCTCCAGCATCGGCGGGATGGTGTTGCCCTCGCCGCGCGCCGTCTCGACGAGGTCGCGCAGCGCCGCCTGCACGCGCGCGTCGTCGCGCTCGGCGCGGCGGTCGGCCAGCACCCGCACCTGCTCGCGCTCGACCTCGTGCGAGACGCGCAGGATCTCGAGCGGCTCGTCGACGTCGCCGGTGTGCACGTTGACGCCGACCACCTTCTTGTCGCCCTTCTCGAGCGCGACCTGGTACTGGAACGCCGCCTCCGCGATCTCGGCCATGAACCAGCCGTCCTCGATCCCGCGCAGGATGCCCGACGTCATCGAGCCGTCGGTGCCCATCTCGCGGATGCGCGCGAAGATCTTCTCGGCCTCGGCGTCGATGGCGTCGGTGAGCTGCTCGACGTACCAGCTGCCGCCGAGCGGGTCCGCGACGTTCATGACGCCGGTCTCCTCGGCGATCACCTGCTGGGTGCGCAGCGCGATCTGCGCGGCCTTCTCGCTCGGCAGCGCGAGCACCTCGTCGAGGGCGTTGGTGTGCAGCGAGTTCGTGCCGCCGAGCACCGCGGCGAGCGCCTCGACAGCGGTGCGCACGACGTTGTTGTCGGGCTGCTGCGCGGTCAGCGAGACGCCGGCCGTCTGGGTGTGGAACCGCAGCCACTGCGCCTTCTCGGTCTTCGCGCCGTAGACGTCGCGCAGCCAGCGGGCCCAGATGCGGCGGCCGGCGCGGAACTTGGCGATCTCCTCGAAGAAGTCGATGTGCGCGTCGAAGAAGAACGACAGGCCGGGTGCGAAGACGTCGACGTCGAGCCCGCGGGAGAGCCCGAGCTCCACGTAGGCGAACCCGTCGGCCAGGGTGAAGGCGAGCTCCTGCACGGCGGTCGAGCCGGCCTCGCGGATGTGGTAGCCCGAGACGCTGATCGGCTTGTACGCCGGGATCTTCTCGGCGCAGTGCTCCATGAGGTCGCCGATGAGGCGCAGGTGCGGCTCGGGCGGGAACAGCCACTCCTTCTGCGCGATGTACTCCTTGAAGATGTCGGTCTGCAGCGTCCCGTTGAGCACGCCCGGGTCGACGCCCTGCCGCTCGGCCGCGACGAGGTACATGCAGAAGACCGGCACCGCCGGGCCGCTGATGGTCATCGACGTCGTGACGTCGGCGAGCGGGATGTCGGCGAACAGCACCTCCATGTCGCGCGCGCTGTCGACGGCGACACCGCAGTGCCCGACCTCGCCGAGGCTGCGCGGGTCGTCGCTGTCGCGACCCATGAGCGTCGGCATGTCGAACGCCACCGACAGCCCCCCGCCGCCGGCGGCGAGGATCATCTTGTAGCGCTCGGTGGTCTGCTGGGCGTTGCCGAACCCGGCGAACTGCCGGATGGTCCACGGCCGGCCGCGGTACCCGGTCGCGTAGAGGCCGCGGGTGAAGGGGAACTCCCCCGGCCAGCCGATGCGCTCGAAGCCCTGGTAGACGTCGCCGGGCCGGGGGCCGTAGACGGGCTCCACCTCGGTGCCCGACAGCGTCGTGAAGTCGGCGTCGCGCTTGCGGGCCGCCTCGTACCGGGCCTGCCAGCGCTCCCGCCCGGCGGCGATCTCGTCCGGGGACATCCGGCGTCCTTTCCTGAACGGGCGTTCGGGCTGTGCCCGAGGGTACCGCCGGGGACGCCTCCGGACACGACGGGACCGCCGGCCCCCAGCGGCCGGCGGTCCCGTGTGGCGGCTGGCGAACAGCCGCGGTCCGTGCGAGCGGGCCTACTCAGGCAGGCACTGCTCGACGTTCTGGGCGGTGCCGTTGACGTTGATGTCCGCCTTCACGCACACCTGCGCGGCCGACGCCGGAGCGGCGACCAGCAGACCGACGACGCTGGCGAGAGCCGCAGCAGCAGCGAGACGAGCCTTCACGGGAGTTCTCCTCGAGTCCGAGCCGGTCCTCGCGACCGGCCTCGACCTCTGCAACGGAGGAGCGCTCGGATCCTCGCGCTCCTACAGTGGGTCCGTGGCAGCACCGGTGGACGCGCGCGGCCGAGGGCTGCGCGACCTGCGCCTGTCGGTGACGGACCGCTGCAACTTCCGCTGCCCGTACTGCATGCCGCGCGAGGCCTTCGGCCGCGACCACGCGTTCCTGCAGCGGCAGGAGCTGCTGAGCTTCGAGGAGCTGCAGCGCGTCGTCGGCGTCTTCGCCTCGCTCGGCGTCGGCAAGGTGCGGCTCACCGGCGGCGAGCCGCTGCTGCGCCGCGGCCTCGAGGCCCTCGTGGCGCTGGTCGCCGGCACGGCCGGCGTCGACGACGTCGCCCTGACGACCAACGGGTCGCTGCTCGCCGACCGCGCCGCGACGCTGGCCGCGGCCGGCCTGCGCCGGGTGACGGTGTCGCTCGACAGCCTGGACCCGGAGGTCTTCGCCCGGCTGTCCGACAGCCGGGTCCCGCTCGGCCAGGTCCTCGACGGCATCGCCGCCGCCGTCGACGCCGGGCTCGGCCCGGTGAAGCTGAACACCGTCCTGCAGCGCGGCGTCAACGAGGACGGCCTGCTCGACCTCGTCGAGTTCGCGCGCGCGGGCGGGCACGTCCTGCGCGTCATCGAGTACATGGACGTCGGCACCACCAACCACTGGCAGCTCGCCGAGACGGTGCCCTCCGCCGAGGTGGTCGAGCGGGTGCGGGCCGTGCACCCGCTCGAGCCGGTCGACGACGTCAGCGGCGCCACCGCGCAGCGCTGGCGCTACATCGACGGCGGCGGCGAGCTCGGCGTCATCAGCTCGGTGACCGCGCCGTTCTGCGGCAGCTGCGCGCGGGCGCGGGTCACCGCCGTCGGAGAGCTCTTCACCTGCCTGTTCGCACCGTCCGGCACGGACCTGCGCGCGCTCCTGCGCGGCGGCGCCTCCGACGACGACCTGCGCGCCGCCGTCACCGCGCGGTGGACGGCGCGCGACGACCGGTACAGCGAGCTGCGCGGCGCCGGGGTCCAGGACCTGCCGCGCCCGGAGATGAGCTACCTCGGCGGCTGAGCCGACCGCGCCGGCTGGTCGCTGCGGCGCTCCGACAGCCCCGCGGGCTTCGTCGCGCGCACGGCGAAGTGCGCGCCGGGCGACCCGATCGTCAGCATCACCAGGGTGAACCACGGCGCCCAGCGCAGCCGGCGCAGGTTGTCGAGCACGAACACGACGAGCGCGACGTAGAGCACGCCGTGCACCCAGCCGACGGTCGGCACGATGTCGGTGTCGGTCGTGCGCCGCAGCACCGAGCCGACGATCAGCACGGCGAACGACAGCGTCTCGAGCAGCGCGACCAGGCGCAGCACCCGGAAGGAGAACCCCTTCACGAGGCCGTCACCTCGGCGACGAGCTCCTCGGCGGCCGCGTACGGGTCGAGCTCGCCGGCGACCACGCGCCCGGCGAGGGTGTCCAGTGTGTCGCCGCCCCGGAGGTCGCCGATCCGCTCGCGCAGCGATGTCACGGCGATCGCCTCGACCTCGTCGGCGGCACGCTCCCGGCGGCGGGCGTCGAGCATGCCGCTGGAGGCCAGCCAGGCCCCGTGCCGCTCGATCTCCTCGACGACCTCGTCGGCGCCCTCGCCCCTGCTCGCGACGGTCTTGACGATCGGCGGCCGCCAGCCGGCGTCGGTGCGCCGGTCGCCCAGGCTGAGCATGTAGCGCAGGTCGCGCACGACCTGGTCGGAGCCGTCGCGGTCGGCCTTGTTGACGACGAAGACGTCGGCCACCTCGAGGATCCCGGCCTTGGCGGCCTGGATGCCGTCGCCCATGCCCGGCGCCAGCAGCACCAGCGTGGTGTCGGCCAGCCGCGCGACCTCGACCTCGGCCTGACCGACGCCCACCGTCTCGACGAGCACGACGTCGCAGCCCGCCGCCGAGAGCACGCGCAGCGCCTGCGGCGTGGCCCACGACAGCCCGCCCAGGTGGCCGCGCGAGGCCATCGACCGGATGAAGACGCCGCTGTCGGTGGCGTGGTCCTGCATCCGCACGCGGTCGCCCAGTAGGGCGCCCCCGGAGAACGGCGACGACGGGTCGACGGCGAGCACGCCGACGCGCATGTCGCGCCGCCGGTAGGCGGCCACGAGCGCCGCCGTCGACGTCGACTTGCCGACGCCGGGCGACCCGGTCAGGCCGACGACGCGCGCGTGCCCGGCGTGCGGCGCCAGCAGCGCCATGACCTCGCGCAGGGCGGGTGAGGCGTCCTCGACCAGGCTGATCAGGCGCGCGACGGCGCGCGGGCTGCCCTCCCTCGCCTGCTCGACGAGCGTGGGGACGTCCAGCGCGCGGCGCGCCCGCGCGGTGGTCAACTCAGGCGGGGACGTGCAGGATCAGCGCGTCGCCCTGACCGCCGCCGCCGCACAGCGAGGCCGCGCCCGCGCCGCCGCCGCGCCGCTTGAGCTCGTGCGCCACCGTCAGCACCAGGCGGGCGCCCGAGGCGCCGATCGGGTGGCCGAGCGCGATGGCGCCGCCGTTGGGGTTGAAGACGTCGTTCGGCAGGCCGAGGTCCTTCTGCGAGGCGAGCCCGACGGCGGCGAACGCCTCGTTGACCTCGACGACCTTCAGGTCCTCGAGCGCGACGTCGCTCTTGGCCAGGGCCGCACGCAGGGCGTTGGCCGGCTGCAGCTGCAGCGAGTTGTCCGGGCCGGCGACGACGCCGTGCGCGCCCACCTCGGCGAGGATGCGGTCGGCGACACCGAGCTCCTCGGCCTTCGCGCGGCTCATGACCACGACCGCCGCGGCGCCGTCGGAGATCTGCGAGGCGTTGCCGGCGGTGATGGTGCCGTCCTTGCGGAACGCCGGGCGCAGCTTGCCGAGCGACTCGGCGGTGGTGCCGGGGCGGACGCCCTCGTCCTCGCTGATGACGATCGGGTCACCCTTGCGCTGCGGGATCTCGACCGGCGTGATCTCGTCGGCGAACCGGCCCTCCTTGATGGCGGCTGCGGCCAGCTCGTGCGAGCGGGTGGCGTACTCGTCCTGCTCCTCGCGGGTGAAGCCGTAGGAGTCGTTGTGCTTCTCGGTCGCCTCGCCCATGGCCTCCTTGTCGAAGGCGTCGAACAGGCCGTCGTGGAACGTGGCGTCGAGGATCTCGGCGTTGCCGTAGCGGTAGCCCTGCCGAGCCTTCGGCAGCAGGTACGGGGCCTGCGTCATCGACTCCATGCCGCCGGCGACGACGACGTCGAACTCACCGGCGCGGATCAGCTGGTCGGCGAGCGCGATGGCGTCGAGACCCGACAGGCACACCTTGTTGATGGTGAGGGCCGGCACGCCCATCGGGATGCCGCCCTTGACCGCGGCCTGGCGGGCGGTGATCTGCCCCTGGCCCGCCTGCAGGACCTGCCCCATGATCACGTAGTCGACCTGGTCGCCGCTGACGCCGGCGCGCTCGAGCGCCGCCCGAATGGCGATGCCGCCGAGGTCCTGGGCCGTGAGGTCCTTGAGGCCCCCCGACAGCTTGCCGATGGGCGTGCGCGCCCCTCCGACGATCACGGTGCGGTCTGCAGTCACGGGAGCCTCCGGGGCGCGAGTCGGTTGCTGCGAGGATAGGTCTCCCCGTAACACCGCTGAACAGGAGCCAGACGTGACGAGCGCCACCGGAGACGCCGGCCGCATCCTCGCCATCGACCACGTGGGCATCGCCGTCGCGGACCTCGACGCCGCGATCGAGCTCTACGAGAAGGCCTACGGCATGACGTGCGTGCACACCGAGGTCAACGAGGAGCAGGGCGTCCGCGAGGCGATGATGGCCGTCGGCGACTCGGGCTCCTACGTCCAGCTGCTGTCGCCCCTGTCGCCCGACACCACCATCGGGAAGTTCCTCGACAAGAACGGCCCCGGCATCCAGCAGATGGCCTACCGCACCGACGACGTCGAGGCGCTGGGCGAGCGGCTCAAGGCACAGGGCATGCGGCTGCTCTACGAGACGCCGAAGAACGGCACCGCCGGCTCGCGGGTGAACTTCGTGCACCCCAAGAGCGCCGGCGGCGTGCTCGTGGAGCTCGTCGAGCCCGGCCCCGGCGGCATGGGGCACTGAGGCCGGGGCCGCCGGGACCGGGCGCGGTCGTCAGGTGACCCGTCGGTAGCATCCGACGCCGAGATCAGGCCCCGACCGACAGGACAGGACCCCGCACCGTGCACGAGATCCGCGACGCCATCCTCGCCGGCGACTACGCCGCTGTGGCCGGAACGGTCCAGTCGCAAGGGCTCCCCGAGAGCTACCGGGGCGTCGTCGTCCGCAAGGACGAGGTCGGCATGTTCGAGGGCCTCGCGACGCGCGACAAGGACCCGCGCAAGAGCCTGCACGTCGACGAGGTGCCGACGCCGGAGCTCGGCCCCGGCGAGGCGCTGGTCGCGGTGATGGCGTCGTCGGTCAACTTCAACACCGTCTGGACGTCGATCTTCGAGCCGGTCTCGACGTTCGGCTTCCTCGAGCGCTACGGCCGCCTCAACGACCTCGCCAAGCGGCACGACCTGCCGTACCACGTCGTCGGCTCCGACCTGTCCGGCGTCGTGCTCGCCGTCGGGGCGGGCGTCTCGAAGTGGAAGGCCGGCGACGTCGTCGTCGCGCACTGCCTGTCCGTCGAGCTCGAGGACCCGCAGGGCCACGACGACACGATGATGGACCCGCAGCAGCGCATCTGGGGCTTCGAGACCAACTTCGGCGGGCTCGCCGAGGTGGCGCTCGTCAAGGCCAACCAGCTGATGCCGAAGCCGGCGCACCTGACCTGGGAGGAGGCCGCCGTCCCGGGCCTGGTCAACTCGACCGCCTACCGCCAGCTGGTGAGCAAGAACGCCGGCGCGATGAAGCAGGGCGACAACGTCCTCATCTGGGGCGCCTCGGGCGGCCTGGGCTCGTACGCCACGCAGTACGTGCTCAACGGCGGCGGCACGCCGGTGTGCGTCGTCAGCTCGCCGGAGAAGGCCGAGATCTGCCGCCGCATGGGCGCCGAGCTGATCATCGACCGCAACGCCGAGGGCTACCGGTTCTGGAAGGACGAGAACACCCAGGACCCCAAGGAGTGGCAGCGGTTCGGCAAGAAGATCCGCGAGCTGACCGGCGGCGAGGACATCGACATCGTCTTCGAGCACCCCGGCCGCGAGACCTTCGGTGCCTCGGTCTACGTCACGCGCAAGGGCGGCGTCATCACCACCTGCGCGTCGACCAGCGGCTACATGCACCAGTACGACAACCGCTACCTCTGGATGAACCTCAAGCGGATCGTGTCGTCGCACTTCGCGAACTACCGGGAGTCGTGGGAGGCCAACCGCCTCATCGCCAAGGGCAGGATCCACCCGACGCTGTCCAAGACCTACCCGCTCGAGGAGACGGGGCAGGCGGCGTACGACGTCCACAAGAACCTGCACCAGGGCAAGGTCGGCGTGCTCTGCCTCGCCCCGCAGGAGGGGCTCGGCGTCGCGCCCGAGGCGCAGGAGTTCCGCGCGAAGCACGAGGACGCCATCAACCGCTTCCGAGACGTCTGAGCCGGACCGCGACCCGACCGCTCCGCCGCGGCAGGCGGGCAGCACGGGATACCGTGGCGCCTCCGCCGCGAACGGCCTGTCCGGTGGTACTACAAGCACCATGACGAGCGAGACGATGCCGGACTCGATGGACGACCTCGTACCTCTCAGCGACGCGGACGAGCCGCAGCAGAGCAGCTTCCGGCACAAGCCGTGGGGCTACGACCCGCGACAGGTCGAGCAGTACCTCGACCAGGTGGAGGTCTCGCTCAACGAGGCCGACGACCGGCACGCCGAGGACGAGCGGCGCATCGCCGCCCTCGAGCAGCAGGTCGGCGAGCTCACCGCCCGGCTGAGCGAGGCCGAGCGCCGCGCCTCCGGCCGGCCCGAGCCCGCCGCCCTCGTCGGCGAGCGGCTTCGCCAGATGCTCGCGCTGGCCGAGGAGGAGTCGACGGCGATCCGCAGCGCTGCCCGCGCCGAGGCCGAGGCGCTCATGACCGCGGCCAAGGAGCAGGCGGCGGCCGAGACCGCCGAGCGCACCAAGGACCTCGAGAAGCGCGAGCGCGAGGTCGAGCGCCTGCAGCGCGAGGCCGAGACGGCCCGGCTCGAGGCGCAGAAGGACGCCGAGCAGGTCCGGTCGCGGGCGATGCGCGAGGCCGAGCGCGAGGTCGAGAAGGCGCGCGCCCGGGCCGAGGCCCTGCGCGCCGACGCCGAGCGCGACGTCGCCAAGCAGCTCGAGACCGCCCGCGCCGACGTCCGCCTGCTGCACGACCAGACCCAGCGCGAGGTCAACGAGCGCCGCGCCGACATCGAGCGCGAGGTCCGTGACCTCACCCGCCAGCGCGACGCCCTCGTCGGCCAGCTCGCCGCGCTGCGCGACGCGATCGCCGCGGCGGTCGGCC
The DNA here is from genome assembly GCA_046565705.1 of Actinomycetes bacterium. GTDB lineage: Bacteria > Actinomycetota > Actinomycetes > Mycobacteriales > SCTD01 > DATLGD01. The sequence goes on from JBKHYE010000136.1 coordinate 9,236, forward strand.
CCCTCGGCGGCGCCATCGCCTCGGCGTCCGACCCCGAGCCCACCCAGCGGATGCGGCGGCCGGACGCCGCCGGGGTCGACCCGGGTGCCTGACCCGGAAGCACCGCACGACAGCGACGGCCTGCAGCAGGCCGTCGAGCGAGCCGTCGACGAGAAGGTCGACGAGAAGGTCGCGGGCACCGTCGAGACCCGTGTCGAGGACGAGGTCGAGGAGCGCGCCGGCGACGTCGAGCGCGCCGCCGCGACAGCGCGGCGCGCCGAGGCGGGGGCCGCCGACGCCCGAGCCGGAGCCGAGAAGGCGCGCGACGGCGCCGTCGCTGCGGGAAGCGCCGCGGTCGACGCGGCGACCCGCGTGGCGCCGGACGACCCCCTGCTCGACACCGCGGTGCGCAAGATCGAGGCGCAGGCCACCCCCGACCAGCCGTTCGGGCGGCCCGGGCGCCCGATGTCGGGCCGTTCGCCGTTCGTCATCGGGTTCACCGCGGCGCTCGGCGTCGCCCTGGCCTACGGGCTGGTGCAGGCGCTCATCGCGGTGCGCTCGGTGCTCGTCCTGCTGCTGATCTCCGCGTTCCTGGCCATCGGGCTCAACCCGGCCGTCATGGCGATGGAGCGACGCGGCATCCGCCGTGGCCTCGCCGTCGCCGTCGTGCTTTTCGCGGCGCTGCTGTTCTTCACCGGCTTCGCGCTGGCGGTCGTGCCGCCGATCGTCGACCAGGTCGACGAGTTCGTGCAGCAGGCGCCGGGCTACATCGACGACCTGCAGCAGAACGAGCGCATCGCCGACCTGGACGAGCGGTACGGGCTGCTCGACCGCGCCCGGTCCCTCGTCGACGACCCGAGCCAGGTCGGCGCGAGTGTCTTCGGCGGCCTGTTCGGCGTCGGCAAGGTCGTGTTCAGCGCCTTCTTCAGCACGCTCACGGTGCTCATCGTGACGCTGTACTTCCTCGCCAACCTCCCGACCATGAAGGCGCGTGCCTACCGGCTGATCCCCCGCAGCCGCCGGGCGCGGGTCGGGCTGCTCACCGACGAGATCCTCTCGCGCGTCGGCGGTTACGTGGCCGGCGCGGTCGGCATCGCGTCGATCGCGGGGTTGTCGACGTACGTGCTCCTGCTCATCCTGGGCATCCCGTACGCGCTCGCCCTGTCGATGGTGGTGGCGCTGACGGCGCTCATCCCGCTCGTCGGCGCCACGATCGGCGCGATCATCGTCTGCACGGTCGCGCTGTTCACGTCGCTCAAGGCGGCGCTGGTGTGCGTCGTGTTCTACCTGATCTACCAGCAGGTCGAGAACTACGTCCTCTACCCGCGGGTCATGAAGCGGTCGGTCGACGTCTCCCCCGCCGCCACCGTCGTCGCGGTGCTCATCGGCGGTTCGCTGCTCGGCGTGCTCGGCGCCCTGCTGGCGATCCCGCTCGCGGCGGCCGTGCAGCTCGTGCTGGCCGAGGTCGTCGAGCCCCGGCAGGACCACACGTGAGGGTCAACGCCGCAGCGGTGAGCGCTCCGTGCGCTCGACCAGCTCGTCCGGCACGATGCGCGGCAGCGGGTGTGCGTCCGGCGCGACTCGCCTGACCACCTCGTCGAGCACCGTCTCGGTGTAGCCGACGAACAGGTGCTTGGCGCCGTCGACGGCGACGACCTCGGCCTGCGGGACGGCGGCGAAGCGCTCGCGCGCCTCGGTCGGCTGAAGGTAGTCGTCGTGCTCGGGCACGATCGCGACCAGCGGCTTGCCGGAGTCGGCCCACTGCTGGAGGTGCTCCGGCTGCGAGAAGCGCAGCGGCGGGCTGATGAGCACCGCGCCGACGACCGACGGGTCGCAGCCGTACATCAGCGCGAGGTCGGTGCCGAACGACCAGCCCATCAGCCAGATGGTCGGCAGGTCCTCCGCCTCGCACAGGTCGAGCGCTGCGGCGACGTCGTACTTCTCGCCCTCGGCGTGCCCGAACTCGCCCTGACTGGTCCCGTGCGGGCTGCTCGTGCCGCGGGTGTTGAAGCGCAGCACGGCGAGCCCGGCGAGCGCGGGCAGCCGGTACGACGCCTTCTTGATCAGGTGGCTGTCCATGAACCCGCCGTGCGTCGGCAGCGGGTGCAGGCACACGAGCGTCGCGACCGGCGGCCGGTCGTGCGGCAGCGCGAGCTCGCCGATCAGCTCGAGACCGTCGGCGGTGTGCAGGGTGACGGGACGCCGATCGGCCTTGAGCACGGTGTTCTGGCGGAGGTCGGGCATGGCTGAGACACCCTACGGCGGTGCGGCGGCCCGCCTGTACGCACTTCCCTCACGGTGTCGTGAGCGCAACCCCTGTTGAGCGGCCGCACGGACGCGACAGAGTGAGGGGAGTGCTCGTCCGCGTTGCCGTCAGCCGTAGCGCGGCGCGTTCTTCGACCGGTGCACCTTCACGCCGCGCCGGTCGCGCGCCGACCAGCACGCCGTGTGCCAGTGCCTCCGGTCGTCCTCGCGCCCCTCGGGCCAGGCGACGACGTGCGGCTGCGACGACGGGAGCTCCTGGTCGCAGCCAGGGCACCGGTAGCTGCGGCCGGCCGAGCCCGGCAGAGAGCGCACGACGAACCCGTCCTCGAGCCGCTGCCCTGCCGGCAGCCGGACGTCACCGTCGGCGCGCCGCAGGGCCTCGAGCGCAGCCGCCTCGCGGGCACCGCGTCGGGACCCGCGGGCCACCGCTACTTCTTGGCGTAGTCGCGGAACCCGCGGCCGGTCTTCCGGCCGAGGTAACCCGCCCGCACCAGGTGCTCGAGCATCGGCGCCGGCGAGTCGCCGGGCTCGCGGAACTCGTTGAACAGCGTCTGCTGGATGGCCAGCGTGACGTCGAGGCCGACGACGTCCATCAGCGCGAACGGCCCCATCGGGTGGCCGCAGCCCTTGGTCATGGCGAGGTCGATGTCGTCGATGGTCGCGTAGTGCGCCTCGAGCATCTTCACCGCGTCGTTGAGGTACGGGAACAGCAGCGCGTTGACGATGAACCCGGCGCGGTCGCCGCAGGTCACCGGCACCTTGCCGAGCGCGTGGGCGAACTCCCGGCCGGTGGCGGCCACCTCGGGCGCCGTGCTGATCGTCTGCACCACCTCGACCAGCTTCATCACCGGCGCCGGGTTGAAGAAGTGCATGCCGATCACCCGCGACGGGCGGGCGGTGGCCACCGAGAGCTCGGTCACCGACAGGCTCGAGGTGTTGGTCGCCAGGATCGTGTCCGGCGGGCAGATCGCGTCGAGCTTGCCGAAGATCTCGGTCTTGAGCTCCATCCGCTCCGGGACCGCCTCGATCACCAGCTCCGCGTGCGCCAGGTCCTCCAGCGAGGTGGAGAAGCGGATCCGGCCCAGGATCTCGTCCCGCTCGGCGGTCTCCAGCTTCCCGCGGCTCACCGCGCGCCCGGTGGACTGCTCCAGGTGGCCGCGCCCGCGGGCGACCGCCTCCTCGTCGACGTCCACGGCGGTCACCGACAGTCCCGCACGGGCGAGCACCTCGCTGATGCCGGCGCCCATGGTGCCCAGTCCG
>JBKHYE010000137.1:0-27602 GCA_046565705.1 Actinomycetes bacterium
TGGGCATGCCGGAGGTCCATTCGCGCAGGACCTGCTTGTAGTCGAGCTTGCCGAATTCCTTGGACGAGTTGAGGATGCCCAGGCCTACGTTGGAGGTGCCGTCGCCCACGCCGAAGACCCAGCCGTAGCCGGGCAGCAGGTTCCCGGCGTCGTCGCGCAGCTCGAGCCAGGACTCGAGCATGTCGTCGGCGTGCCGCGGGCTCTCGTAGTAGCGGCGGACCGCGACGCCCATCGGGCGGTCGTCGCGCTTGGCGATGCCGAGGGTGAGCGCGAGCCGCGCGCTGACGCCGTCGGCCGCGATGACCACGGGTGCGCGGTAGGTCTTCTCGAGCCGCTCCGGCCCGACCTTCGCCGTCACGCCGACGACCCGGCCGGCGGCGTCGAGCACCGGGCCGGTGACGGTGGTGAGCTCCTGCAGCCGCGCCCCGGCCTTCTGCGCCTGCCTGGCGAGCAGCTCGTCGAAGTCCTTGCGCGGACGGACCAGCCCGAAGTCGGGGTAGCTGGCGAGCTCCGGCCACGGCAGCTCGAGGGTGCGGCCGCCGCCGATGATCCGCAGGCCTCGGTTGCGGATGAAGCCGTTGGCCTCGGAGATGTCGACGCCCATGTGCACGAGGCTCTTGACGGCGCGCGGGGTCAGGCCGTCGCCGCAGACCTTCTCGCGCGGGAACGCCGTCTTCTCGAGCAGCAGGACGTCGAGCCCCGACTGGGCCAGCTGCCACGCCGCGGCGCTGCCGCCCGGCCCGGCGCCGACGACGACGACGTCGGCGCTGAGGTCAGCGGCGTCGGTCATCGGTCCCCCGGCGATCGTGCGCTTGTGAAAACTTTCACAAGGCGGTGGACCGAGTGTAGGCGCTGCGGCGGGGCCCGGCACCCGCGGTCCCGCGCAGCCGCGCGCCCGCCGGCCCGCTCCCCCTCCGTCCGGAGCCCTCCCGACGGTTCCCGCCGCCTCGGGAACCGCACGAGCGCCTCCACCGCCTGCCGCCGGAGCCCTCCCGACGGTTGCCGCGGCCGCCGGAACCGTCGGGAGGGCTCCGGGCGGTCAGGCGGGCGCGGGTCCGACGTCGGGTCAGCGGCGGACGGCGTCAGGTGGGGCCGGCGTCAGGTGGGGCCGGCGGCGTCGGGCGGGGCGGACCCGTCAGGCGGGGCGGGTGGCGCGGTGCAGGGCCACGATGCCGCCGGTGAGGTTCCGCCAGCCGACGCGCTCCCAGCCGGCCTGCTGCAGGACGGCGGCAAGTCCGGGCTGGTCCGGCCAGGCGCGGATCGACTCAGCCAGGTACTCGTACGCCGCCGGGTCGCTGCTGACGCGACGTGCGACGGCGGGCAGCGCCTTCATGAGGTACTCGACGTAGACGGTACGGAACGGCATCCACGTCGGGTGGCTGAACTCGCACACCACCAGGCGGCCGCCCGGCCGCGTGACCCGCAGCAACTCGCGCAGCGCGCGGTCGGCGTCCGCCGTGTTGCGCAGCCCGAACGAGATGGTGACGGCGTCGAACGACGCGTCCGCGAAGGGGAGCCGCAGCGCGTCGCCCGCGACGAGCGCCACGGCATCGGGACCGGACTGCCGCCCCGCACGGGCACCGACCTGCAGCATCCCGAGCGAGAAGTCGCAGCCGACGACGCGCGCGCCGGCGCGGGCCAGCGCGACGCTCGACGTCCCGGTGCCGGCGGCGAGGTCGAGCACCCGCTCCCCCGGCTCCAGCCGAAGCGCGTCGCGGACCGCGCTGCGCCAGCCGCGGTCCTGCCCTAGCGAGAGGACGGTGTTCGTGAGGTCGTACCGCGGTGCGACCTCGTCGAACATGGCGGCGACCTCGGCCGGGTCCTTGTCGAGGTTCGCGCGGGTCACCAGAACAGTCTGCCCGTCACGGTGACCGACGGCCGCTCAGGCACGCAGCTCGCGGAAGTAGTACAGGAGCGGGTCGTCGCGACCGGGCTCGGTTTTGCGGTAGCCGTGCCGCTCGTAGAAGCGGCGGGCGTCGACGTCGTCGCCGTCCACGTTGATCTCGAGCACCTCGCCGTCGTGGTCGAGGACGAGCTGCTCGGCCGCTCCCAGCAGTGCCGTGCCGGTCCCTCGGCCGCGCAGCGACGGGACGACGTAGAGCTCGTCGAGCAGGCCGACCGGGCCGTCGTACCAGACGTTCGGGCGCAGCGTCACCACGGCCAGCCCGACGGGCGGCTCGCCGGCCAGCAGGGCGTGCACGACGCCGTCGGCGAGCAGCCGCCTGAGCCGGCCGGTGAGCACCTCGACGCCAGGCGTGGCGGTGTCGAACTCGCGGTTGAAGTCGTCGAGCAGCCGCGCGACGACGCTCGCGTCGTCGACACCCGCCGCCCGCACCGTGGTCACGTCAGCGCCAGCCCCAGCGCCAGACCCGCCCCGGTGACGAGCAGTCCCTTGCCCGTCGCGCCGAGCACCGGCACGAGGTCGCGGCCGGAGGCACCGGCGGTCACCTGACCCAGCGGCGGCGCGAGGAACCAGGCGCCGACCAGGCCGAGCAGCGGCCACCCGCTGCGCTCGACGCCGGCGACGACGAGTGGGACGAGCAGCCCGACCGTGACCAGCCCTCGGTACAGCCCGCGCGTGCCGGCATCGCCCAGCCGGACGGCGAGCGTCCGCTTGCCCGCGACCGTGTCGGTCGGCAGGTCGCGCAGGTTGTTGGCGACCAGCACCGCGCACGCCAGCGCCCCGGTGCACACCCCGCCCAGCACCGCCGAGACCGGGACACGCCCGCCCTGGACGTACGCCGTCCCGCAGACCGCGACAAGACCGAAGAAGACGAAGACGCTGACCTCACCGAGACCGCGGTAGCCGTACGGACGAGACGTGCCGGTGTAGCCCCAGGCTGCCGCGATGCAGGCGACGCCGACCAGTACCAGCCACGGCGAGCTCAGCAGCGACAGCGCGAGTCCCGCGACGGCGGCCACGGCGAACGCCAGCAGCGCCGCGCGCCGCACCGCTGCCGGCGACGCTGCGCCGGACCCGACGAGCCGCAGCGGTCCGACCCGGTCGGTGTCGGTGCCGCGCACGCCGTCGCTGTAGTCGTTGGCGTAGTTGACGCCGACCTGCAGCGCGAGCGCGACCACCAGCGCGAGCAGCGCCCGCATCCACGACGGCTCGACGGCCGCAGCCGTCCCGACGAGCACCGGCGCGACGGCAGCCGGCAGCGTCCGCGGCCGCGCGCCCGCGACCCACTCGGCGCGCGTCGTCATGTCTGCCGCCTGAGCGCCACGCGGTCCACCTTGCCCGACGGCAGCAGCGGCAGGGCGTCGACGACGCGCAGCTCGCGCGGCGCCGCGGCGCGCGGCAGCGGCCCGCTGACGTGGTCGCGCGCCTCGTGCAGCGACAGCGGCCCGCGCAGCACGACGACGGCGAGGACCCGCTCGCCCCACTCGTCGTCAGCGATGCCGACGACGGCGACGTCGACGACGCTGGGGTGCTCGCGCAGCCGGTCCTCGACGGCGTTCGGCGCCACCTTCTCGCCGCCCGTCACGACGACGTCGTCCGCCCGGCCGAGGACGACGAGCCGGCCGCCCTCCCACCGGCCGACGTCGCCGGTGGTGAACCAGCCGTCGGCGTCACGCAGCGGGCCGTGCCGGTAGGCCTCGCCGAGCACCGGGCCGCGCAGCCGGATCCGGTGCCCCACGTCGACCTCGACGCCGTCGAGCGGCACCCCGTCGTAGACGCAGCCGCCCGCGGTCTCGGTCATCCCGTAGGTCCTGACGACGCGCACGCCGCGCTCACGCGCGGCATCGAGCAGCCGAGGTGGCGTCGCGGCGCCGCCGACCAGCACGGCGGCGAACGTCTGCAGGGCGGGGCTGTCGAGCAGCCGGTGCAGCTGTGTCGGCACGAGCGAGACGTACCGGCGCGAGCCGGTCATCCGCGCGGCCGTGGCCTCGAAGGACTCGACGGTCGTCGGCCCGTCGAGGACGACCGGAGCCGTCCCGGCCAGCACCGACCGCACGAGCACCTGCAGCCCCGCGACGTGCGTCGTGGGCACCGCCAGCAGCCACTGCCCGGTGCCGCCGAGCCGCCCGGCCGTGGCCGTGGCGGACGCCGTCAACGCCGCAGCGGACAGGAGCACGCCCTTCGGCTTCCCGGTCGACCCGGCCGTCGGGACGAGCGCCGCGACGGCGTCGTCCACCGGCTCGTCGGCACGCAGCGCCCGCAGCACCCGCAGATCTGTCGTCGGCAGCAGCGCAGGACCGCTCCCGTCGAGCGCCGCCGCGACAGCGTCGATCGTGGCGTCGGCAGCGAGCAGTCGGCGCACGTCAGTAGTAGTAGGGGAAGCGGTCCCAGTCCGGCGGGCGCTTCTGCAGGAACGCGTCGCGTCCCTCGACCGCCTCGTCGGTCATGTACGCGAGCCGCGTCGCCTCACCGGCGAACACCTGCTGGCCCATGATCCCGTCATCCACCGCGTTGAAGGCGAACTTCAGCATCCGCTGCGCCGTCGGCGACTTGCGGCAGACCGTCTGCGCCCACGCGATCGCCGTCTGCTCCAGCTCGGCGTGCGGCACGACCCGGTTCACCATGCCCATCCGGAACGCGTCCTCGGCGTCGTGCTCGGCGCCGAGGAAGAAGATCTCGCGCGCCGCCTTCTGCCCCACCTGCCGGGCGAGGTAGGCCGAGCCGTAGCCGGCGTCGAAGCTGCCGACGTCGGCGTCGGTCTGCTTGAACCGCGCGTGCTCCCGGCTGGCCAGCGTGAGGTCGCAGACGACGTGCAGGGAGTGCCCGCCGCCGGCGGCCCAGCCGGGCACGACGCAGATGACGACCTTCGGCATCGTGCGGATCAGCCGCTGCACCTCGAGGATGTGCAGCCGCCCGGCCCGCGCCGGGTCGATGCTCTCGGCCGACTCGTCGGAGGCGTACCGGTAGCCGTCGCGGCCGCGGATCCGCTGGTCGCCGCCGGAGCAGAACGCCCAGCCCCCGTCCTTCGGCGAGGGCCCGTTGCCGGTCAGCAGCACACACCCGACGTCGGGGCTCTGGCGCGCGTGGTCGAGCACCCGGTACAGCTCGTCGACGGTGTGCGGCCGGAACGCGTTGCGCACCTCGGGGCGGTCGAAGGCGACGCGCACGACCATGCCGTCGCGACCGGACGCGGTGTGCCGGTGATAGGTGATGTCGGTCAGGTCCTCGAACGCCGGCACGGCGCGCCACTGGTCGGGGTCGAACAGCTCGGAGACGGTCACGAGCCGCGAGACTAGGCGGGTGATCCGGGACCTGCTCGCGACGGCGCACGTCGTGCAGGTGCCGCTGCACGTGCGCTTCCGCGGGGTCGACGTGCGCGAGGCGGTGCTCCTCGAGGGTCCCGCGGGCTGGGGCGAGTTCGCCCCGTTCCCCGAGTACGACGACGCCGAGTCGGCGCGGTGGCTCGCCGCTGCGGTCGAGGCGGCGGTGCACGGGTGGCCGGCGCCGGTACGCGACCGGGTGCCGGTCAACGCGACCGTGCCGGCCGTGACGGCTGACGCCGTTCCGGTTGTGCTGCAGCGCTTCCCCGGCTGCACGACGGCGAAGGTGAAGGTGGCCGAAGCGGGGCAGTCGCTCGACGACGACGTCGCGCGGGTCGCCGCGGTCTGCGAGGAGCTCGGCCCGTCCGGCCGGGTGCGGGTCGACGCGAACGGCGGCTGGACCGTGGACCAGGCACGGACAGCGCTGCGCGAGCTGGCGCCGTTCGGCCTCGAGTACGCCGAGCAGCCGTGCGCGACCGTGGAGGAGCTCAGGCAGGTGCGCGGTCACGGCGTCCTGGTCGCCGCCGACGAGAGCGTGCGGCGCGCCGAGGATCCGCTGCGCGTGGCCCGCGAGGGCGCGGCCGACGTCGTCGTCGTCAAGGTGCCGCCGCTTGGCGGCGTGCGCAACGCGATGCGCATCGCGGAGGAGTGCGGCCTGCCGGTCGTCGTGTCGTCGGCCCTCGACACGGCGGTCGGCATCTCGGCCGGTCTCGCGCTGGCGGCCGCGCTGCCCGAGCTTCCGTACGCCTGCGGTCTCGGGACGGCGGGACTGCTGGCCGACGACGTCGCGGACCTGTCCGTGCGTGACGGCGCGCTGCCGGTGGGCCGGGTCGAACCCGACCGTGCGCGGCTCGCGGCACTCGCGGCGCCGCCCGACCGCGAGCGCTGGTGGCAGGACCGGCTCCGCCGCTGCGCCGCCCTCCTGTGATTCCGGGTTGCGTCCGCCTCGGCGGTCACCCTCGCCGCGCGGTGGGGCGGACGTCCGCGGTTGGATCGCGGGCGTGAACCCGTCGACGGCGCTCGCCACAGTGCTCGTCGACGAGCTGGTCAGGGGCGGCGTGCGCGAGGCGGTGCTCTCCCCCGGCTCGCGCAGCGCACCGCTGGCGCTCGCGCTGCACGCCGCCGACACCGCCGGCCGGCTGCGGCTGCACGTGCGCATCGACGAGCGGTCGGCCGGCTTCCTGGCGCTCGGACTGGCGAAGGCGTCGGGCGTCCCGGTGCCGGTGCTGACGACGTCGGGCACGGCGGTGCTGAACCTGCACCCCGCCGTCGCCGAGGCGAAGCAGTCGGGTGTGCCGCTGGTGCTGCTCACGGCCGACCGACCGGCCGAGCTGCGCGGCACCGGCGCCAACCAGACCGTCGACCAGGTGAAGGCCTTCGGCGACGACGTCGTCGAGTTCTTCGAGGTCGGCGCCCCCTCGGCCCGTGCGGGGGAGGTCGCCTACTGGCGGTCGCTGACGTGCCGGGCGCTCGCCCAGGCGCGGTCGACGCCGGGGCCCGTGCACCTGAACCTCGCCCTCCGCGAACCGCTGGTGCCGGACGGCGACAGCGCCTGGCCCGAGCCGCTCGACGGCCGCCGGGACGGTCGACCGTGGACGCAGCTGGTCGCGAGCCCGCCACCGCCTCGGCCGGTCGACGACCTGCCGGCGCGGACGGTCGTCGTCCTCGGCGACGGCGCGGAAGCCACTGCGGCGCAGGCACTCGCGGCCGCACGAGGGTGGCCAGTGGTGGCCGAGCCGTCGTCGGGCGCTGCGCCCGCGCCCGAGGTGGTGCCGGTGCCCGACCTGCTGCTCGGGACCGGTCTGCTGCCCCGACCGGACCGCGTGCTGGTCGTCGGCCGCCCGACGCTGAGCCGCGCCGTCGGGCGGCTGGTCGCCTCGACGCCCGCCGACGTCGTCGCGCACGGCGGTCGCTGGCCCGACCCGTCGCGCTCGGCCCGGCGCGCGCTGCCCGCCGTCCCCGCGCCCGCCGGGGGACCGGTCGACGAGACCTGGCTGCGCACCTGGCAGACGACGGGTGCTGCCGCCGCGGCGGCGGCCGACCGCGTGCTCGACGCCGCCGACGGCGTGGCCGAGCCGGCCATCGCCCGCGCCGTGCTCGACGCCGCCGCACGCGAGGGCGCGACCGTCGTCGTCGGCTCCAGCACGCCGGTGCGCGACGCGTTCCTCGCCGGCCCGCGGGCCGGCGTACGGGTGCTCGCCAACCGCGGTGCGGCCGGCATCGACGGCACGGTCAGCACGGCAGCCGGTGTCGCGCTGAGCAGCGGCCCGACGTTCGCACTGCTGGGCGACCTGACCCTGCTGCACGACGCCAACGGGCTCGTCCTCGGACCGCAGGAGCCGCGGCCGGACCTCACCCTCGTCGTCGTCGACAACGACGGCGGGGGCATCTTCGGCCTGCTCGAGCAGGGCGCGCCCGAGCACGCGGACGCCTTCGAGCGCGTCTTCGGCACTCCGCACGGCGTCGACCTGCAGGCGCTGTGCACCGCGACGCGGACTCCGTACCGCAGCTGGGACGGCACCCTGTCGCAGCCGTGCGGCCTGCAGGTCGTGCACGCGCGCACGGACCGCACTGCCGGCGTCGCGCTCGTCGGGCGATTGCGTCAGGCCGTCGCGGAAGCGGTCGCCGACGCGCTCAGCGGCTGACGGCCACCCCGAGGGTGTCGGCGGCGATGAACTTCGGCGCGCCGTCCTCGTAGAACTCCTCGACCTCCTCCAGCTCGAAGCCCGCGCCGGTGACGATGTCGATGATCGGCCGGGTGAGGTGGCACCCGCCGGCGACCCGCTTCTGCACCGGCTCCAGCCGGTGCTGCCAGCCCCGCACCTTCTCGTCGGGTGCCAGGCCGTGCTCGAGGAAGTGGAACCGGCCGCCCGGGCGCAGCACCCGACGCAGCTCGCGCAGCGCGGCACCCGCGTCCGGGATCGTGCACAGCGTCCAGGTGGAGAGCGCGGCGTCGAAGCTGTCGTCGGCGAACGGCAACCGCTCGCCGTCGAGCCCGGAGCGCTGCACCGGCACGGGCGAGGCGGCGACGCGATCCGCCGCCTTGCGCCACCCGACGTCGGACGGCTCGACCGCGGTCACCGACGTCACCGCCGCCGGGTAGTGCCGGACGTTGTGGCCGGACCCGAAGCCGATCTCGACCACCTCGCCGGTCAGGCCGGCGCACACGCGCCGGCGGTACGGCTCGGCTGTCTTCATGCCGCACGCGACGTCGACGATGCGCGGCACGACCTGCTCGCGGTACCAGCCCATGACCTCACCCCCGGGCGGCAGCATGGCAGCGCGGTGGCGGGCTGAGAACCCCTCAGCCCGGCGACAGCGCCGACCGCATGGCCAGCAGCTTGGCGTTGCTCTCGGCCAGCTCGTCGTCCGGCCGGCTGCCCTCGACGATCCCGCAGCCGGCGAACCGGCGCAGCCGCGACGCGTCGTCGGCATCCACCTCCGCGCAGCGCAGCGCGATGCCCCACTCGCCGTCGCCGCGCGCGTCCAGCCACCCGACCGGTCCGGCGTAGCGGCCGCGGTCGAGGCCCTCGATCTCGCGGATCACCCCGCGCGCGGTCGCGGTCGGCGCCCCGCACACCGCGGCGGACGGGTGCAGCGAGGCGAGCAGGTCGAGCGACGTCGAGCCGTCCGCGACCGTGCCGGTGACATCGGTCGCGAGGTGCAGCACGTTCGGCAGGTCGAGCACGAACGGCGCCGACGGCACGTCGACCTCGGTGCAGTGGCGCGCCAGCGCCTCGACCACCGACCGCACGCCGTACCCGTGCTCCTCGAGGTCCTTGATCGAGCGGCCGAAGGCGGTGGTCATCCGCTCGTCGCGGTTGGCGTCGCCGCTGCGGCGCAGCGTGCCCGCCAGCACCCGCGAGCTCGCGGTGCCGTCGCGCAGCCGCACGAGCATCTCGGGTGTCGCGCCGACCAGCCGGTCGACGCTGAACGTCCAGCAGCCGGCGTAGTCGGCGGCCAGCCGGCGCAGCGGCCACCGGGCGTCGAGCGGGGCGTCGAGGTTCGCCTCGACCTCACGCGCGAGCACGACCTTGGCGAGGTCGCCGGCGCGGATGCGCCCGACGGCGTCGGCGACCGCCGCGGTGAACTGCTCGGCGGTGCGGTCGACCAGCTCGAGCCGGCGAGGTGGCCGGACGGGATCGCGCCGGTCGAGCGGCGCCGCGGCGCCGTCGACCGTGGTGACCCAGCAGGTCGAGCCGTGCCGGCCGACGACGACCTGCGGCACGACAAGGACCGACCGACCACGGTCGAACGTGAACGAGCCGAACGCGACGAGCCCGGTGCCAGGGAGGCGCACGTCGTCGTGCACCTCGGCGCCGGCGACGAGCGCCGTCCACCAGGCGGAGGCCTCGGCGAACGGGTCGGTGCCGGCGAGCTCGAGCCGGGTGGCCTCACCCCAGCCGACCAGCCCGTCGCCGCCCCGCACCCAGGCGAGCGGGTCGGCAGCCGGCAGCAGGTCGAGCAGCGGCCCCGGGTCGTCGACGACCACGGTGCGCACAGCGCGCACCGCCACCTCGGGGACCGTCGTCACGGCTCCAGGGTAGGGACCGCGCGTGCGATCGGCTCGCCGCGGCGACGGACCGGCCCCCCGGAGGTGCGACCCGACCGGCGCAGTGCGAGTCTCGCGGTACGTGTGCGGCCGGCTCCGCCCGGGGACGGTCCGCGACGTCGACCGTGAACCCACGCGACCCGGAGGACCGGATGACCACCCTGCGCGACGAGGACATCACCACCACGCCGAGCGCCACGATGCCCGGGCCGGGCGGCGACGCCGACGGCAGCGACAGCGACAGCACGCAGGTCGACCCGGCGGGCGTCGACCCGGCCGGCACCGACACCGCCGACTCCGACGGCACCGACGCCGGTGGCGGCGACGCCGACGGCAGCGACTCCGCCGACGCGGACGGCACCGACAGCTGACAGCACCGAACGGACGCGGCCGGGCCGCACGGCGGCCCGGCCGCCGACCTGCGGGGAGGCAGGGGTGACGAGCACGGCGCTGGCCCGCTGCGCCTCGGTCGACCGCACGACGTTCGCGACCGAGCACTGGTCGCGCACGCCGCTGCTGTCGCGCGCCAAGGAGCTGCCGTCCTCGTTCGACGACCTGCTGTCGGCCGACGACGTCGACGAGATGGTGGCCGAGCGGGCGCTGCGCACGCCGTTGTTCCGCACCGTCCGCCACGGCGACCCGGTGACGACGCCGGTCCGCACCGTGACCGCGGGCGGTCGCCGGCTGCCCGACGTCGTCGATCCTGACCGGCTGCACGCCCAGCACGCCGACGGCGCCACGCTGGTGCTGAACGCGCTGCACCGCACCCACCCGCCCCTGGCCCGGTTCTGCCGGCAGCTCGCGGCCGAGCTCGGTCACCCGACGCAGTGCAACGCCTACATCACGCCCGGCGGGCACGCGCAGGGCTTCGACCACCACCACGACACCCACGACGTCTTCGTCCTGCAGGTGTCGGGGCGCAAGCGGTGGGTCGTGCACGAGCCGGTGCTGCGGCTGCCGCTGCCTTCGCAGCCGCGGGCCGGTGCAGACCTCGTGCCCGACGGTGCCGAGCCGCTGCTCGACGTGGAGCTCGAGGCCGGCGACGCCCTGTACCTGCCGCGCGGCTACGTGCACGCCGCGCTGACCACCGACGAGCACTCGGTGCACCTGACCGTCGGCGTGCTGTCGACGACGTGGAACGACGTGCTGGCCGACGCCGTCGCGCTCGCTGCCGAGGACGAGCGCTTCCGCGACGCCCTGCCGGTCGATCCCATGACCGCGCTCGACGACGTGCCGGCGTTCCTGCGCGGAGCTGCCGAGTGGCTCGCCGCGCTGCCGCCGGAGCAGGTGCAGGAGCGGGTCCGCCGGCGGCTGTCCCGGGCCGTGCCGCCGGAGCCGGTGCGGCCGCTCGCCCAGGCGGCCGCGGCCCGCGACCTGTCCGTCGGCACGACGGTCCGGCCGCGCGCCGGTCTCGACGTGTCCCTGGCCGACGACGGGGACGACGTCGTGCTCGCGCTGCCCGACCGCACGGTCCGGTTGCCCGGGGTCGCCGGTCCGGCGCTGCGCGCGCTGCTCGCCGGGCCGTGCGTACCGGCCGACCTGGCCGACCACGGCCTCGACGAGCCCGGCGTGCTCGTGCTCGTGCGGCGGATGCTGCGCGAGGGCGTCGTCGTCCCGGCATGAGGTCCGGCGCGTCCTGACCTAGCGTGCTGCCGGTGACCCTGCCCTGCTCCGACGCGTCGCGACTGCGCACGGAGCCGATGCTCGCCACGGCCAGCCGGGTCGAGCGGTGGGTGCTCGTCGAGCAGTGCGGTCCGTGGGGCGCCGACGCCGTGCCGCTCGGCCGCGTCGACGGCGCGCTGAGCAGGCACCTGAGGCAGTCCGCGAGCGCTGGAGGCGCGCGGCTGGTGCTGCTCCGCCACCCCGTCGGTGTCGAGTGCCCGCCGGGCCGCACCATGTTCCTCGTCGACTCGCGTCCGGGTCGGGAGTACCTGCTGCGCAGGCACTTCACCGACGACGACGAGCTGCTCGCGACGCCCCTGCCGGTCGGCGACCAGGCGCCCGACGGCTGGGACCGGCTCGACGGGCCGCTCCTCCTCGTGTGCACGCACGGCAAGCACGACCGGTGCTGCGCGCTGCGCGGCCGGCCGGTCGCCGAGGCGCTCGCCCAGCGCTATCCGGACCGCACGTGGGAGTGCTCGCACGTCGGTGGCGACCGCTTCTCCGCCAACGCGGTCGTGCTGCCGGAGGGCTGGTACCTCGGTCGCCTCGACGCTGCGGACGCAGCTGAGGTCGTGGCGCGGCTGGTCGGCGGGCAGCTGCCGCTGCGGCACGTGCGCGGCCGCAGCAGCCTGCCGCTGCCGGTGCAGGCGGCGCAGCACTTCGCCCGGGCAGAGCTCGACCGCGCCGCTGCGGGCGACCTCGCGCTCGTCGAGCAGCGGGGTGCCGGCACCGACGCGTGGGTGGTGCGGCTCGGCGGCGCGGACGCCCTCCCCGACGTCGAGGTCCGCGTCCGCTACGACCGCCGCGCCACCGAGCCCGCGCGGCTCACCTGCTCGGCGCTGCGCGAGAACGTCGCGCCGCAGTTCGTGCTGGAGGGGCTCACCACGCTCGCTCGCTGACCGCGGCACCGGTACGTCCGCCTGCACCTGCGTGCGCGGTCGCCACCTGGGCAGACACAGCGAGCTCAGACGGGGGCGGTGGCGTCCTGGCTCGCCAGGATCTGCCCGGCCGCGATCTGCTCGGCCCAGTGGCACGCCACCCGGTGCTGCACGACACCCGCGTCGGCGGACGCCCCGGCGCTCACGGCGGCCGCCACCGAGCCGGCGGCCGGCGCGCCGACCGTGACCTCGCGCAGCTCGGGCACCTCGTCGTGGCACCGGGTCGGCTGGCGGAACGGGCACCGGGTGTGGAACCGGCAACCGGGGGGCGGGTTCGCCGCCGACGGGATGTCGCCGCGCAGCAGGATGCGCTCGCGCCGGTCCTCGACCTCCGGGTCGGGGATCGGGATGGCCGACAGCAGGCTGATCGTGTACGGGTGCAGCGGCGCCCGGTACAGGTCGTCCGACGGCGCCAGCTCGACCACCGAGCCGAGGTACATCACCGCCACCTCGTCGCTGATGTGCCGCACCACCGCCAGGTCGTGCGCGATGACGAGGTAGGTGAGTCCGAGCCGGTCCTGCAGCTCCTCGAGCAGGTTGACCACCTGCGCCTGGATCGACACGTCGAGCGCGGACACCGGCTCGTCGGCGATGACCATGTCGGGCTCGAGCGCGATGGCGCGCGCGATGCCGATGCGCTGCCGCTGACCGCCGGAGAACTCGTGCGGGTACCGGTTCACCGACGAGGCGGGCATGCCGACGAGGTCGAGCAGCTCTCGCACCCGCTGGTCGAGGCGGAACCCCTTCTTCTTGTGCAGCCCGTGCGTCCTGATGGGCTCGGCGATCGCCGCGCCGACGTCCTGCCGCGGGTCGAGGGACGCGAGCGGGTCCTGGAACACCATCTGCATCCGCCGGCGCATCCGCCGCAGCGGCTCACGGTCGAGCGTCGTGAGCTCCTGGCCGTCGAAGACCACACTGCCCTCGGTCGGCTCGACCAGCCGCAGCACCGCTCGGCCCAGCGTCGACTTGCCGCAGCCGCTCTCCCCGACGATGCCGAGCGTGGTGCCGCGCTGCACGTCGAGGTCGACGCCGTCCACGGCGCGCACGGCGCCGACCTGGCGGTCGAGCACGATGCCGCTGGTGATGGGGAAGTGCACCTTCAGCCCGCGCACCTGGAGCAGCGGCTGGCCCGGGACGGCGGCGCCGGCGGTCACGGCGTCTCCTCCAGCGGCACGGGGTTGCAGCACCGCACCAGGTGGCGGTCGTCGTCGAGCGGCTGCAGCACCGGCGGGTCGCCCAGCGACTCGGGCACCTGCCGGGTGCACCGCGGGGCGAAGGCGCAGCCGCGCACCCACGGCAGCGTGTCGGACGGCGACCCCGGGATCGGGTGCAGCGGCTGCCCGCGCTCCTGGTCCAGCCTCGGCACCGAGGCGAGCAGCCCGGTGGTGTACGGGTGCCGCGGCCGCGCGAACAGCTCCCGCCGCTCGGCCGACTCGACGATCCGGCCGGAGTACATGACGTGCACCGTGTCGCACATGCCGGCGACCACGCCGAGGTCGTGCGTGATGAGCACCAGCGCGGTCTGCGACTCCACGACGAGCTCCCGCAGCAGCGCGAGGATCTGCGCCGAGATCGTGACGTCGAGCGCCGTCGTCGGCTCGTCCGCGATGAGCAGCCGCGGCCGGCAGGCGAGCGCGATGGCGATCATCACCCGCTGCCGCATGCCGCCGGAGAGCTGGTGCGGGTAGGCCTTGAGCCGGCGGCGCGCGTCGGGGATCCCGACGCTCTCGAGCAGCTCGACGGCGCGGTCCTTCGCCGCGTCGCGCGCCATCCCCTCGTGCCGCTCGAGCACCTCGGTGATCTGCCGCCCGACGGTGAGCACCGGGTTCAGCGAGCTCATCGGGTCCTGGAAGACCATCGCGATCTCGTTGCCGCGCAGGTCCCGGAGCTCGCGGTCGGGCAGCTCGAGCAGGTTGCGGCCGTCGTACTCGACGGCGCCCGACACCTCGACGCCGCGCCGCGGCAGCAGCCCCAGCGCCGCCAGCGACGACACGCTCTTGCCGCTGCCCGACTCGCCGACGATGCCGGTCGTCGAGCCGGGTGCGAGGTCGTAGCTGATGCCGTCGACGGCGCGGACGTCCCGGCGGTCGCGGCTGCGGAAGGTGACGGTCAGGTCGCGCACGCGCAGCAGCGCGCCCGACGCGACCTCGCCCGCGACGGCGTCGCCGGCGACCGGTGCCGTCGTCACGAACCGCTCCGCGGCCGGGCTGCTGCCGATCTCGTCCGCTCCCACGAGACGGCGCTCATCGCCGCAGCTTCGGGTCGAGCGCCTCACGCAGCGCCTCGCCGAACAGGTAGAAGCCGAGCACCGAGATCATGATGGCGAGCCCGGGCCACAGCGCGAGCAGCGGCTCGGACGCCAGGAAGCTCTGCGTGTCGGCGAGCATCCGCCCCCACTCCGGGATGGCGGGGTCCTGCGACCCCAGCCCGAGGAAGGCCAGACCCGCGGCGTCGATGATGGCGGTGGCGAGCGCCAGCGTGCCCTGCACGATCACCGGCGCCAGGCTGTTCGGGAAGACGTGCTGCAGCGTCACCCGCCACCGCTTCACGCCGAGCGACGTCGCCGCCAGGGCGTAGTCGCTCTCGCGCTGGCTCAGCATCGCCCCGCGGAGCAGTCGCGCGAAGATCGGGATGTTCACGACCCCGATCGCGATCATGACGGAGGTGAGGCTGCGGCCGAGCAGCGCGGCGATGCCGATGGCGGCGAGCAGGCTCGGGACGGCGAGCATGATGTCGACCAGCCGCATGATGACGTTGTCGACCCAGCCGCCGAAGGCGCCTGCCACCAGGCCGAGCAGCATCCCGGCAGAGGCACCGATCGACACCGAGACGACGCCGATGATCAGCGAGTAGCGGGCGCCGTAGATGATGCGGCTCAGCTCGTCGCGACCGAGGTTGTCGAGGCCGAGCGGGTGCTCGCGGGACGGACCGGGGAAGTCGCCCGGCCGGATGTCAGTGAGGTCGATCTCCGTCGGCGAGTACGGCGCGATCCACGGCGCGAACACCGCGACGATGACGAAGAACAGGATGAGGGTCGCGCCGATGATGGCGGTCGGGCTGCGCCGCAGCCGGCGCAGGACGTCCTTGCCGCGGCCGCCGGCGGCCTCCTCCGGGTGCTCGAGGACGGTCTCCTGCGCCACGGCGCCGGCCAGGCCGCCCGGCCGGTCGAGCTGGGCGCGATCGCGCGCGCCGGCGGCGTCGGGCTCGGCGGGCGTGCCGTCGGGGAGCGTCATCGGGTGCGCACCCTCGGGTCGAGGACGCCGTAGGCGAGGTCCACCAGCAGGTTCACCACCACGAAGATGACGGCGAGGAACAGCACCCCGCCCTGCAGGACGGCGTAGTCGCGATCGAAGACCGCGCGGGCCAGGTAGCTGCCCATGCCGTTGAACGCGAAGACGGTCTCGGTGAGCACGGCTCCCGACAGGAGCAGGCCCGTCTGCAGGCCGATGACGGTCGCGACCGGGAGCATGGCGTTGCGCAGCACGTGGCGGCGCGAGATGACCCTGCGGTCGAGTCCCTTCGCCTCCGCCGTCCGCACGTAGTCCTCGTTGCTCACCTCGAGCACCGCCGCGCGGGTGATGCGGGTGATGAAGGCCAGCGGGATCGTGCCGAGCGCGACCGCCGGCATGATGAGGTGCTTGATCGCGTCCCACGTCGCCCCGAGGTCACCGGTGATGATGCCGTCGAGGACGTAGAAGTTCGTCGGGTGCTCGGCCTGGCTCGTCGGCGACTCCCGGCCGGTGCCGGGCAGCCAGCCGAGCTTGACGGAGAAGACGTATTTGAGCAGGAACCCGAGGGCGAACACCGGGATGGCGATACCGACGAGCGACCCGACGGTCGACAGGTTGTCGATCCACGAGCCCTGTCTTCGCGCGGCGACGTAGCCGAGCGGGATGCCGACCGCGACGGCGAACAGGATGGCCGTGACGGCCAGCTCGACAGTGCCCGGGAACCGGCGGCCGATCTCGTCGGCCACCGGCTGCCGCGTCGTGGGCGAGACCCCGAGGTCGCCCTGCAGGACGTTGCCCATGTACCGCAGGTACTGCTCGTGCAGCGGGCGGTCGAGCCCGTAGGTCTCGCGCACCTCGGCGATGCGCTCGGGTGTCGCGCGCTCTCCCAGGAGGGCCTGCTCAGGCCCTCCCGGGAGAGCGCGGACGAAGAGGAACACCAGCACCGACAGCCCCAGCAGGATGGGGATCAGCAGGAGCAGCCGGCGAACGGCGAACCTCAGCACAGCGCGGTCAGGTCAGCTGACGGTGACGTTCTGGAAGATCTCGTTGCTGACCGGGCTCGGCTCCAGTCCCTCGACGCCCTCGGCGGTGACGAGGAACGACTTGTTGTGGACGTACGGGAGGCCGGGCAGGAACTCCATGATCTTCTTGTTCGCTGCCTTGTACATCTCGGCGCGGGCATCCTGGTCCGGCTCGAGGCGGGCGGCCTCGAGGTCGGCGTAGATGGACTCATCGAGCGGGCCCCACGCCGGCTGCTTCGTGCGGAAGAACGTCCCCACGAAGTTGTCCGGGTCGGCGAAGTCACCGTTCCAGCCGAGCAGGCGCAGCTGCGTCTTGCCGGCGTCGACCTGCGCCAGGTAGTCCGGGTTCCACGGCGCCGACTTCGGCGTGACCGTGAAGCCGGCCGCCGTCAGGTCTGCCGACATCGCCTGGAAGTTCGCCGCCGGGTCCGGCATGTACGGCCGGGTGACGTCGGTCGGGTACCAGAACTCGAGCGTCGGGTTGCTGACGCCCGACTCGGCGATGAGCTGCTTGGCCTTGTCGACGTCGTACTCGTAGGTCGGGACGTCGTCGGCCCAGCCGAACAGGTCCGGCGGCATGAACTGCGTCGCCACCTCGGAGCCCTCGGGGTAGTTCGCCTGGACGAGCGCCTCGCGGTTGATGGCGTGCGCGATGGCCTGCCGGATCTTCAGGTTGTCCAGCGGCGGGAGCGCGGTGTTGAACCCGATGTAGCCGACGTTGAACGCCGGACGCTCGAGCACGTTGAAGCCGGCGCTCTCCAGGCGGCTGACGTCAGCCGGGTCGACGCCGTCGTAGGCCTGGATGTCGCCGCCCTCCAGCGCCTGCGCCCGTGCGGACCCCTCGGCGATGGGCCGGAAGATCAGCCGGTCGAGCTGAGCCGGCTCGCCCCAGTAGTCCTCGTACCTGACGAGCGTGAGGCGGTTGCCCGGGTCCCACTCCTCGAACTGGAAGGGGCCGGTGCCGATCGGCTGCTCGGTGCCGAAGGTGCCGGTGAACTGCGGCTCCTCCTCGGTGCCGGAGACCTCGTCGGCGCCGAACTCCTCGAGCGCCTTGGGCGACGCGATGGAGAACGACGGCAGGGTCAGCCCGGTGAGGAACGACGCCGACGGCGACGTCAGCGTGATCGTCGCCGTGGTGTCGTCCGTCGCCTCACAGCTCTCGTAGAGGCTCTCGGAGAGGTCCGGGGACTCGTTGTTCGCGTAGCCACCCATGACGGTCTGCCAGTAGTACGAGACCGAGGCGCTCTGCTGGAGGCCGGTGAAGTTGTACCAGCGGTCGAAGTTGAAGCAGACGGCCTCGGCGTTGAACGGCTCGCCGTCGTGGAACGTCACGTCCTCCTCGAGCGTGAACGTCCACTCGAGGCCGTCCTCGCTGTTCTCCCACTCCTTGGCGAGCGCCGGGACGACCTCCGTCCCGCCCTCCTCGGTGGTCACGAGGCCTTCGAAGATCTGGCGGATGACGCGCAGCGACTCGCCGTCGCTCACGTACGCGGCGTCGAGGGTCACGGGGTCGGAGGCGGCACCGAAGACGAGGTCGCCGCCACTCTCACCGCCGCCACCGCCGCCACCGCCGTCGTCGCCGCTGTCGCCGCAGGCGGCCAGGGCCAGGACGCCGGCGAGGGCGAGCGGGACCAGCCTGGCCCGGCCGCTCCGGCGTCGCAGGTGCACGCGCATGTGAACTCCAGTCTCGACTCCGCGGCCACTTCCGGCCGACGGTCGGCGGGACACTAGACCCGCGCAGGCCGTCCAGGGCACATGTGCGACACCTGCATCCGGTCGCGATTGCGCAACGATGCGGCAGGCACAGCCGCTGCGGGCGGGCGGATGTCGCACGAGAACGACCGACGACCGGCAGAAGCACGGGCGCGAGAGGGGTCGAGGTGGAGGTCCACGAGACGGCGCTGCCGGGCATCGGCGTCCGGCACGAGTTCACGACGTCCGACGGCCGACGGGTCGCGCTCGTCTCCCACCGGTCGGGCCGGCGCGACATCCTGCTCTTCGACGAGCGGGACCCGGACGCCGCCGGCACCGCCATCGTCCTGACGCCGGAAGAGGCCGAGGCGCTGGCGACACTGCTCGGCGCGGCGCGCATCACCCGTGAGCTCACCGAGCTCCCGGACCGCGTCGAGGGTCTGGTCGTCGAGTGGCTCGAGCTGGCGGCCGGATCGCGCTACGCCGGGACGCCGCTCGGCGACACCCGGGCACGCACGCGCACCGGCGCGTCGGTGGTCGCGGTCGCGCGCGACGGCGCCGTGCACCCAGCCCCGGGACCCGAGTTCGTCCTGCGCGGGGGCGACCGCCTGGTCACGGTCGGCACGCCGCAGGGCGTCGCAGCACTGAAGGAGCTGCTGGACGAGTGACGTCCGACGTGCTCGCCGCCGGGAGCGTCGGGGCGCAGGTCTTCCTCGAGCTCGGCGCGGTGCTGCTCGGACTCGCGCTCGTCGGGCAGCTGGCGCTCCGGCTCGGCGTTTCCCCCGTGCCGCTCTACCTTCTCGGCGGGCTCGCGTTCGGCGAGGGCGGTGTGCTCCCGCTGAGCTCCCCCGAGGGCTTCATCGAGGTCGGCGCGGAGATCGGCGTCCTCCTCCTGCTGCTGATGCTCGGCCTGGAGTACTCGGCCGACGAGCTGATCGGGAACCTACGGGCGCACGCCCCGGCCGGCGCCGTCGACCTGGTGCTCAACGCGGTGCCAGGCCTGCTCGCCGGCCTGCTGCTCGGCTGGTCGCTGCCGGCCGCGGTGGCGCTCGCCGGCGTCACGTACATCTCGTCGTCGGGCATCGTCGCCAAGCTCCTGTCCGACCTCGACCGGCTCGGCAACCGCGACACCCCGGTCGTGCTGTCGCTGCTCGTCATCGAGGACCTGGCGATGGCGGTGTACCTGCCGGTCCTCGTCACGGTGCTGGCCGGCGTGGGCCTCGTGGTGGGCGGGATGACCGTCGCGGTGGCGCTGGCGGCCGTCGCGGTGATCCTCCTGCTGTCGCTGCGGTTCGGCGCGCACGTGACGCGGGTCGTCTCCACCGACGACCCGGAGAACCTGCTCCTGCGGCTGCTCGGCATCACACTGCTCGTCGCGGGCGTCGCCGAGCAGACGCAGGTGTCGGCCGCGGTCGGCGCGGTCCTCGTCGGCATCGCGCTGTCTGGTGAGGTGGCCGAGGGCGCGCGCGCCCTGCTCAGCCCGCTGCGAGACCTGTTCGCCGCCGTCTTCTTCGTGTTCTTCGGGCTGCAGACCGACCCGGGCGACATCCCCGGTGTCGCGCTGGTGGCGCTGCTGCTGTGCGTGGTCACCGCCGGCACCAAGCTCGCCACCGGCTGGCTGGCCGCCGCCCGCGCCGGCATCGCGCCTCGCGGGCGGGTGCGCGCCGGCACCGCGCTGGTCGCACGCGGGGAGTTCTCGATCGTCATCGCGGGGCTCGCCGTGTCGGCCGGCGTAGAGCCGCAGCTCGGGCCGCTCTCCGCGACGTACGTGCTCTTCCTCGCCGTCGCCGGTCCGCTGCTCGCCCGGGTTGCTGAGCCGCTGCACGACGCCGTCGTCGGGCGCCGCACCCCCGACTGAGCCTCGGACGGGCCGGGCCGCGGTGGGCCACCTGCCCCGGACGTGGCACGGGCCCGGCCCTCCGAGGAGGACCGGGCCCGAGGCGCCCTGTGAGCGGGCGTGCCGGCGCCCCCGCACCTGCCGCGCCCCTGCACGGGTTGCGCGGGTGTTCTTCGACGCCGTGCTGCCGTCTCCTGCCGGCCCTCGAGAAAAGTGCCGCAGGAGTCTCAGCGGCCGGCGGAGGGGTCCTCGCCCAGGCGCTCGCGCCGGCGCTGCCGCTCGGCCTCGCGGCGCTCCGCGCGGTCGGCGGCCGCGGCGTTGAGCCGCTGCCGGTACGGCGCGAGCAGCGGGATGCTGAGGAGCGCGCTCGCGAGGACGGCGCCACCGAGCGCAAGCAGCACCTCGTCGACGACGAGCCGCAGCACGAGGAAGGCCGCGAGGAACAGCAGCAGCCGCAGCGCCGTGTAGACCACCACGGCGCGGCCCAGCCCGGTCGCCGGCTCAGCGGCGGGCTGCGGCGCGGCGGGCTCGTCGGACCGGTCGGCAGTCACCCCGCCAGGCTACGTGCGGGCGCCCACCGTGCGTTCGGCCCTCACCTACCGTGGCCGCATGCCGGTGCAGCAGGACGAGCGTCGCGCCGGCGCGCACGCGGACCCCGACGAGCCGCCGGCGCCGGACCGCTGGCGGTGGCCGGCGCGGCTCGTCCCGGCGCTCGTCCTGGTGGCCCTCGGCGGCTCGCTGGTCGCCCGTCGGGAGAGCCTCTGGTACGACGAGCTCTACACCGCTCGGGTCGGCACCGCCGGTCTCGGCCGACTGCTCGAGGCCGTCGTCACGGGCACCGGGACGACGTCGTACCTCGCGGACGTGCCGCCCAGCTACAACGCCCCGTACTACGTGGTGGTGCACGCCTGGCTGGCGCTGCCGGGGGTGTCGGCCGACGACCTCGGGCTGCGGCTGCTGTCGCTGCTGAGCGCGGCCGCCGCCGTCGCCGTGCTGGTGGCCGCGGTCCAGCGCCTGGCCGACCGCGCCGTCGCGCTCGCGGCCGGTCTGCTCGCGGCGACCTCGCCGCTCGTCGTCGAGTACAGCGCCGAGGCCCGGATGTACGGGCTGGCCGTCCTCGCGACGAGCACCGCGCTGCTCGGGCTGGCGCGCTGGCTCGACGGTTGCCGAGGCTCGCTGGCCCTGTACGGCGCCGGTGCGGCAGCGGCCGGGCTGCTGCACTGGTTCACCCTGCCGGTGCTGGGCGCGCTGGCGGTGGCCGCGCTCGTGCTCCGCGGCAGGCGCGCGCTGCCTGTCCTGGGCGTGACGGTCGTCGCGGCGGTGCCGACGGCGGTGCTCGTCGCGCTGCTGGCGGTCAACGGCACCGGCACCTCCGCAGTGGGCGCCATCCCGGAGCGCGAGCGACCGGTGCCGGTGCTCGCACTGGAAGCGTGGACGGGCGGCTCGGCGGTGCTGCTGGTCGCGGTGCTGGCGGCCGTCGTGCTCGCCGGCGTGCGGGTGGCACGCGGGCGCGGGCTGCGTCCGGTGGCGGTGGTCGCAGGGCTGTGGCTGGTGCTGCCGCTGGCCGCCGTCTGGGCGGGAGACGCGCTGCGGCCGCTGTTCGTGCCGCGCTACCTGCTCGCAACGCTGCTCGCGCTGGCGGTGCTCGCAGCGATCGGCACGGCGGGCGGCCGTGGCCGCGTCCCGCTCACCGCCGGTCTGGCGGTGCTGTCGGTGCTCGCGGCCCTGCCGCTGCTCGATCGTGAGCCGCGCGAGCCGGCGGCCGAGGCGGTCGCGGCGCTCGAGCGGGTGCACCGCGCCGGTGAGCCGGTCGTCGCCGTCGACCGTCGGGCCGCGCTGGCCCTCGACCACTACGCCTCGCCGCAGCTGCGCACCGACCTCCGGGTGCCACCCGAGGACGCGCCGCCGGAGGCGCGGACGGTGTGGCTGCTGCGGCAGGCGACCGGCCTGCGGGTCCGGCACTCCGACGACGACGACCTGCTCAGCGCAGCCGGGCTCCGTGTCACCTCGACCCGCGTCTTCGAGGGCTACCGCAGCGACTTCGTCCTGCAGCGCTGGAGCTGACGCAACCGCCCCCTCTCCGCCGCGATCTTCGCCTTCTGCTCGCTGCCCGCGCCGAGAACCCGGGAACAGGACGAAGATCGCGGGACGGGGGGTGGGCCGGTGCCGGTCAGCGCGCGACGCGGCGGGCTCGCCAGGCCCAGCGCAGCGTGCGCGCCGACTGGCGAAGCCGCGCGGTCGGCGTCCAGGACGACGTGCCGTCCAGCCGCTCGGCGCGCTCCACCGGCACGCTGGTGACCGGCAGCCGCGCGACGCCGATCGCGGCGACGAGGCTGGGGGCGCTCGCCGCGAGCACCGCGCCGCGCGCGACGGGTCCCATCGCGAGGAAGGCGCCCGCGTCCGGCGGCAGCCCGGTGAGGCGGCGAAGCGCCGCACGGTGCAGGCGGCCGGTGACCAGCCGCGCCCCGCTCTCGTAGCTGCCGCGGCGACCGGCGAAGACCGCGTCGACGTCTCCGGCTGCCAGCCGGTCGAGCAGCGCGGGGACCGCTTCGGGCGGGTCCTGCAGGTCGGCGTCGAGGCAGACCCACGCCGTCGCACCGTCCTCCTCGCGCAGCCCGCCCTCGAGCGCCTTGTGCTGCCCGACGTTGCGCTCGAGGACCGTGACCGCGACGCGGTCGTCGGCCAGCCTCGCGGCGACGTCAGCGCTGTCGTCGGGCGAGGCGTCGACCACGAGCCGCACCCGCCAGTCGCGACCCGCCAGCGCGGCTGACAGCCGCTGCACGAGCGGCTCGAGCGTCGTCGCGTTGCGGTACACCGGCACGACGACGGCGACGGTCACACCCGCTCCTGCACAGCGCGCCAGCAGTCGGCGAGCCCCGTCCCGAGATCGGTGGTGGCCCGCCAGCCGAGCAGCTCGTGCGCAGCGGTGGGGTCGCTCACCCACGACGGCGCGTCCCACCCTCGCCCGGGGTGCTCCCCCGTCCGCACGTCGATGCGGCGCCCGGTCACCTGCTCGGCGACGGCGACGAGCTCCTCGTTGGCGGTCTGCACGCCGGTACCGACGTTGAGCACCGTCCCGGCCGGCAGGTCGTCTGCCGTGGCGGCGCGCAGGCACGCGTCGACGACGTCGTCGACGTGCACCCAGTCGCGCCGCATGCCCGCCGCCGTCAGCTGCAGCGGCTCGCCGGTCGCGGCGGCGCGCAGGACGGTCGGCACCAGCCGTCCGGGGTGGTCGTCGGGGCCGTACACCTGGAAGGCCCGCAGGACGGCGGCACGCACTCCGCGCTCGGCGGCGGCAGCGGCGACCAGCAGCGAGCCGGCCGCCTTGGTCGCACCGAAGAACCCGCGTGGGTGCAGCGGGGTCGACTCGTCCATCGGGCCGGCGCTCTCGGCGTACTCGGTCGACGAGCCGAGCCGCACGACGGCGCGGCAGCGGTCGGTGAGGCCCTCGACGACGTGCAGCCCGCTGGTCGTGTTCACAGCCGTGGTCGCGGCGCGCTCGGCGGCGTCGGCCTTGGCACGGGCCGCGGCCAGGTGGAGGACGACGTCCGGGTCGGCGGCGCGCACGGCCGCCGTCGTCGCCGTGCCGTCGGTCACGTCGATGCCGACGGTCGTCGCGCCGGGTAGGTCGGGGGCTCCCGGGCGGACCAGCCCGACGACGTCCCACCCGTCGCCGACGAGCCGCCGCACCAGGTGCCGGCCGACGAAGCCGCCCGCGCCGGTGACCAGGGCGCGACCGGTCACGCCACCTGCGACGCGCGGGCGCCCGTTCCCACGGCGGCAGCGAGAGCGAGCTGGTCGTCGAGCACCTCGGCGGGCGAGCGCTGGGCGAGCCCGGCGAGCTCGGCGCGCATCCGGGGCACCTCGTCCGCCATCCGTGCCGTCGGCACGTCGGCGACGAACGACCGGCGCAGGAAGGTGAACGACGCGCCGAGCCGGACGAGCTCGGCGGCCAGCAGCCGGCTCGGCACGGGAGCGCCCCCACCGACGGCCGTGAGACCGGCGACGCCGAGCGGCACGTCGACCGCCGCGCGCACGGCGTCGACCGTGCCGTCGACCAACGGCTCGAACAGCGACGTGCTCCCCCGGTCGATGCGCAGGTCGTTGAGACCGACGTAGACCCGGCTGATCGGCCGGCGGGCGAGGGCGTGCACGCACTCGACCGCGTCCTGCGTCTCGACCATGACCCCGACACCGCACCGCCCGGCGGCTGCGGCGAGCGCGACGTCGACCTCCTCCGGCCGCCGCACCATCGGGAGCAGCACCTCGTCGGCGCCCAGGCGCACCGCGGCACCGACCTGCTCGACGGTGTGCGGGCCGGCCGCGTCGAGCCGGCAGATGACGCGGCCGGTCGTGGCCGCGCGGACCCGGGCGAGGTCGGCCGGCGTGTGCTGGTTGATCTCGGTGCCCTCACCCTCCTGCCGGCGGGCCTTGCCGCGGCGCTCCCAGTCGACGACGACGCCAGCGAGACCGGCCGGAACGGCGGCGGCGGCCCGCGCTGGGTCGGCGGTGAACAGGAGCAGTTCGAGGACCATGGGGCCACCTTAGGGGAGCCTTACTTCACCTGACGGTCCCGGGTCATTCCGATGTCCAGTCGGTGTCACCCCCGTCACCTCTGGGCGCGACGTCCGTTGTGCTGTACACAGACACCAGGAACGAGGACCGACAGGCCTCTCGGGGGGATCGACATGGACGAACGAACGCAGGGCGGACGCGACCGGCTGCTCACACCCGGCGAGGTCGCCGCGCTGTTCCGCGTCGACCCGAAGACCGTCACGCGCTGGGCAGCCGCGGGACGCATCGGCAGCATCCGCACCCCCGGCGGACACCGCCGGTTCCGCGAGTCCGAGGTGCGGGCGCTGCTCGCCGGCGAGGGCGCGAGCATCCCCGAGCAGCCCACGTCCGGCTCCGACTCGCTGACGCGGCACTGACGAACGGCTCGCTCGGGGCGCTCCCGTGCGCGACATCTGCAGTTCGGACACGTCAGAGCGTGTCGGAACTCCAGATGTCGCTGAGCGCCGCCGTCAGCAGCGGTAGGTCACGGGCGGCGATGTCGCCGTGAGAGCGGTGGGCTCCAGCACCTGCAGCACGGCCGCACCCTCGAGCGGGAGCTCGCCGGTCACCTCGAAGGCGAGCACCGCCGTCGCCGTGGTCTGACCCGGCTGCACCTCGAGCTCGGCGGGCTCGGTGGTGCGTCCATCGGGTCGCGTCCAGACCACGCGGGCGGTGCCGGCACCGGCGGTCTGCAGCGACGCCGTGAACTCGTACCGCGCCCGGGGACAGCTGCCGACGCCGTCAGCCGGGTCGACGCTCACCTGCACGCCCTGGACGGCGAGGGGCGCCACCTCGTCGGCGTCACCCTGCTCGTCGCGCAGCACTGAGGACCCGACGACGGCGGCGGCGGTGAGCGCCGCGAACGCCACGACGCCCAGCAGCGCACGGCGCGTGCGAGAGCGTCGGCGCGGCAGCGCCGGCACCGCCGGCGACGCCATGGGCGGTGGTGACGTCCGGACGGTCTCTGGCGCCGCACCGGTCCGCGCTGCAGCCGTCGCGCCGGGCCACTGCTCCGCGGGGACGCGCTCGAGCCGGTCGACGAGCTCCCACGGCAGGAGCCGCGCCGCCGGCTCCTTGGCGAGCGCCGCCTCGAGTGCGCGGGCCGCAGCCGGCGGGAAGCCGGGCACCAGCTCGTCGGCCGCCGGCGGCGGCGCCGTCAGGTGGGCGGCGAGCAGCTGCGCGGTGTCCTCGCCCTCGAACGGCAACCGGCCGGTCAGCACCTCGAACGCCATGGCGCCGAAGCTGTACGCGTCCGAGCGGATGTCGGGATCGCTCGCCCCCGACTCGGGCGGGAAGTAGGCCGGCGTGCCGGCGACGGTGCCGTCGGTCGTGCGGAACACCGACGGGTCGGTCATGACCCGGGCCAGGCCGAAGTCGCCCAGCTTGGCGCGTCCGTCGGGCAGGACGAACACGTTCCCCGGTTTGACGTCGCGGTGCACGACGCCGTTGCGGTCGGCGGTACGCAGCGCCTCGGCGACGTCGCGCAGGACGACGAGCGCCTGCTGCACGGGCACGGGACCCGCGTCGAGGAGCTCGGCCAGGGTCTGGCCCGGCACGTGCTCCATGACGAGGAACGCGGCCGGGCCCTCGGTGATGAAGTCGTGCACCCGGACGATGCATGGGGCGTCGAGGGCAGCGAGCACCTGCGCCTCGCGCCGGAACCGGGCCTGGTCGTCGGGGCCGGTCAGCAGGTACGCGTGGATGCGCTTGACCGCGACCATCCGGTTCAGCGACATCTGCTTGGCGAGCACGACCTCGCCGTAGCCGCCGCTGCCGAGCACGCGGACCGGCTCGTAGCCGCGCGGCAGGTCGGTAGCCGTCACCGCGGACTCGTCGTCACGCGGCGGAGGATCGGCCACCGACGGCAACGCCGTCAATGTGCCGTTCTCGCAGACAGTCGTGCCGTCGGCACCTCACACTGACGCCGAGCCGACGGGGGTGGCCATGCGCTTCGGGGACTTCGAGGTGCTCGAGACCGCGGGCGCAGGCGCGACCGGGACGGTGTACCGGGCGCGGGACGTGCGCTCGGGGAAGGTCGTGGCGGTCAAGGTCGTGTCGCCTGACGCGGTGGCGGGACTGGAGCAGGAGGCAGCGACGCTGCGGCGGTTGCAGCACCGGCACCTGGTGCGGCTGCTGGAGACAGGCACGACCGAGGACGGCCGGCCGTGGCTGGCGCAGGCCTGGGTCGACGGCGTCGGCCTGGACCGGCTGCTGCAGGTGCACGGGACGCTGACCGCCGAGCAGGCCGTCGGCGTGTTGCACGGCGCGCTGCAGGGACTGGCGCACGCCCACG
This sequence comes from Actinomycetes bacterium, assembly GCA_046565705.1. Classification (GTDB taxonomy): domain Bacteria; phylum Actinomycetota; class Actinomycetes; order Mycobacteriales; family SCTD01; genus DATLGD01. The sequence continues at coordinate 27,004 of JBKHYE010000137.1, forward strand.
AGCAGGGCGTGGTGCACCGCGACGTCGCGCCGGGCAACGTGCTGGTCGACACCGCGGGCACGTCGATGCTGGTCGGCTTCGGGATCGCGGCGCCGGTCGGCGCGACCGGGGTGCGCGGCACACCGGCCTTCCTGAGCCCGGAGGCAGCTGCGGGCGCCGCGGTGGGCCCGACCTCCGACGTCTACTCCGCCGGCGCGGTGCTGCACCTGCTGCTGGCCGGGCAGCCGGTCTTTCCGGTCGCCGATGTGACTGCGGCGCTGCAGGCGCACCGCACCACGGCGCCGCCGCGGCTGCACGGTCATGGCGAGGGCTTCGCCGACCTGCTGCAGCGCTGCCTCGCCAAGTCGCCCGCCGACCGGCCGCCGGACGCCGGGGCACTGCTCTCCGAGTTGGACGACACGGCCGACCGCCGGTTCGGCGCCGGCTGGCTGGCCCGCGCCTCGGTCGCCGCGCTCGTGCCGGCCGCCCGCGCGGCCGGCTCGGGCACCGCCGGCACGCAGGCCGCCGGTGCCGCCCGGGAGACGGTCGTCCTCACCACCGGCGCCGTCAGCACCGGCGCCGCCGCCGCAGCCGCACCGGCACCCGCCGCCTCGACCGCA
>JBKHYE010000138.1:0-15200 GCA_046565705.1 Actinomycetes bacterium
GGGGAGGGGTTGCTCCTTCGGCGCCCCGGACTGGCGGTCCGGGGACTCTCCCGCGAGGGGTCGTCGGCGAGCGTCAGGCTAGCAGCGGGGCGGTCGCCGGTCAGGCGCCGCGCCGGGCGTGCGGCGCACTGTCGGCCGGGACCCGGACCTGCGGGCTCAGGCGGTTCAGCCGGTCCAGCCGGTTCAGGCGGTGGTGCGACGCCGGCGGCGAGAGGCGAGCTCGTCGGCGGTCTCGGCGGTCTCGCCGGTGGGTGAGTCGGCGTGCGCCCGCTCCCCCGGCAGCTGGGCCAGCGTGCCCTCGACGTCGCGCACCTGGCGGCCGACCGCGATGGCGAAGACCGCCTGGCCGCCCTGCAGCAGATCGACGATCTCGTCGTTCGACGTGCACTCGTAGACCGTCGTGCCGTCGCTCATCAGCGTGATCTCGGCGAGGTCGGCCACCCCGCGGTCGCGCAGGCTGGCGATCGCCGTACGGATGTTCTGCAGGCTGATGCCGGCGTCGAGCAGCTTCTTGACGATCTTGAGCACGAGGATGTCGCGGAAGGAGTAGAGCCGCTGCGTCCCCGAGCCGGACGCCTCACGGACGCTCGGCTCGACGAGGCCGGTGCGGGCCCAGTAGTCGAGCTGACGGTAGGTGATGCCGGCGGCGCTGCACGCCGTCGGGCCGCGGTAGCCGACGTCCTCCGGCGAGCCGCCGGGGCGCTCGATCTCCGGGAGGTCGTCGAACAGCGTGCCCTGCAGGCCGAGCGCGGCGCGGGTTGCCCCGTCGAGCGCAGTGCCGACGGCGCCCGCCGGCACCTCGGCGGCGCCGGGCGCGGGAGTGCCGTCGGTCTGCCCGGGCTGCTCGGTCACCGCGGCCGCCTCTCTCTGCTGCCGGCCTGGGGACCGGACGTGGAACGCACGCTAGGGATGCCGGCCGAGGCTGGTCAACGTCATCGGTCGGCGCGTCGCAACCCTCAACCTCGAGTAGAGGGTCACGATCCGCGCTCGAAGTCCTCCGGCGTGATGTTGTCGAGGAACTCGCGGAACTTCTCGACCTCGTCCTCCTGCTCGTCCGGGATCGCGATGCCGGCCTCGTCGAGGACCGCCTGCTCGCACCGGATCACGCTGCCGGTGCGCATGGCGAGCGCGATCGCGTCGGACGGGCGCGCGCTCACGACGACGTCGCCGTCGAAGGCCAGCTCGGCGTAGAAGACGCCGTCGCGCAGGTCGGTGATCGTCACGGCGCGCAGCGGGCGGTCGAGGGCGTCGAGCAGGTCGCGCATCAGGTCGTGCGTCATCGGCCGCGCGGTGACGACGCCCTGCTGGGCGAACGCGATGGCCGTCGCCTCCACGGCGCCGATCCAGATCGGGAGGAAGCGGTCGCCGTCGACCTCCTTGAGCAGGACGATCGGCTGCTGGCTCGGCAGCTCGACGCGGACGCCGACGACGCTCACCTCGCTGCTGGTGCCGGAGGCTCCGCCAGACCCTGACACGCCCACCTCCACCTCGGGCTCGCCCCGACCGGAGGTCCGGCCGGGCTGGGGTTCTGCGCCGTTCTGCTCGCGCTGCACCGCTCGCACGGCACGGTTGCGACCCTACTCCGCGACCGTCCGCTCGCCCGCTCTGGTGCGGACGTCCTCAGGTCCCCTCTGGTCAGCGGCTCAGCGCCGCAGTCCCGGTGCGAGCCCCGCGCGGACGAGCGTCGCGTGCAGCTTGACCGAGAGCGCGGCGAGCTCGCGGGCCACCTCGTCGGCACGCGCGCGCGCCTCCGGGTTGCGCTGGCGCACGAGCGGCATGACGACCTGCTCGACGAGCCCCACCTCACGGTCAGCGGCTGCCCGGAAGGCCCGCAGGTGCCGGGCCTCGATGCCGAACCGGGCCATCTCGGCGACGGTCTTGGCGATCATGAGTGAGTTGCCGTCGTAATGGCTGGTGCCCGCCACCGGGCTCACGAGGCCATACGACTCGAGCTGCTCCAGGCGGTCGGGCTCGAGGCCGGCGGCGTCGATGAGCTCGCGCTTGGAGAGCCGGATCTCGCTGACCTCGGGCAGGAACGCGTCGGGACCCGGCAGCCCCTCGGCCGCGACGAGCGCCCGCGGCACCTTCGGCGCGCCGCCGCTGAGGGCGGGGGGCTCCAGGCCGCGGTCGATCGCGTCCAGGTGCTCCTTGATGACGCGCAGCGGGAGGTAGTGGTCGCGCTGCGCCGACAGCACGTAGCGCAGCCGGGAGACGTCCTCGCGGGAGAACTTGCGGTAGCCCGACGACGTCCGCTCGGGCTCCACGAGGCCCTCGGACTCGAGGAAGCGGATCTTGGAGATCGTGATGTCGGGGAAGTCCGGGCGGAGCTGCCCCAGTACCTCGCCGATGCTCATGAAGGCCCGTGCCGGCAGGCCGCCGGCCGCGCCTGCGCTCACGCGTCGCCGCCCCGGTGGCCGGTGAGAAAGACCAGGCGGTACTTGCCGATCTGCACCTCGTCGCCGCCGGCGAGGCCGGCGGCGTCGATGCGCTCGCGGTTGAGGTAGGTGCCGTTGAGGCTGCCGACGTCACGCACGAGGAAGCCACCGCCCTCGCGGACGAACTCGGCGTGCCGGCGCGAGACCGTGACGTCGTCGAGGAAGATGTCCGACTCGGGGTGGCGCCCTGCGGTCGTGACATCGGCGTCGAGCAGGAAGCGGCTGCCGGCGTTCGGTCCCCGCTTGACGACGAGCAGGGCGCTGCCGGGCGGGAGCGACTCGAGAGCGTGCGGGTCGCCGTCGCCGGTGTCGCTCGACGGCGTGTCGCCGCCGTCGAGGCCCTCGAGCGCCGAGAGCGAGATCGTCGACGTCGTCTCGACGGGCGCGTCTCCGCCGCTGCCGCGCTGGAGAGCGTTCCCGCACCGCGAGCAGAACCGGCTCTCGTCGGGGTTCTGCTGACCGCACTGAGTGCAGAACACGTGTCTCGCCGCCTCCTGACGTGGCTGCTCTCGAGCGGTCGGTCCGCCGAGCCTGGGTACCGGTGGGACCGGTTGTCGCGCGGGTCGGTCCTGCCGGTGCCGGGGGCTCCCGGCGGTCCCGGCGAACCTAGTGTCCGCTCTCGCCGAGGGTCAACCGCCGGTGGAGGCACTCTGTGCCCGCCGGTTGCCGTCGGCGTCGACATCGACCTTGAGAAGAGGTCGAGGCCGGCGCGGCGGTCAGTCCGCGACGCGCTGCTGGTAGGCCGCGGCGTCGAGCAGCGCCGCGGAGCTCAGCGCGGCCTCCACGCCGTCAGCCGGCCGCAGCTCGAACATCCAGCCCTCGCCGTACGGATCGCTGTTCACGAGGTCGGGCGAGGTCTCGAGCGCCTCGTTGACCGCCGTCACCGTGCCGGCCAGCGGCGCGTAGACGTCGGAGACGCTCTTCGTCGACTCCACCTCGCCGACCGCCTGCCCGGCGGTCAGGTCGGCGCCCACCGCCGGCAGCGTGACGAACACGATGTCACCCAGCGCGTCCTGCGCGTACGCGGTGATGCCGATGCGCAGCACGGCGTCGTCGCCGTCGCCGACCGGACGCACCCACTCGTGCTCCGCCGTGTACTTGACGTCGTCGGGGTACAACGGGCGGCCTCTCGGTCGGGAGCGGGGGTGGCGCGGCCGGTCGGCCGCGGGGCCGGGTGCGGGGTCAGTCCTCGTCGTCGGCCGGGCGAGCATATTGAGGCCGCTCGAGCGCTCGCAAGGCGTCCACCACCACCTGCTCGCGCTCCTCGACCTGCGCCGTCGCGCCGCGCTGGTCGACCGTGTCGACGACGCCGCCGGGGATGCCCAGGGCGGAGCTGATCGTCGGGGCGTCGCCCACCACGACGAAGCGGTAGGGAGGGCGCAGCTCGACGTCGTCGACGACGATCCCGTCGTCACCGTCGCGCAGCCAGGTGGACGCCACGACGCGGACGGCGCGGTCCTCGTCGTCCTCCCCGGTGCCCTCGAGCTGGATGGCCTCGGCGCCGGCGTCACGCAGCTCCTGGAGCGCGTCGAGCAGCACGTCTGCGGACACGACGCGGTCGGGATCCCGCAGGGTGAGGACGACGCCGGGTCCCTGCGCGGGCACGGTCCCGGCCAGCACACCCAGCACCTGAGCGCGCCGGCGCGCCTCCTCGAGCGCTGCCTCGGTGCTGTCGGTACCGCTGGTGAGCCGCTCCCGCGCCGCCGCGAGGTCGGCGATCTCGCCGCGCAGCCGGTCGTTGCGGTTGGCGAGCTCGTCGAGGATCTGGACGAGGTCCTCCTGGCGCGCCGAGGTCAGCGGTGCGTCGCTCTGCGTCGAGCGCACCTGCACGGCGGCAGCGAAGCCGAGCAGCGCGAGCAGCGCGGCGACGAGCAGGTCGACGCCGCGCACGCGCGGCCACAGCAGCCGGCGCAGCCGCTCGCCGCCCGACCGCGGAGCGGGCACGCGCTCGCCGTCGGCCCTCATGACCCGAACACGTGCCGGCGGATCGCGGCGGCGTTGCTGAAGATCCGGATGCCGAGGACGACGACAACGCCGGTGGACAGCTGACCGCCGACGCCGAGCTGGTCGCCGAGGAAGACCACCAGCCCGGCGACGAGGACGTTGCTCACGAAGGACACGACGAACACGCGCTCGTCGAAGATCCCGTCGAGCTGCGCACGGACGGCGCCGAACACGGCGTCGAGCGCCGCGACCACGGCGATCGGCAGGTAGGGCTGCAGCGCTGCGGGGACCGTCGGCTCGAGCACGAGGCCGAGCACCACGCCGACGACCAGCGCGAGGGCGGGGATCACGGCGGCTCCCGGAGCTGGACGGCGCGCAGCTGCGGCTCGGTGGCCCCGGTGAGCTCCAGCCGGTCGGCGCGCTCGAGCTCGTAGCTGATGCCGCTGATGCTGGTGAGCGTCTCGAGGTAGCGGCCGGCTCGTCCGTCGGCGAAGCCGACCTCGAGGTCGGCCGGCCGGCCGATCGCCTCGATCCGGTAGGGCGGGCTCACGGGACGGAAGTCCACCAGCACCGCCTCGCCGGCGCTGCGGATGGCGGAGCGGGCCGACAGCCGGACGCCGTTGACCGCGACGGCCTCGGCCCCTGCGGCCCACAACCCGTTCACGATCTCCTGGAGGTCGCGGTCGAGCACCCTGCCGTCGAGGGGGGTGCCGCCGCGCAGGACGGCGTCCTGCTCCGTCGGCGCGTCCACCGGGGCGTCGTCCACGGTGAGCAGGATGCCCGGTCCGACGACGGCCGCGGTGCCGGCGGCGACCTCGAGCGCCTGCACCTGGTCGGCCAGGCGCTGGCCGGCGGTGCCGGCGTCGAGGGCGGCGTCGCGCAGGGCGTTGACCTCCGCGCGCAGCTCGGCGGCGCGACCGCTGAGGTCGTCGCTGAGCGCGTCGCGCTCGGCGACCTCGGCGGCGAGCTGCTCGCGCAGTCCCTCGTTGCCGGCCGCGCGCTCGCGGACCTGGCCGACGGCCGTGCCGGTGACCAGGCCGAGCAGGACGAGCGCCAAGGCCCCGGCGAGGCGGCCGGTCGGTCGTGAGGGCGCTGGCGGTGCGCCGCCGGGGTCGGCCGTCGTGCCGGCCCGGCGCTTCGCGCGCTCGGCGTAGGCCTCGTCGAGCGTGTTGCTCATGACGTCGACGAGCAGCGACATCGACCCGTCGACCCGGCGCGGCGGCGCGTCGGCTCGGCCAGGGGACGTGCTCACGGCGCCATCCTGCCTCAGTGCGGGTCCGTCCCGGCCCGCTCGACGACGCCCGCCCAGTGAGCCAGCAGCCCGGTGGCGGCGGCGGCCGTCGGCGCCTCGGCCCACAGGTGCGTCACGGCTGACGCCGGGTCGGGCAGCACGAGCGCCCAGCTGCCGTCGCTCTCGACGACGCGCACGCCGTCGGTGGTGTCGATCTCGCGGTCGCCGGCGGCCTCGACGACCGCGCGCATGATGCGGCCCTTGACGGCCCACGGCGTCGGGACGGCGCGCCGGACGACGTTGGCGTGCGGGATGCGGGCGTCGATCTGCGACAGCGTCAGCCGGGTGCGCGCGACGAGCCCGAGCAGGCGGACGAAGGCGGCGATGCCGTCGATGGCCGAGGAGAACTCGGGGACGACGAAGCCGCCGCGGCCGTCACCGGCGAACAGCACGTCGGGTCGGGTGGCCGCCCTCGTCAGGTCGTGGGCCGACGAGGACGTCCACAGCACGTCGGTGCCGTGGAAGCCGGCGACCTGCTCGGCGATGCGCGTGGTCGTGACCGGCAGGGCGACGACGCCGCGGTGCCGCTCCGCGGCCACCAGGTCGAGCAGGACGAGCAGGGCCCGGTCGTCGTGCACGAGCCGCCCGTGCTCGTCGACCACCGCGATCCGCTCCCCCACGCTGTCGAATCGCACGCCGAAGGCCGCGCCTGAGCTCGCCACGAGGTCGCCGAGCCGCTCCAGCCGGCGCAGGTGCTCGGCGAGGGAGCCCTGAGCCGCCTCCTCGCTCAACCTGTTGTCGACGGTGAGCACATCGACGTCGAGATGTCCGAGGAGCGACGGGAGGGTGAGTGAGGCCGAGCCGCCGGCAGCGTCGAGCACGACCTTCAGGCCGGCGTCGGCGACGCCCGACACGTCGACGCTGCGCAGCAGCTCGCGGGTGTAGGTGTCGACGACCCGGGCGGGGAACGTCAGCTCGGCGATCTCGCCGGGGAACGCGCGGCGGAACTCCTGCCGGCTCAGCACCCGCTCGAGCCGGCGCTGCGCCACCGGCGACAGGTCGGCTCCGGTGCCGTCGAGGAACAGGATGTCGACGGACTGGGCGTCGCCGGGCGTCGTCCGCACGACCACGCCGCCGACGGCGTCCGTCGTCGCGGTGGCGAAGCGTGCGACGGGGACGGGCGTGACCTCGAGGTCACGGACGTCGATCGCGCTGGCGGTCAGCGCCGCGATCACGGCGCGGACCAGGGCGCGGGACGCCCGCGAGGCGTCGCGCGCCGTCGTGACGACGCTGCCCTTCTCGAGGGTCGTGGCGTACGCCGACGCCAGCCGGACGACGAACTCGGGAGTGATCTCGACGTTCACGAGGCCGGACACACCGCGCGGGCCGAACAGCGCGCTGGTGCCGCGGCTCTCCCAGATGACGCTGGTGTTCACGACGGCGCCGGCCTCGATGGTCTTGAACGGGTAGACCTTCACGTCGTTGGAGAGGAACGCCTCCTCCTCCACCACGCACTCGTCGCCGACGACGGCGCCCTCCTCGACGCGCACGGCGCGCATGAGGTCGGTGTTCTTGCCGATCACACAGCCGCGCAGGCTGACCGACGGGCCGACGAAGGCGTTGTCGTGGACGACGGCGCGCTCGAGCACGGCGCCCTCCTTCACCACGACGTCGCTGCCGAGGACGGTGAGCTCGCCGATGCGCGCGCCGGCCTCGATCTTGGCGAACGGGCCGATGCAGCAGGGCCCGACCAGCTCGGCCTCCGGGTCGATCTGGGCGCCCTCACCCACCCAGACGCCGGGTGACACCTCGAAGCCACCTATCTCGACCTCCACTCGACGGTGAAGCGCATCGGCGTTCGCCTTGCGGTAGCTCTCGTGCGTGCCGACGTCCTCCCAGTAGCCGTCGAGCACGACGCCGTGCAGCGGTGCGCCCGCGGCGAGCAGTGCGGGAAAGACGTCCGCCGCCCAGTCGACGACCTCGCCGGGCGGCACGGTGTCGAAGACCTCGGGCTCCATGACGTAGATGCCGGTGTTCACCGTGTCGGAGAAGACCTGCCCCCACGTCGGCTTCTCCAGGAAGCGCTCGATCCGCCCGTCGTCGCCGGTGATCACGATGCCGAACTCGAGCGGGTCGGGCCTGCGGGCGAGGCAGACGGTCACCAGGGACCCGCGGGCCCGGTGCGCGGCGACGACCGCAGAGAGGTCGACGTCGGTGAGCGCGTCCCCGCTCATGACGAGGAAGGTGTCGTCGGCCAGCGCTTGCTCGGCGTTCTTGACCGAGCCCGCGGTGCCGAGCGGGCGCTCCTCGGTCGCGTAGCTCAGGGTCATGCCCAGCTCCTCGCCGTCACCGAAGTACGACCGCACCAGGCTGGCGAGGAACTGCACCGTCACGACGGTCTCGTCGAAGCCGTGCCGCTTGAGCAGGCGCAGCACGTGCTCCATCAGCGGCCGGTTGACCACCGGCAGCAGCGGCTTGGGCTGGTTGGCCGTCATGGGGCGCAGGCGCGATCCCTCCCCGCCTGCCATGACGACCGCCTTGACGCTCACGTCGCCGTCGTCGCCGGTCCTGCTGGTGGCTCGCCGACGGCCTCGCGCTTCGCGGCGAGCACGACCTGACGCACCTGCACGACGTACAGCACGCCGGCCCACATGTAGAGGACGCTCCCCCAGGTCGCGAACGCCCACCCGAGCGGACGGAAGACGTCGGCGAGCAGCCCCTCGTTCCCGGGCAGCGCTGCGAGCAGCATCGGGAACGCGAACAGCAGGTTGAACGTCGCCGCCTTGCCGAGGAAGTGCACGGGCAGCGGCCCGTACCCGTGCCTGCGCAGGTACGGCAGCGTCGTCACGCCGAGGACGACGTCGCGCCCGACCAGCGCCGCGGCCCACCACCACGGGAACCCGTCTCGGAGCACCAGCCCGGCCAGTGTCGCGAGGATGTAGAGCCGATCGGCCAGCGGGTCGAGCAGCTGCCCGAGCCTGGTGTAGAGCCCGTACCTGCGGGCGATCTGGCCGTCGAGCCAGTCCGTGATGCCCGACGCCATGAGCAGCAGGATCGCCAGACCGTCGCGCTCGACGACGAGGACGAGCCAGAGGAAGACCGGCACGCCGAGGAGCCGCAGCATCGACAGCAGGTTCGGCACGGTCCAGATGCGCTCGGAGACGTGCTCGTCGGGCGGACCTGCGAGCTGCTCAGCCACCCCTGCCCCTCCGGCCTGCGACCGGGCGAACATAGCGCGGCGCACGCGTCCCCGACGGCCCGCCGAGCCGGGGCCGTGCCTGCTGCTCTTGTAGAGTGCTGGCTGCTCCACGGGCTGTGGCGCAGCTTGGTTAGCGCGCTGCACTGGGGGTGCAGAGGTCGCAGGTTCAAATCCTGTCAGCCCGACACAGCTGAGACGTCAGCTCCGGTGCGCCGGCGGCACGACGAGCTCGAACGACCGGTAACGACGCAGCGTGAGCTGTGTCCGACCGGCCACGAGAGCCGCCGGCACGAGGTACACCCGCAAGTCGCCGTCGACGATGCCGAAGTCGTCGAACTCCTCGGGCTCGTAGGTGGCACGCACCTTGCCGCCGCCGGAGACGTACGTGCTCCTGCTGATGCCGCACGACCAGCTGTCGCCGTCCCGGCGCGTCGTCGTCTTGACCTGGATGCGTCGAACCCGCCGCGCCGCGTCCTCCGCGAGCAGGTCGTACGAGACGGGCTCGAGCGGCCAGGACACCCGCCAGCCGGCGAGCGTGCAGTAGGCCGCGACGAGGTGCCCACCGGCCGAGCGGAGACGGCTGAGGTCGCAGCGTGGCATCACGTCGTCGGCGGGCGAAGGTGCCGTGCTCTCGACGCCGGCGAGGTCGATGCCCTGCTCGAGGCATCTGCGCCTGATCGAGCTGCGCGCCGACCCGCTGTCGGCCCCGATGCCGAGCCGCTCGATCAGCTCGGGCCACGACGTGGACGTCTCGACGGCAGTACGGAGCGCGCGCCGGTCCCACGACCATGTCGCGAAGTGGCTGTAGTCGATTCCCGCGGCGTCGCACCACGTCCGCATCTGCCGACCCTTGTGCGTCGAGGTCAACCCGAACGAGCGCAATACGCCCCGCCAGGAGCGGCTGCGGGCGACGGCGTCGACGAGAGCCTCGGCATCGACTCCCGGCGGCAGCGGTGGCAACGACGGCTCGGTCACGGCAGTCCCCCTGTATCGACTGCAGCGATGGTCGGACCGCCGTGCGACAACTACGGGCGTGCCTGTGGACTAGCGCTTCCCGCGCTTCTCGCGCACCCGCACGCTCACCTCGACCGGGCTCCCGACGAAGCCGAAGTCCTCGCGGAGCCGCCGCTCGAGGAAGCGCCGGTAGCCGGCCTCGAGGAAGCCGGACGTGTGGAGCACGAACCGCGGCGGTCGCGTCGCGGCCTGCGTCGCGAACAGCACCTTGGGCTGCTTGCCGCCGCGGACCGGAGGCGGTGTCTGGGCGATGAGCTCGCCGATCCAGGTGTTGAGCCGGCCGGTCGGCACGCGCGACTCCCAGCCGTCGAGCGCCGTCTCGATGGCCGGCGCCAGCTTGTCGACGGCGCGGCCGGTCAGCGCGGAGACGTTGACCCGCGGTGCCCACCGCACCCGCGCGAGCTCGCGGTCGATCTCCTTCTCCAGCTGCGGCCGCCGGTCGTCGTCGACCAGGTCCCACTTGTTGAAGGCCAGGACGAGCGCGCGACCGGCCTCGACGACCATGCCGATGATGCGCTGGTCCTGCTCGCTGATCGGCTCGGAGGCGTCCAGCAGGACGAGCGCCACCTCGGCGGCGTCGATCGCGGCCGACGTGCGCAGCGATGAGTAGTACTCCGCGCCGCTGGCGTGCGCGACCCTCCGGCGCAGACCCGCCGTGTCGACGAAGCGGTACGTCGTCCCGGCCAGGTCGACGAGCGAGTCGACCGGGTCGCGGGTCGTGCCCGCCGCGCTGTCGACGACGTCGCGCGTCTCGCCGGCGAGCCGGTTCAGCAGCGAGCTCTTGCCCACGTTCGGCCGTCCCACCAGGGCGACGCGGCGAGGCCCCGTCTCCTCGTCGAACCGCTCGGCGGGCGTCTCGGGCAGGGCGTCGAGGACGGCGTCGAGCAGGTCGCCGCTGCCGCGCCCGTGCAGCGCCGACACCGGGTGCGGCTCACCGAGCCCGAGCGACCACAGCATGGCTGCGTCGGCCTCACCGCGCTCGTCGTCGACCTTGTTCGCGACGAGCACCACTGGCTTGCCGGACCGGCGCAGCACCTTGACGACGGCCTCGTCGGCGTCGGTGGCGCCCACCGTGCTGTCGACGACGAACAGCACCGCGTCCGCCGCAGTCACAGCTACTTCGGCCTGCGCGGCGACCGCCTTCTGCAGCCCGAGGGCGTCGGGGTCCCAACCGCCGGTGTCGACGACGGTGAACCGCCGGCCGCGCCACTGGGCGTCGTAGGCCACACGGTCGCGCGTCACGCCGGGAACGTCCTGCACGACCGCTTCACGGCGGCCGAGGATCCGGTTCACCAGCGTCGACTTGCCGACGTTGGGCCGTCCCACGACGGCCAGGACGGGCGCGTCGGCCGCGGCGTCGGGCCCCGGTGCCGACGTCATCTGGCGGCCGCCGCGACGTGCTCGACCAGCTGCACCCGGATCTGCTCGGCGACGGCCCGGACCGTGCTGCGCGTCCGTGGGTCGCCGCTGGTGTCGATGGCGAGCGGTGGTCCGAACCGGAGGGTGACGCGCGCACGCAGGCGGGGTCGCCAGGTCCCGCGCGGCAGGGCCTCGGCGGTCCCCGACAGGGCCACCGGGACGACGTCAGCCCCGCTGCGCAGCGCCAGCCACGCGACGCCGTCGGTCACCGTGTCGAGGCTGCCGCTCCCCCGTGTCCCCTCGGGGAAGACCGTCAGCGCGCCGCCGCGGGTGAGGACCGCCAGCGCCGCCCGCAGGGCCGAGCGGTCGGCCGTGCCGCGGTGGACGGGGACGACGTCGAGCCACCCCCACAGCCGTGGCCACGGACCGACGAAGATCTCGGACTTGGCGAGCACGCCGGTGCGACGCGGCGCGAGCAGGAACACGAGCGGCCCGTCGAGGAAGCCGCTGTGGTTCCCGGCGAGGAGGACGGGACCGCCCGCCGGAACGTGCTCGCCACCCTCGACGCGTACGGCGAACAGGGTCCGCGCCAGGGCGCCGCCGAGCAGTCGGCAGGCTGCGGAGACGACGGCGTTCGACGTCGTCGGCACGTCGCGGCGCAGCGGCAGGACAGGTGTCGCGGTCGTCATGGTGTGCCCTCGCGGGTGAGCCCGGCGGCCTCGACGAGACCGAGCACACGGGCGACGACGGCGTCTGCGTCGAGCGCACTGCTGTCGAGCACGACAGCGCCCGGGGCGACGGCGAGCGGGCTGGTGGCGCGCCCGCTGTCGAGAGCGTCCCGCCGGGCCAGGTCGGCAGCGACAGCGCTCTCCAGCTCCGTCGGGTCGGCGCCGTCGAGCGCGACACCGGCCTCGCTGTCGCGCGCGCGGCGCCGGGCACGCTCCGCGGGGGACGCGTCGAGGTAGACCTTCACGGCAGCGTCCGGCAGCACGACTGCCGCGATGTCTCGCCCCTCCACCACCGCGCCGTCGGCACCGGCGAGCTCGCGCTGCAGCCGCACGAGGCGCTCGCGGACCTGCGGCACGGCGCTGACGGCGCTCACCGCCGCAGTGACGGCAGGCCCGCGGATCTCGGCGCTGACGTCGACGCCGTCGAGCTTGGTCGCGCAGGCGTCCGGGTCGCTGACCTGCTCGATGCGGGCTGCATCGACGACCGCGGTGACCGCGTCGGCGTCCTGCAGGTCGGCCCCCGCGCGAAGCACCGCGAGCGTGGCGGCGCGGTAGGTCGCGCCGGTGTCGACGTAGCGCCAGCCCAGCGCGCGGGCGACGCGTCGGGCGACGGTGCTCTTGCCCGACCCGGAGGGGCCGTCGAGGGCGACGGCGCGCGTGGTCACGGGCGGGCTCCAAGCTGGTCGGGCGGACGGCGCCAGGTTAGCCGTGGGCGCCGCCCGCACCGCTCGAGCGGCGTCAGGCCTCGAGGACCTCGAACCCCGCCGCGGCCAACGCCCGCTGCGCCGGTTCGACCTCGGCGGTGTCGACGACCAGCTCGAGCAGCCCCCGCGGCCGGCCGGGCAGGTGCTCGACGCGGACGTCCTCGACGTTGACGCCTGCCTCAGCGGCGGAGCTCAGCACGGCCGCCAACTGCCCGGGACGGTCGGGAAGGCTGACGACCACGGTCGCGAGGACGCGATCGCGCGCGCGCTCCTTCAGCGGCAGCCGGGCGCGTCCCTCCGCTCCCCGAACCAGGACGTCGCGGACGACGGCGAGGGCGGCGCTGTCGTCGGGATCGGCGGCCAGGGCGTCGAGGGCCTCGGCCACCGCGAGCAGGTCGCCGGCGACGTCGCGGACCAGCGGGGCGACTCGCCCTGCGTTGCCGCGGAGGACGTCCACCCACAGGTCGGCGTCGCTGGCCGCGATGCGCGTGGCGTCCTGGACGCCCGGCCCGGCGAGCGCGAGCACGCGGCCGTCGTCGGGCGCAGCGAGCAGACGCGCAGCCAGCGCGCTCGACGCCGCCTGCGGCAAGTGGCTGACGAGCGCGACGGCGGCGTCGTGCTCCTCGGGCGTCATCTCGAGCGGAACGGCACCGGCCGACTCTGCCACCCACCTGACGGCCTCGACGGCCTCGACGGACGAGCGCTCGGAGGCGCACACCGCCCAGGGGCGGTCGACGAACAGCCGCGCGCTCGCGGCGGCCGGACCGCGGAACTCGCGTCCGGCCATCGGATGGCCGCCGCAGACACGGCGCTGCGCGTCGAAGGGGACCGCAGTCTCGACCTCTGCTTGAACTCTAGACTGAACGCTCGCTACATGGCTGACGATGGCGGCGAGGTCGCGCACCAAGAGAGACTGAATGGCGGCGGGCGTCTGGGCCGGTGGGATGCACACGATGGCGAGATCGACACCTGTCGCGCCGTCCCAGACGACGCCTGCGCCGCGGCCGACCGCGGCCTGCAGGTGCCGCTCGTCCTGATCGGCCAAGAGCACGTCGGCGACGTCGCGGAGTGCGAGGCCGAGCGATGTCCCGATCAGGCCCGCCCCGACGACGAGGACCGACGCCGGAGCTGTCACAGCCACGCCGTGCCCCGCTGGCAGCCGTCCGCGCCGTCACGGCCGAGCACCGCGGCGGCCCGCTCCGTGCCGTCGGCGGCGCAGCGCTGTCCATGACGCGGCGGCGGCTTGCGTACCGGCTGTCGCCGGGGAGCGCGGACGCGCGTCGCCCGCGGCGTCGCACGACCACGCCGGCGACGCGTCGGGCCGCTCGTCGTGGAGGCGAACCGCCGTGCGGCGCAGTACGGCGGTAGCGTCCGTCCGTCCTGAGGGTCGCCGTCAGTCGACGAGGCAGCGGGCAGCAGGGTGGGCCACCGCTGGGAGGCCAGGACGTCCCGTCCCCGGCCCGACTCCCTGCCCTTCGGCGTCACGTGGGCAGGTCCGTGCGCAGCGCGGCCGCTCCCCGCAGGTAGACGTGCCGGACGTCGGCCCGTGCCAGCGGCGTCTCGACGTGCGCAAGCAGCCGCAGCACCCGCGGCATGGCCCCCGGTACGGCGATCTCCGTGGCGCACAGCAGCGGGACGTCCGTGATCCCCATCTGCCGTGCCGCGTAGGCAGGGAACTCAGACGTGAGGTCGGGAGTCGCCGTGAAGACGACGCTGATGAGGTCGTCAGGCGACAGCCCGTTGCGGGCGAGCACGGCAGTCAGGAGCTCTGTCGTGGCGTCGAGCACCTCTTGCCGGTCGTCGTGCTCGACCTGGATCGCGCCTCGAACCGCACGCACTGCCACCCGCCGCCTCCGTCCTCAACTCGCGGCACTCTAACGAGATCGCGACAGGGCGACGCGTCGCCCCGCGGGTCCTTCGACGAATCGCCGTGACGACCCAGCAGTTCGACGGTTCGACAGCTCAGCGACTCAGCGACACACGGGCCTGCCGCCCTAGCCACCCGCCGACGAGTTGAGGTGCCGACACACCGATCGGTCGGCAGACGTCCTACTCGCTGCAAGGTTGAAGTGATGTCGCGCTACGTCGCCTTGTCGATACGTCGGCCGGCGGCGGCCAGGACCGGTCGATGTGTCGACATGCTGCAGCGTAAGCAGCGGATGACGTCTCTGGCCGCTTCCACAGGGCGGCGCAAGAGATGTCGACATGGCACTCGATCGCCTTATCGCACCGACGCTTTCCCGGTTCGCACCCATAGGAGTTCAGCGGTGCAGAGAGCTACTTGCTGAGCCGTCTCCTGTTGGCTTCTCCCCCGTCGCTCGCCGACGTGGTCGGCCCGCCCGCGCCGTCGGCGGGGGTTGTCGGGACGTGTCGGATGCACGCGCAGGCAGGTGGCACACACCCGAGCTCGCCGTGTCGGGCCCGTGACCCGGAGGGCGGCGACGCCGGCGAAGCCGACGAGGGCCGTCTCCATGCGCGTGGTGCGCCGAGGTTGCTGGCGCGCCGCCAGGGCGGCTCGTCGTGACCCGGCAGCGCCGGCCCGCATCACGGCCAGCTGCAGGAACGGCACCGTCGGCGAACTCAGCC